>CAZAUV010000001.1:0-53762 GCA_964488335.1 uncultured Bacteroides sp.
ACATCATCAAGCGTCAGCGTGGCACCGTCCACCATCCCGGCCTCAACGTAGGCATGGGCAAGGACCATACCATCTATGCCCTTATCGACGGCACCGTGGTCTTCACAGTAGGCCGCAACGGTCGTCGCTTCATCAACGTCACTCCGGCCCAGGCCTGAGCATCACCGCATTGACCCCATCAGTCGGGAGCCGTCGCAATCGATGGCTCCCGACTTTTGTCGTGACTGTCAATGTCGCGTAGGATTTCGTGGGATGCCGCTGACCGTTTTCCGGGCGCCGGGTCGGTATCGTGAGGAGGTGGTAGGCCAGGTTGTCGGGGATGTCGTGGAGAGGTGCAAGGCGACGTGTCTGAGCCCTTGGAGGAGGGAATCGGAAGGGGAGAGACATAGGGTAGTGTAACAGGCGGATTTTTAACAAAAAAAGTGAAATTTAACATTCGTTTAACTCCCTGCTTTGTTATATATTATAATTTTGTTTCCTAATTTATGATTTCTCCGCCCATCTTCACCATAACATTTTATGAGCGAAAACGTTAACATCCGCGAGCTCAATGAGCTCGTTGCCGGAAAGAGTCGCTTTGTCGATCTCGTACTCCGCGGCATGGACCAGACCATCGTAGGTCAGAAACACCTCGTAGAGTCGCTGGTCATCGCCCTTCTCTCCAATGGCCATGTGCTCCTCGAGGGTGTCCCAGGCCTTGCCAAGACATTAGCTATCAAGACTCTCGCCCAAGTCATTGATGCCAAATATTCCCGCATCCAGTTTACACCTGACCTTCTCCCGGCCGACGTGACGGGCACCATGATCTATAGCGTCAAGAATGAGTCGTTTCAGATCAAGCGCGGCCCCATCTTTGCCAATTTCGTCCTGGCTGATGAAATCAACCGCGCTCCGGCCAAGGTGCAGAGCGCGCTGCTCGAGGCCATGCAGGAGCGCCAGGTGACCATCGGTGACTCCACCTTCTCCCTCCCTGACCCGTTCCTGGTGATGGCCACCCAGAACCCCATTGAGCAGGAAGGCACCTATCCGCTGCCCGAGGCACAGGTTGACCGATTCCTCCTCAAGGTTGTCATCGGCTATCCTACCAAGGATGATGAGCGCCTCATCATCCGCCAGAACATAGCTCCGGCCGCAAAGGAGGTTCAGCCCCTGCTTCGCCCCGAAGAAATCATCGAGGCACAGAAAGTAGTGGAGCAGATATATGTCGATGAAAAGATCGAGCGATATATCGTAGACATCGTCTTCGCCACCCGTTATCCCGCCGACTACAAGCTGCCCGACCTCAAGGACATCATCTCGTTTGGAGCATCGCCCCGCGCATCCATCTCTCTGGCCCGCGCCGCCCGCGCCTATGCCTTTATCCACGGCCGCGGCTACGTGGTGCCTGAAGATGTCCGCGCCGTGGCCCACGATGTCCTCCGCCACCGCATCGGCCTATCCTATGAGGCAGAGGCGCAAAACATCACCACCGACGAGATTATCTCCGAAATTCTTGATAAGGTCGAGGTGCCCTAATCCATTAACCTTCAGCTACTGATTGTGGAAGCAACCGACCTGCTCAAAAAAGTCAGGAAGATCGAGATAAAGACTCGCGGCCTGAGCCAGAACATCTTTGCCGGCGAATATCACACCGCCTTCAAGGGGCGCGGCATGATGTTTTCGGAGGTGCGCGAATATCAGTATGGCGACGACATCCGCGACATTGACTGGAATGTCACCGCGCGTCACAACCATCCTTACGTAAAGGTCTACGAGGAGGAACGCGAGCTGACGGTAATGCTCCTTGTCGATGTCAGCCGCTCGCGCCTCTTCGGCGCCGTGGGCGAGGCCAAGCGCGAGATGATAGCCGAAGTGGCTGCCACCATCGCCTTCTCCGCCATCCAGAACAACGATAAGATCGGCGTCATTTTTTTCTCCGACCGCGTGGAGAAGTTCATACCCCCCAAGAAGGGGCGCAAGCATATCCTCTTCATCATCCGCGAGCTCCTCGACTTCACCCCCGAGAGCTCAGGCACCGACATCGCCGCAGCCCTCCGCTATTTTACCGACGCCCTGAAGAAGCGCGCCACAACCTTCCTTATCTCTGACTTCATCGACTCCCATGACTATGCCCGCGCCCTTGCCGTGGCCGGCAACCGCCATGATGTCATAGCCCTCCAGGTCTATGACAAGCGCGACGCGCAGCTCCCCGACGTGGGCCTCATCCGCCTGGCCGACCTCGAGACCGGGGCCGAGAAATGGGTCGACACCTCCTCGGGCCGTGTCCGCAAGGCTTACAGCAAATGGTGGTATGAGCGCCAGCAGGCCATGACAGAGTCAATGCAGAGCGCCAGGGTCGACATGGCCTCCGTGGCCACCGATGAGGATTATATCACCGCTCTGATGAGCCTCTTCCGCCGACGAGGCTCTCACTAATCCCACCCCCTCCATCTCCTTCACCAGATATGACATTATCACCCATCCGCTGCCGGCTCTTAGCCCTAATCATGGTCATCGCATCGGCCGTGACCCTCGCAGCCGCGCCGACCGATATAGTTGTCAAGGCTTCTCTCGACTCCGCCACTCTCGAGATGGGGCGCGTGACAGCCCTCCATGTCGAGGTGTTTGGCACCATCGATGCGGCCGACTCCACGGCCACGGAAATCGACCTCACCTTCCCCGACTCCATCAAGGGACAGATTGAGGTGGCCGCCATCACCCCCGCCGAGGTCACCGACCTGGGCAACGGCCGCGCGCGTATCCTCCGCGACATCATCCTTCAGAGCTTTGACTCCGGAGTCTATGTAATCCCTCCGGTCCGTTACCTTGCCGGCAACGGTGAAGTCACATCCAATGAGTGTGTCATCAAGGTCTATCCCACCGAGGTAGACTCCCTGAAGACCATCCACGACTATGCCGACGTGGTAAGCCCCCGGCGCGAGCTCCTCGATTATCTCCCTGACTGGATGGCACGCTACGGCCTCTGGATCCTCCTGGCCCTCGCCCTGATAGCAGCCGGAGTATGGGTCTATATCCGCCGCAGGAGTGGCCGCTCGCTCATCCCCGCTACCCCGGCCAAGAAGGAAGATCCCGTCGATGCAGCCCTCCGACAGCTGGGCGAGCTCCGCGAGGAGCAGCTCTGCCAGCGTGGCGAGGAGAAGCAATATTATACGCGCCTCACGGATATCCTGCGCATCTATCTCCACGACCGCTTCGGCATCAACGCCATGGAGATGACCTCCACCCAGATCCGCCGCGCCCTCGACTCCAATACTGCCACACGCCTTTCGACCGACCTGATGAGCCGCATCCTCGAGATGGCCGATTTCGTGAAGTTTGCAAAGGTGCGTCCGCTGCCCGACGACAATGTCGATGCCATGAACCGCGCCGTGAAGTTTATCGACGACACCCGTCCCGCTCCCGAGCCGGAAACTCCCGCAGGCTCCGACGCTCCCCAAACCCCTCAGCCCTCCTCTAAGAAATGACCTTCGCTAATCCCGACATTCTCTGGGGCCTCCTTATCCTCGTCCCCTACATAGCCTGGTATATATGGAAGCGCGGGCGCCTCCATGCCTCTGTGGCCATATCGTCGCTGGCCCCGCTGGCGTCGACGGGCCGCTCATTCCGCTCGCTCCTCCTCCACGGGCTCTTCTTCGTCCGCCTCGCGGCCATTGCTGCTCTCATAGTGGTGATAGCCCGACCGCAGACTCGCGACAAATGGAGCTCCACCTCCACAGAGGGCACCGACATAGTCCTGGCCATTGACCTCTCGACATCGATGCTTGCCCGCGACTTCAAGCCCGACCGTTTCGAGGCCGCCAAAGAGGTTGCCGCTCAATTCGTTGCCGGGCGCGAGAGCGATAACATCGGCGTGGTGATCTTTGCAGGGGAAGCCTTCACGGCCGTCCCGATGACCACCGACCGCGCGCTCCTTGTCAACTATATCAAAGACCTCCGCATGGGCATGCTTCAGGACAATACCGCTATCGGCGACGGCCTCGCTACGGCCATCAACCGCATCAAGGAGGGCAAAGCCAAGAGCAAGAGCATCATCCTCCTGACCGACGGCTCCAACAACACCGGTATCGTGGCACCCGCCACCGCCGCCGAGATTGCCCGCAAATATGGCATCAAGGTCTATACCATAGGCATCGGCCGAAACGGTACGGCCCCTTATCCCACCGAAAACGCTTTCGGCCGCATCGAGTATGTCAATATGCCGGTAGTCATCGACGAAGCCACCCTTCAGTCGATAGCATCCACCACCGGCGGCCGTTATTTCCGCGCCACCGGCAATAATGTCCTTTCAGAAATATTCAAAGAAATCGACTCGCTGGAGAAGACCGCTATCGACGTCCGCAATTTCTCCCACACCGAAGATAATTTCCTCCCCTGGGCTCTCCTCGCCGCCCTTCTCCTCTCTCTGGAGCTCATCTGCCGCTTCACCATCCTCCGCTCCATCCCCTAAGCTATGATCACCTTTGTCAATCCACAATATCTCTATCTGCTGATCGCCGTCCCGGTGATCGCCGCCCTCTGGTTTCTGAGCCGGATGGCGCGCCGGCGCAAGCTCCGCCGCTTCGGCCGCCCCGAGGTGATAAAGGCTCTCATGCCCGAAGCCTCGCGCTATACCGGATGGATCAAGCTCACCCTTGAGCTTCTCGCCCTGACGCTGATTATCATCGCTATAGCCCGCCCGATAGTGCCCTCCGCCTCCGACGACACCGCCGAGACCACCACCGCCCGGGGCATCGAGCTGATGATATGCCTCGACGTCAGCAACTCCATGCTCGCCTCAGCCTCCGACGACCCCGGGGGCGTCAGCCGCCTGCGTCGCGCGAAGTTTATCCTCGAAAAGCTCGTCGACAAGCTCCAAAACGACAAGATCGGCCTCATAGTATTTGCCGGAGAAAGCTACACCCAGCTCCCGATCACCTCTGACTATATCTCTGCCAGGATGTTTATCGACGGCCTCTCGACAGAGATGGTCCCCACCCAGGGCACGGCCATTGGCTCGGCTATCGATATGGCCATGAACTCCTTCACTCCCGAGAGCGATATGGACAAGGCTATAGTGATCATCACCGATGGCGAAAACTTTGAGGACGATGCCAAGGCCGAAGCCGCCCGCGCAGCCCAGGCCGGTATCCAGGTGGATGTGATAGGCCTCGGCACTGCCGGTGGCGCTCCCATCCCCACACCAAAGGGCATGGGCACCGGCAAGTATCTCACCGACCAGAACGGTCAGGTGGTGGTCACATCGCTCAATGAGGCGGAGGCCCGCGAGATAGCCTCCGCAGGCAACGGCATCTTCCTCCAGGGCTCCGACCCCGCCGTGGTCTCCGACCTCGACAGCCAGCTCTCCAAGCTCTCCAAGACCGAATATCAGCGGCTGACAGCCTCTCCCTCGGCCGAGCTTTTCCCCCTGCTCGCCATCGTGGCCCTGATAATCCTCCTTATCGACACCATCATACCTTACCGCAAGATTTCGTGGCTCCGCGGCATCAACTTCTTCTCCAAAGCCAAATGATGACTCTCTCTGCCTTACCTTTATCATCCATATACCGCCCTCTGAGAGTGGCCATAGCCACCCTCGCCATCATGGTAGCCGGCTCTGCCGGGGTCAGCGCCGACAGCAAGACCGCCCCGGCCTCCAACCGCTATGAGCGAAATTATATCGTCGACGGCAATAAGCTCTATCGCCAGAGCCGCTTTGCCGAGGCCGAGACCATGTATAAGAAGGCCCTGGAGCAAAATCCCACCTCTGCCGAGGCCCGCTTCAATCTCGCTGCTTCATATATCCGCCAGAGCGGCTCGGCTGATCCCAACGCCGACCGAAATCCTATGGGCGAGGCCCGAAATATCCTGAGCGACTTGGCCCAACTGCGCTCCGATATGACCGATGCCGAGCGAAACATAGCTCGCCTGGCCAACTATAACCTTGGAAATATTGCGTTTAACAACAACGACTTCTCCGCTGCCATCGAAAACTACAAGCGGGCCCTCCGCATCGACCCCGACGATGACCGTGCCCGCCAAAACCTCCGCTTGGCTCAGCTCAAGCTCAAGGAGCAACAGCAGCAGGACCAGAATAAAGACCAAAACCAGAACCAGGACAACGACCAGCAGCAAGATCAGAACAAAGATCAGAACCGGGACCAAAATCAAGACCAAGACAAGAGTCAAGACCAGAATAAAGACAATAAAGATCAGAATCAAGACCAGCCTCAGGGCCAGGACGACAAGAAGAAAGACAAGCCTCAAAACCAGCGCTCGGGCATAAGCGACGCCAACGCCGAGCAGATACTCAAAGCGATGGAAAATGAAGAGGCTGCCACGCGCAAGCGCGTCGAAGCCGAGCGCCGGAAGGCGGAAGCAGCCAAGCGTCGCCGAGTGACCAACCCCTGGTAAATCTTTATCGTCTACCCCATCACCACCCTCCTAACCGTCATGAAACGCCTCATAACCACCCTCTGGCTCTTCACCCTGATAGCCCTCGCGGCTGCCGCCCAGACCTCCTTCTCGGTCCAGGCCCCGCAGCGTGTCAGAGCCGGCGAGAAGTTTGCCGTGACCTTCCGCCTTGCCAACGGCGACAATCCCTCTTCTCTTAAAGTGCCTCAGATAGAGGGGTGTGAGCTCCTCTTCGGGCCCGCCCAGAGCACCCGTCAGAGCTATCAGATCATCAACGGGCAGGCCTCTTCATCGTCGTCGATTGACTATACCTACACCTATCGTGCCGGTAAGCCCGGCACTTATACCATCGGCGAGGCTTCAATCACTTCGGGCGGCAAGACCTACCGCTCCTCTCAGGCACGCTTCACCGTGGTCGACAATCCCAAGATTGATCAGCAACAGGGCGGCTATGGCAGCAATTCGCAATCTCAACAGCCTCAGGTGTCGATTGACGATATCGACACCCAGTCGGCCGGCCGCGCCGTCAATTCCGGCGATGTGATCGTCAGAATTATCCTTGCCCGCAACAATGTCTATGAGCAGGAGCCTGTCGAGTGTACCATCAAGCTCTATACCAAATATAACATATCCTCATTCCGCCCGACAATCCAGCCATCATTTGACGGCTGCCTGATCGAAGAGCTCGATGTCCGCCCCGCTCTCAACGAGGTGGAGCGCTACAATGGCCAGGATTATTACACCGCTATCCTCAAGCGCTGTATCCTGTTTCCACAGAAGTCGGGTAAGATCACTATCAATTCAGGCAACTATGATATGACCGTCATCCAGTATGAGCAGGTCAACATGGGCTTCGTGACGATGCGTAATCCTGTGGAGCGCGACATTAAGGTGACCAGCAATTCCGCCACCCTCAACGTCAATCCGCTCCCGACGCCGGCTCCCGATGGCTTCACCGGAGCTGTCGGTCACTTCTCGATAGACTCCCGCCTGGTGGGCAACACCTTCCGGACCAACGACCCCGCCACCCTCATCTATACCATCACAGGCTCGGGCAACATAAAATATCTCAAGGAGCCGGCCCCCGACTTCCCCTCCGAATTTGAGCAATATTCACCCAAGGCCGAGACAGATACACGGCTTAGCGGAGCCAATATCGCCGGCACCATGACTATCGAATATACCTTCGTGCCCACCACCACCGGCGACTTCACCATCGGGGCAGACAAGTTTGTCTACTTCGATCCATCTGACCGACAATACCACACCTTAACCACTCCCTCTTATCCCATCCATGTGGTCAAAGGCGCTTCGACCCCTGTATCTGACCGCGACCGCAAGGATATCGAGGCCAAGAATACTGACATACGCCATATCCGCCTCGGGGCATCGGGCCATATCAAGCAGCTTGAGCCCGTGGCCTATCAATGGTGGTATTGGGCCCTCTATATCCTGCTTATAATAGCCCTCATAGGCGCCACGGCAGCTTACGGCAAGCATGCCCGCGCCATGGCCGACGTGGCCGGCCGACGCAACGCCCGCGCCGGGAAGGCCGCCCGCCGGCGCCTCGCCGCGGCCAAGGCCCTCCTTGACAAGGGTGATACCGCAAAATTCCACGAAGAGCTCCTCCGTGCCCTCTGGGGCTACCTCGGCGACAAGCTCCGCCTCAATGCCTCGCAGCTCACCCGCCCCACGGTGACCTCAGTCCTCACCGAGCGCTTCGGCGACAAGGGCGCCGATGTGGCCGCTCAGTTTGCCGGCGTGATCGATGCCTGCGAGCTCGCCCGCTATACGCCCGTCGAAGCTGATGCTCCCCGTCATCTCTACGACAGCGCCGCCGCTGCCATCAACAGTCTTGAGAGCCTCAAAGCCTAATTCCTTTGCCTAACATGACACGCTTTCTTTCCCTTATCGCCATAGCCATCCTGGCATCTTTCCGCCTGATGGCCTCCCCGCTGACCGAGCGCGCCGACTCGGCTTATTCGGCCGATAACTTCCAGCAGGCCCTCGAGCTCTACACCGAGGAGCTCACCTCCCGGGGAGCCTCTGCCGAGCTCTGGTATAATATCGGCAACACTCAGTATCGGCTCGGCAATCTCGGCAAAGCAATCATAGCTTATCATCGCTCCCTGATTCTTGATCCCACCGGTGATGATGCCCGGGCAAATCTTGCCTTCGTCTCGGCCAAGACCATTGACCGCCCCGGCGACACCGGCTCCTTTATCTCCAACACGGCCGACACCATCGCCGCCTCAGCCTCGGCAGATGCGTGGGCCTGGATTGCCTTTGCTCTCTTTGCGCTCTGCATTGGCGGAGTGGCGGCATATATCTTCGGCCGATCCATCCCCCTTCGCAAGACAGGCTTCTTCGGGGCAATCCTGCTCCTCATAGCCGCCGTTGCAGCCATAGCCATAGCCCTCCGCGCCGCTTCCACCGCCACTGATGGCGACCGCGCCGTAATCACCGCATCATCGACCATCCTCTCCACTTCGCCCCGCGATCCAAAGGACCGCTCCGAAGAGGCAATGCTCCTCCACGAAGGGACCCTCCTTGAGATTATCGATTCTGTGGCCGTCCCGGGCGATACCACCGGCATGAAATGGCTTGATGTCCGCATTGACAATAATCATCGGGCCTGGATAAAATCAACAGCCATGGAGCGCATATGAGAGAATATGTTGTAAAACATATCCATTTTTTCCGCCCCTTTTTGCCTCTATTCCAAAAATCTTTCATAACTTCACCAAAGAATTACCCACTCCCTCGATATCAATCAACCATCATAAACCCTATTTATTATGGCTAAAACCATCACATTCAACGAGTTGCGCCGTCTGAAAGACAGCCTGCCCGATGGAGCGACCCACCAGATCGCCGACAAGCTCAATGTCACCGTACAGACCGTCCGCAACTATTTTGGCGGCGCTAACTATGAGTTTGGCAAAAATGCCGGCGTACATATCGAGCCCGGTCCCGACGGAGGCATCGTGGTCCTCGACGACGAGACCATCTACGATATGGCTGTTGAAATCCTTAAAAACGAGGGTAAGGCTTAAGGTCAGCCCCCTCCATCTCCTCATAAGCATCGTCTTTGACGGCCATCACGGGCCGGCGGAGACGATGCCTCTTTTTTCACCCACGATAAACCTCCGGGCTCTTCACGGCGTTGATACTTCAAACACACCGATTAACATCTTAACTATGGAATATCTCACCGAGACCGGCCGCATCTATGCCACCGACCCCGCCGGAAAACTCCTTGCCGAAGTTACTTTTCCCACCATCGACGGCATCTCTGTCATTGACCACACCTTCGTAGACCCCTCTCTGCGGGGCCGGGGGATAGCAGGCGAACTGGTGCGCCGAGCAGCCGATGAAATCCTCGCTTCAGGTGGCCGCATCGGAGCTACGTGTCCCTATGCCGTGACATGGCTCGAGCGCCATCCCGAATATCCCACCGCCCCCTGCGGGCCGGCGGCCTGCCGTCTCTGATACCATACCCTTAGGCCTTAATACTCTGATGAGGGTATTCCGGCGAGAGCTTTTTTTGACTACCTTTGCAGTCAAAATTGACTCCCGTATGAGACTATCAGAGCTTAAGCCCGGCCAGACCGCCGTAATTGTCAAGATACTCGGCCATGGTGCCTTTCGTAAACGCCTCATCGAGATGGGCTTTGTCGGCGGACAGCAGGTCAAGGTGCTCCTCCATGCTCCGCTCCACGACCCTATCAAATATCAGGTGATGGGCTATGAGGTGAGCCTCCGCAAGGCCGAGGCTTCGCTTATCGAGGTGCATCCCATAGGCCCGGAGCATGCTTCAGGGAGCCCGGCCCACTCCCGGACTGCCGACCCGGCTGACCCCGGGGAGCATCGCCATATCGCAGCCGTCGACGCTTCGCGCAAGCATATCACTGTGGCTCTCATCGGCAATCCGAATTGCGGCAAGACCTCGCTCTTCAACATTGCCTCGGGAGCCCATGAGCACGTGGGCAACTATTCCGGAGTGACTGTCGATGCCAAGAGCGGCAAGTTTCATTATAAAGACTTCACCTTCGACATCGTAGATCTCCCCGGGACATATTCCCTCGACTCCTACTCCCCGGAGGAGCGCTACGTCCTGGCCCATCTGCGCGATCACACACCCGACGTGATTATCAATGTCGTTGTGGCCTCCAATCTCAAGCGCAATCTCTATCTCACTACCGAGCTCATCGATATGGACCGCCCCATGGTGGTGGCCCTCAATATGATGGATGAACTCGAGGCTTCAGGAGACTCTCTTGACTACAAGTTGCTGGCCGCTATGATAGGAGTGCCGATCATCCCCACCGTGAGCCGCACGGGTCGTGGCATCGACGAGCTCTTTGATACCGTCATAGCCGTCTACGAAGACCGCGCTAAAGAGGTCCGTCATATCCATGTCCCCCTCGGGCAGGCCATAGAGCCGGCAGTGGCCACCCTCAACAAGCGACTCAAAGCCGACAAGGCCGTAGACCATCGCTTCTCCCCCCGCTATCTCGCCATCAAGCTCCTTGAGCACGACCCCGAGGCCGAAGACATCATCCGCAAATCAGTGGATGAGGCCACAGCCACATCATATTTTGACCTCCGCGACACTCTCGTGGCCGATGTGGAGCGCAACACCGGCGAGGATATTGCCTCGGCCATAGCCTCGGAGAAATATGGCTTCATTGCGGGCGCCCTTGCCGAGACCCACACCAAGGGCAATCTCGACACCGCCCAGCAGACAGCCATCATCGACTCGCTGGTCACCTCGCCCCTATTCGGCTTCCCAATCTTCGCCGCCATAATGTTTTTTATCTTCTGGGCCACCTTTGCCATCGGCTCGTATCCTATGGAATGGATCGAGAGCGCAGTGGCGTGGCTCAGCTCATTCCTATCTGCATCTCTCCCCGACGGACCTCTCAAGGATATGGTCTGCGACGGCATCATCGGTGGCGTAGGCGGCGTTATCGTCTTCCTGCCCAATATCCTCATCCTCTACTTCTGCATATCCTTTATGGAAGACTCCGGCTATATGGCCCGTGCAGCCTTCATAATGGACCGCATCATGCACCGCATAGGTCTCCACGGCAAGTCGTTTATCCCCCTGCTGATGGGCTTCGGCTGCTCCGTCCCCGCCATTATGGCCACCCGGGCCATCGAGAGCCGCTCCTCGCGCCTGATCACGATACTCATCACTCCCTTCATGTCGTGCTCGGCGCGCCTGCCTATCTTCATTCTCCTGACCGGCACCTTTTTCTCAGCCCATGCGGCCCTGGTCATCTTCCTGCTCTATCTGACCGGTATTCTCGTAGCGATGGCCACGGCACGTCTCCTCCGCCGCTTCTATTTCAAGGCCGACGAGGTGCCTTTCGTCATGGAACTCCCGCCTTACAGGCTGCCGACACTCAAAGCCTCCCTGCGCCACACCTGGGCCAAGGGGGAGCAATATCTCCGCAAGATGGGCGGCATCATCCTCGTGGCCTCCATCATCGTCTGGGCCCTCAATTACTTCCCGCGCCACGATGACGCTCCCGAGATGACCCCCGCCGAGCGCGCCGAGCAGTTTGTAGCCGATGTGAAGGCCGGCGACGGCCATATCGATCCCTCTCGCGACTCTTTCCTTGAGATGATGGGTAAAGCTGTCAATCCCGTCATGGAGCCCATCGGCATGCATTGGCGTGCCACGGTGGCCGCTATTGCCGGTATTCCTGCCAAAGAGATAGTGGTGTCAACTCTCGGAGTGCTCTACACCGGCGATGAAGCTGTCTCAGACCAGGCTCTCGGCGAGCGCCTGACCACCCCCAACCGCATTACCGACCGACCCGATTTCACTCCCGCCTCGGCCCTGGCATTTCTCATCTTCGTCCTCCTCTTCTGCCCCTGCATAGCCACTCTTACCGCCATTCGCCACGAGACCGGATCTTGGCGCTACCCCCTCTTTGCCGCCCTCTACAATACCGGCATAGCATGGCTTCTGGCCTTCATCACTTATCGCATTGCCCTCCTATTCTGATAACTGACCGGCTAAAAACTGACGGGAGTGATTGCCGCTGAGCTATGCGGCAATCACTCCCGTCAGTTTAGTCTGAATTGCGGGTTATTTGACGATGACCTTGCGGCCGTCGACGATATAGATGCCGGGGAGGGTGGGGACGCCGTCGGAGAGGCGACGACCCTGGAGGTCATAGGTGCCCTTGACCACGGGAGCCTCGGTCGCGTCGGCCGGAGTGAACTCGACGGCAGCGTTGGCATCCTTGCCGTCGAAGACAAAGACAGAGTGGGCGGGCAGGGTGGCTGTCAGCTCCTGATCGATGTCGATAGGAGAGCCGGTGGCAACGCCGGGGAGGGCATCTGACACCTTGAAGGAGGGGCTCAGGGTGATGGCCGTGGTGACATACTCGGGGATGTCGAGAGCTTCGCGGAGGGTGAAGGTATAGGACTGAGCATTGTCGGCGCCATTGCGGAGGGTGAGGGTGGCCTTATTGCCATTCCATGAAGCCCAGCCATAGACTTCGGCCTTTGAGCCGGTCCAGGGATTGCCGCCCACCCAGTGGATGTCGGGGAGGACATCGGCATTGGCAGCCTGCCACTCGATGCACTCGGCAATGTCGGCCCAGAGCTTACCGCCCTCGATCTCGTTGAGGAGCGAATAGTCGGCATAGAGCTCTACCATGGAGGTGCCTGAGGCAAAGGCGCAGCGGAGCTCGTTGAGCACTGTGGCATAGTCCATATTCTTGGCGACGGCACCAAACTTGGTAAGGATGAAGCCGTGGGTCATAATGGAGTTGATGGGGCAGAGGGGCGAGTTGACTACGTAGTTTTGATGTACGAGGCGGTCGCGATAGGTGATCCACTGCTCACGGTCGTTGCCGGGGCCGGCTTTGCCGAAGTCGTTTTCCTGACGCCATGTGGCATCGGAGATATTATACCAGAAGGGGGAAGCCCATGTGCCTACCGTGGTATTGAGATAGATGTCGGGCTTGATCTGGCGGACGCGCTGCTCGATGTGGATGATTGCTTCGGCGTTTTCTTCGCCGGTGGTGCCTCCGTCGGGGCCTACGGAAGAGAACTGGGCCGAGATGCCGTCAAACTTAAACATACGGAAGTCATATGAGGATGTGAGCATCGTCACGGCATCAAGGAACACTTTGTAATAAGCCGGGTTAGACAGCTGCATACCGCCTTTGCCGTTCCAGTAGGAGCGGCGGTAGCTGCCGCTCTGACCGTAGCCACCGACCGGGCCGAGCCATGCACCGATGCCGGTGTTCATCTCGCGTGCCTCCTTATCGACTTCGGCGAAGCCGTTGGGGAAGTTGGGGTTGAAGCTCCAGGTTCCGTATTCGTCCCAGCCATCGTCCCAGAGGAAACATGATATATTGGCGCCATGGCGGTCATAAAGATTTGTATGCCACTGCTTGACCACATCCAGACACTGGTTGATGTTCATATTGGTGGTGTAGTTGCGGTCGTTGTTGCGATTGATATTGAGCTCATACCATGAGTTGTAGATAGGCATGGGTCTCCAGGCCATGGCGCGCTCGCGGTCAACGTAGGATGCCACGGAGCGGCGGAGCTGACCGGGAGCCACGAGGCCCACTACGGCGCTCACCTTCCACGGCTTCTCGGGGAGGAGATTGGTGTTGCGGCTCCAGCGGCCCGTCAGGCCGGTGTCTTCCTTGAAAAATTCAACCTTATCGGGGTCATATTCACCTACCTCCTCAAATGAGAAGAGGGCGCCTTCATCGCTGAGGTCGTTGCCTGAGTCGCCGCTGCTCCAGTTCCATATCTCGAAGCTGTGGGCTGAGGTGGTGCAGTTAAACTGCACCTTGCCGTTGGTGATGATGAGGAATGGAGCGGTGTTGGAGCTCTTTATCTGCCATCCGATTTCGGGGGCGTCGGCCGTTACGGTCAGGATGCTGTTGTAGGGGGCAACATTGATATAGTGGCCTGTGGCGCTGTTGATGATGTCCCAGGTCTGGTCGGCGCGCTTTACGAAGTGCCAGCGGGCTTCGCCGCTGCCGATGCCCGGCGACGACACAAGCTTACCCTCGCTCTCAGCCACATAGCGCTCGCTGCGCTTCGACTTGATTACCCAATAACGGTCCATGCCGCTCACGGGGAGGACTGCGCCTGAGGGATCCTGAGCCGGACCGGGCTGTGTCACATTGCCCGAGAAGGATATATTGCCGGTGGAGGTGATGCTCTCGGTCTTGATTTCAATAAAATATCTGATGGTGTAAGTGGCGGCCTTGGGGACGTTGAGGGTATAGACATTGTCTTGTTTCTGACTGCCGGTAAAGCCAAAGTGATAGTCAGAGGCTACTACATTGTCATTGTCATCCATTATGTCCACACCGACGATGTTGAGGCGGTGGGTGCCGGAGGCATACCGGAAAGTCACGGTCTGGGTGCCGGCAGAAGCGAAAATGGCCTTACCATATGCTCCTACGACCTGAGAATCATCATATCCGAGCTCGAGGATCTGGGAAGGGACGTCGCGCCCCGGAGTCCAGCAGAAGGTCTCGGGCTTCCAGGTGGTGAGTGTAAAGCCGTCGCTTTCCTCGGGCTTCTCCACTGTTCCCCCCGATGACGCTTTGCCGCCGACATTGTTGAGGCCCATAGGGGTCTCCAGTCCGGCAAAGATCTTGGATGAGGCGAGGATTGCGCCGCGGGTGTTGCCCACCGACTCGATGACCGGCTCGCCGGCAGCCACATTATAGTTCATGGGGATGATGGCGTGCATCGCCACCGGCTCTTTGGATGTCAGCTCCATCTCGGTGCGGAGATAGTGGGAGCCGTCGCGGAGTACAGCGCTCCAGTCGATCGTAAGCCCGTTGCCGGTAAAGGTTGCCGACAGTGCTTGACCGGGGAAGTGCTCGGAGCCTTTGGGCGACGAGGGGTCGGCCCGGAGGACTTCGGTGTGAAGATTGCTCATTGTAAACGCGGAGGCGGGGATGGCGTTGCCGTCGCCCATCTCCACGATGAAAAGTTCGGTCTCGGGCTGAAGACCCATAGCCTGACATCCGTCGAAGATCAGGAAGCCGTCTTTTTCGGTAAAGGATGCCGACAGGAGGTTGTTGGAAAGAGTGTAGGTCGCTCCCGATCTGGTGACCGTGGCAGCTCCGGGCTGCTGGAGCTGGGGGAAAATGACCCGCTGTGCCGAGGTTTCGTTAATGCTGCCAAAGGTCATGGCTGCGGCAAGAGTCAAAGCCCCAATGATAGATCTAAGGTTGATAATCATTAGTCTAAGTAATTGAATAATAGAGGCTTAAGTCAGTATGGTGGGGGGGGTAATTTTGCGGTATCCCTCCCATGCCTTAGGGCTTTCCCTGCCATACCATAGTATGTTACAAAGTTAATATATTATTTTCATCTGACGATGTGACGACGCTCATTTTTTTGTTAAGAATCTGTCTTTACCCCTCCTCCCTTCGGGTATGGCTTCATTGTGTGGAGGTAGGGTTATGATAAAGTGAAGTCACCCCGCGTGAAGCGTCGGCTCAGCGCGGGGTGACTTATGTTGCTACTGACGATTTAGCGGCGTCCTGCCGTCAGGGTTTTACGGGGATGAGGCGCTCCATTACCTTCATGGTATAGAGCATGGGGTCAGGGGCGGCGGCGATGGCATCGCCCATAGCCACTCCGTGGGCTCCTGTTGCCATAAACTGCTCGAGATTGTCGAGTGTCACTCCGGCACCGGCGACAACCGGCTCATCGACCCCCGCCTCCTTTACTTCGGCAACGATGGCTGCCACATTGTCGGGAGATGCGATAGGGAGGAAGGCATAGTCGAGATCGAGCGGCTTGAGCTGCTTGACCTCGTCGGCCGTGGTGGCTTCTACGCCTATGATGGCGTGGGCTCCGAGGCGCTTGCGGGCCTCGGCACCCTCCTCGATGGAGCCGACCTGGATGCCGGAAACCTTCAGCTCGTCTACCACGTCGATATGGCCGCGGATGAGAAGGAAAGTGTTGGTGTCTTCACACTCATTGATAAGGTCCATTGCCGCGTTGCGGATGTCGTTGTCGGTCGCGCCGGGGATGTCGATGACAATCCAGCGGCAGCCGCCGGCGATAGCCTGACGGGCCTGCTCAGTGGGGCTGAGTGTCCCCGCCCCGGGGGTGGTTATGAATTGAAGCATAATAGTTCGGATAGAGGGTTTATGGGATAACAATTCCTCAGCCCTGAAGGTTTCCCTGATGAATGATGTCGATGAGGATAGGCTTCAGACCGGTCACAAAGCACTCGATGGCTATCACCATGAGGATGAGGCCCATGAGTCGCATCATCACATTATTGCCCGTCTCGCCGATCCACTTGTCGAGGCGCGACGAGAAGCGGAGCACCAGGTAAGAGAGCATATAGATGATGATGATGGAGGCAAAGAGAGTCACCTTGTAAGGGATTGTCGCGGCCTGATCCATCAAAACGATGCCGTTGGCAATGGCTCCAGGGCCGCAGAGCATCGGTATGGCCAGGGGCGTGATGGAGATGTCGTCGGCATATACTTTCACCTCCTCCTCCTTGAGCTTGGTGTTGGAATACTTGGCCTGGAGCATATCAAATCCGATCTTGAAGATGATGAAGCCGGCGGCGATGCGGAAGCCGTTGGTCGATATGCCGAAGAGCTTGAAGAGAAGCTGGCCGCCGATGGTGAAGGCAATGAGGATAAAGAAAGAGATGACCGTGGCGCGCCGGAGGATGCGGTCGCGGTCGCTCTCTCCCATTCCCTGGGTGATTGACAGAAACACCGGCATGGTGCCCAGGGGGTTGGTGAGGGTGAAAAAAGATGTCAGGCAGATAAAAGCAAAGGGTAAGATACCGTCCATTGCCGAGCGATTGGATAAGGTGTTGGAAGGAATGAGGGATTAGCTGAGGAGAAGCAATGATGGAGAGAAGGGCGCTGAGATGACCCGTAGGAGCCGGCTCAAGAGAGCGACGATGCAAAGATAGCAAAAATGACGCTCCCGGCCCATCTTTCCGCCTCCTATTATTTCCACTTATGATTTTTCCATGCAGCGAATCTTATAGAAGAGGTTTATGGTGCCGTCTGAATTGCTTTTTTCTGTGGATTAACAGCTAAATCGGATAGGGTATGAAGGGGGCGAATCTTTGTTTCAAAGTGCCCAATTTGATAGAGCCTATGTATCGTGCTACTCCCCCCCCCCTTTGCAAACTCCTCTCAACGCTTTTCCCTCCTTGACGCAAATAAAGGTCAGGCTCGATATAGTCGATGTATTATGTATTGAAATTCTCCGGCATTATCCAACGGTTACGATTGGTTTCCCGAAGAACGCAGAAAGCATCCCGAGAGTAGCAATCGTGAAATTATGTTGACCGCTGAGCCACTTTGTTATTTCGCTCGGACGTCGGCCAAGTGCATCAGCGAACTGTTTTTTAGAAAGCCCGCGTTCATTCATTAGAGCGTCTATGCGCTCAGATATGGCGAATGAAAGTTCAATTTCAGCTTGGATATCTTTTGGAATAGATGACACCATTTTTCGATATATCTCCCTGGCTTCTTTCATAGTTCAAAAGTATTGTCGGTTTCAATAATTTTCTCTGTTATACTACAGTTCCATCTCGCTGACCCTCTTTTAATAATTCTTCAAATCTTTGAAGGTTAAGGATATACCCACGTAACGAATCATCCTCTTCGTAAGTTCGTGATTTTTTAACGCCTCCGTTACCAAGGATAAGTATGCCATCGGATAGGCGCAAACAGTATGATCTCAATTTTGAAGGAAGAACAGACAATGCTACAACAGAATCCTTCATTTTTCCTTCTGGTCTGAAACGACGCTCAAGGGCACCTTTATCTGCAATCTCATCAATCACCTGAATGATACGGAGCAGATCTCTATTGAGCTCTGCGTCTTTTATGAATCTATTATAGAAACGTTTATACTCTGAGCTATCCTAAGATGTAAAGTGAATGGTATAGAGGGTGCATTGATTTCCTTCTTCCAATAGGATAAGTTCTACTTCGCTCATAATAGTTTCCTTTATTATTATTTAACGCAAAGTTACAATAAATATTTCATTCAAGAGTGAAATGTTTGCCATTTTAATGCTAAAGATACTGACGCGATGAAGCGTCGGCAGTAGTTGGGGCTTTTGGCCTTGATTGATTGTCCACTCTCTATTCTTGCGGCCGTGATGAGAAAGAGCACCGGCAGGAGGGCCGGTGCTCTTGGGAGGATTGTCTATCTTAATATATTGTCTGTTTTATTCGAAAAAGTCGGATTGTCAATCCCGGTGGTAAAAGGGATGTGTCATGTTGCCTCGCGGCTATCTCCGGGGTGAGGCGAGACGCTAATCGTAGCGCTGGAACTGGCCCTGCGAGTTAAATTTGAGGTCGAGACCGTTGGTGATCTCCACTTCGTAGCCGGAGCGATTTTTCTCGATGCCGATTACTTTCTGGCCGGGATGGGCCTTCTTGACATAGTCGCTCACAGCTTTGGGGACAAAGAAAGAGGGAACGGAGCCGCGGGCGCTGACTTCGACATTTTTCCAGTTGCCGTCGCGGTCAAACGACACTTCGGTGCCGTCAGAGAGGATAGCTTCATATTCAGAGACGCGCCCGAGGTCTTTGTCGATTTTCACAACGGTCACTCCGGCCTTAAAATTGTTGGCCAAAGTTGACTGGGCGGCTTGGGGAAGGGCAGAGGCATCATGGGCATAGGTGTCGCGGGCTGAGGCCGTAACGCCGATACCGGCGATGATTGCCATGGCGAGGAGGAGTTTCTTAATCATAGGTCAGTGAAGAGTTAAATAAGTTGCTGTCAGAATAACAAAAGAGGGGCGCAGGGGGTTCATATTTGGCCGATTGGGATATTTTGATTATTTTTGCCGACAGATTAACGGCCACGGAGGGCTCCGTGGCTTCATTTTGTAACGAAAGATGTCAAAAAAAGCTCAATTTGCCTCCAAGGTGGGGCTCATAGCGGCAACGGTCGGCTCGGCGGTCGGCCTGGGCAACGTGTGGCGTTTCCCGGCAGAGACGCAGGCCAATGGCGGCGCCGCCTTTCTCCTGATCTATATAGCGTGTGTGTTTCTGTTAGGAGTGCCGGTGATGGTGGCCGAGTTTGCCCTCGGGCGCGCCGGCCGGAGCGATGCCATCGGTTGTTTCCGTAACCTCAAGGCTCCGAAGCCGTGGTGGGCCGTCGGTGGTGTGGCTATCCTGGCGAGCTACATGGTGCTCTGCTTCTATATGGTTGTGGCAGGCTGGACCTTTGAATATCTCTTGGCCTCTTTCTCCGGCTCGCTCTATGAAGGCGCGGGAGCGGGGAGTGCCGGCTTCTTTGCCGACAAGATGACGTCGATGATAGCGGAGTCGACCGGCCCGCTGATCAACACATATGTGGTCATCGTGCTCAACATCATAGTTCTGATGCTTGGAGTGCAGAAGGGAATCGAGCGGATGAGCAACATTATGATGCCGCTGCTCTTCATCATCCTCCTGGTCCTTTGCGGTGTGAGCATGACTCTCCCGGGGGCAGGTGCCGGCCTGGAGTTTTTCCTCAAGCCCGACTTCTCCAAAGTCACCTCCGAAACCTTCCTATCGGCTCTCGGTCAGGCTTTCTTCTCCCTCTCGTTAGGTATGGGCATCCTCATCACTTATGCAAGCTATTTCCCTAAGTCGACAAAGCTGACCCGGACGGCCGTGACCGTCTCGATGCTTGATCTGCTGGTGGCTATGCTGATGGGCTTCATCATCTTCCCGGCCGTGACATCCTTCGGGCTCACGGGCGAGGCTCTCCAGGGCTCTACGCTCGTCTTTGTGACTCTCCCCGAAGTGTTTTCCCGCATGCCGGCCACTCAGATATGGTCGATCCTCTTCTTCCTGCTTCTCTTCGTGGCGGCGCTGACATCTACCATCTCCATCGCCGAAGTGTCGGTGGCCTTCATCGCCGACCGCTTCAAGACGAGCCGCATCGTGGCCACTCTCGTGGTGCTCATCCCCGTCTTCGGCCTCTCCTCCCTCTGCGCCCTCTCGCAGGAGACAGGGAGCGGCCTGCTGATAGGAGGGAAGACTTTCTTTGACTTCCTCGACGATGTGGCCACCAATATGCTTCTGCCCACCGTCTCATTCTTCATCTGCATCTATGTCGGGTGGATAGCGCCCAAGAGCCTCCTCAAGGGCGAGCTCACCAATCGCGGCGAGATGCGCTCGCGCGCCCACGGCACCCTCCGGTTTATCCTCCGGTGGGTGGCACCGCTGCTGACAGCCATAATCCTTCTCTCGCGCTTCTTATGACGGCGCCCGACTCCCCTGAGGCCAAGCGCACCACTGCGCGTATGCGCCGGATAATAGTGGTGATGACCGTCGGATTGTGGATAGCCGTGGTGGCCATCACGGCGCTCAAGGAGCGTCAGGTCCCGCCAGCTGAAATGCCACCGTCAGGAGTAGGGAGAGCGGAAGACCTGGAGGCTGCCTTGGCGGCCGACACCCCCACGGTCGCTACCCCTGCAGCTTCCACCCGAGGCTCGGCCGGGAGCCGGAAGTCACGCAAGAGCTCGCCTCAGCCTTCATCGCCCGGACCGTCACCCTCATCACCCCTTGACCATCAGATACCTACCAAATAATGACATCACAGAACAGCACCTCTCCCCGCGATATCTTCACCACCCGCTTCGGGGCCATCGCAACGACAGTAGGCTCAGCCGTAGGGCTGGGCAACATATGGCGCTTCCCCTACGAAGCCGGGGCCCACGGTGGGGGGGCCTTCATGCTCTGCTACATAGTATTTATCCTTATCCTGGGTCTGCCGGTGATATGCGCCGAGTTTATTCTCGGGCGCAGCTCCCGCTCCAACATCTTCGGGGCCTTCCGCCACCACTCAGGCGGACGCTTATTCCCCATGGTAGGCTATATGGGCATCCTGGCCTCGACGATGATATTGAGCTTCTATTCAGTGGTGGCCGGCTGGACGGTGGAATACACCTTCCAGAGCGCCATCGGAGCCCTTGATTTCAGTGATGTCAGTAGCTATCACACCCATTTCGACACCTTTGTGACCGGCAACTGGCGCCCGGCTCTCTGGACTCTCATTTTCTTAGCCCTCAACTTCGGCATCCTTATCCGCGGCGTCACCAAGGGCATCGAGCGCTTCTCCAACATCCTGATGCCCATCCTCTTCCTCATTCTGATCATCTTCTGTATCAACTCCCTGACGATGGACGGAGCCCGTGAAGGCCTTACATTCCTTTTCAAGCCCGATTTCTCTCAGCTTACCCCCTCGACGATGCTTGGCGCTCTGGGACAGGCATTCTTCTCCCTCTCCCTGGGCCTGGGAACGATGCTCACCTATGCCAGCTACTTCGCCGACAGGACGCGACTGGGGCGCTCGGCTCTCACCACCGCGTCGCTTGATACTCTGGTGGCCATCCTCGCCGGTGTGATCATCTTCCCTGCCGTGTTTACCTACGGCATGAGTCCATCGGCCGGCCCGACTCTCGTTTTTGAGGTGCTCCCCTCGATATTCCATCATCTTCCCGGTGGAGTGATCTGGTCAACGCTCTTTTTCTTCCTCCTCTTCCTTGCATCGCTTACCTCCACCATCTCCATGAGCGAGATATCGATAGCCTTCTTCACCGACGAGCTGAAGATGCGGCGCCGGACGGCAGTCTGTCTCAATACGGGCATCGCAGCCCTCTTCGGCACTCTCTGCGCACTCTCATTCGGCTGCCTCAACTCATTCACCATAGCCGGCAAGACCCTCTTTGACCTCTTTGATTACACGACGAGCAACATCCTCCTCCCCTTGGGCGGAATGTTTATCTCGCTCTTTGTCGGCTGGAGGGTCAAGCGCTCGGTCATAGAGCGTGAGATGACCTGTTACGGGACCACCCGCTTCCGCCTCATGGGCCTCCTGATCTTTGCCCTTCGCTGGGTGTGCCCCACGGCGATAGCCCTTATCTTCCTCGACTCCCTCGGTATCATCTGACGATGAGAGTGTCGGGCAAATTGATCCGGTTAATCATCGCCGGATGGCTCATCGCAGCCCCGGCGGCATCGCCGGCGGCCGCGTCTGCTGCTCCCATCAGGGTATATCCCGACAGCATCGCGGCGACTGTTTCAGACACTCTGCCGCAGGCACAGAGGCTGGGCGAGGTGGTGGTCAGCGGGCGCGGGGCTATGAGGCGCGTAGGGAGTCTGCGTCTCGGAGCCGAGACCCTCGAGATGAAGGTCATGGAGAAGGCCCCGGTGCTCTTCGGCGAGGTGGATATCATCAAGTCCATCACTCTTCTGCCGGGAGTAAGGCAGGAGAGCGAAGGCTCCGGCGGGTATATGGTCAGGGGCGGGACAGCCTCGCAAAACCAAGTCCAGCTCGATGGAGCCACTATCTTCAATCCCACCCATGTGATGGGTATCTTCTCGACCTTCAATGAAGATGCCCTCGGCTCGGCCACCCTTTATAAAGGCCTTATGCCGGCCCACCTTGGCGGCGCCACATCATCGGCCCTCGACATCACCCTCGCTCCCGGCAATATGGAGAGCTGGGGCGGCAGCGCCACCATCGGGCTATTGGCTGCGAAGGCTTCGGCGAGCGGGCCCATCATCCGCGACCGCCTCTCGCTGGCAGTCAATGCCCGCCGCTCATATGTAGATGCATTCCTCAAGATTATCCCAAAATATCGCCATACGGTGATGCACTTCTGTGATGTCAACGCCAAGCTGTCATATCGCCCCAGGCCCGACGATTATATCGACCTCGCGCTCACCACATCCCGCGACAATCTCGGCATCTCGACTATAATGTGGATGGACTGGGGCAACATGGCCGCTTCGGCGCGCTGGACAGCCCGCAGGGGCGACTCCCGCCGCTTCATCACCACAGCTGCCTGGACCGGCTTCAGCGGCGATATGTGGATGGATATTATGGCCACAAGGCAACGCCTTGACGAATATATCCGCACCGGCTCGCTCAACCATCGCGCTATCTTTACTATCGCAGAAGACCATGAGCTTGAGGCGGGTCTCCGCTCGGAGCTTTTCAAGGTGAAATCGGCCGAATGGACTGTCAACGACATCCGCGAGCGCGACATCCGCTCCGGATGGGCCAATGACATATGGCTCAGCTATGAAGGCCGTCTGTCGGGCCGTCTGTCGCTGAGCGCCGGAGCCCGGCTGAGCATCTTCTCAGCCCTTCGCGGACACTCCTTCAGGGTCTATGAGAGCTTCTATTCGCCCGTCGAGGCTCAGGGGCGCGACGGGATAGACAAGACATATCTGCGGGCCGAGCCGCGCCTGAGTGTCAACTATAGTCTCGGCGCCCGGTCGGCTCTCAAAGCGGGCCTCGCTTCGTCGTCGCAAAATCTTCATGCCATCCGCACTACAGCCTCGTCGTTTCCCTTTGACCGATATGCCTTAACCTCAGCCAAGGTCAGGCCCGAGAGCGCAGTGCAGTATAGCGCGGGCTATACTGCCACAGATCAGGCCGGATGCTGGGAATGGTCGGCCGAGGCTTATTATAAGCAGATCAGCAATGTGTATGATTATCGCTCGGGTGTCAATATGTTCACTGCCGTCGACCTCGAGGAGCTGATTCTCGGAGGCCGGGGACGCTCTTATGGCCTTGAGCTGATGGTGCGCAAAAACACCGGGCGGATTACCGGCTGGGTGGCCTACACGCTGTCGAAGACTCAGACGCGCATCGATGGCATAAACGACGGGCTCTGGTATGATGCCTCCAACGACCGTCGCTCAGATCTCAATATCGTCGGGATGTATTCGCTGACACCATCCTGGAGCCTTTCGGCTTCGTTTATCTATGCATCCGGGCAGGCTCTCTCGGTCCCCGATGCCAAATATCAGCTGTCGGGAGCCACGGTCTATTATTACGGTAAGCGCAATGGCTACCGCACCCCTCCGACCCATCGCCTCGACATCTCGGCCTCTTACAGTCATCGCGGGCGCCGCTTCAGTTATGAGTGGAACTTCGGCATCTACAATCTCTATAACCGCTACAATCCCTATATGATATTTTTCGAGAATGATCCCTCGAAACCTTCGGGGACCCGCGGAGTCCAATATTCAATGTATGGAATAGTGCCTTCGGTATCCTACACTCTCAAATTCTGATTTATTCACTTCTGCCATGAACCTGCTGAAACTAATCCCGGCGGCTTCCCTCGCCCTGACTCTAATGGCTTGCGAGAAGGAGATAGCCTTTGAGTATCATCAGATACCCCCCGAGCCGGTCATCGAGGGTCTGCTGACCGGAGAGGGTGTGGAGGTGAGACTCTCACAGACCGTGGCCACCGATGAGCCCTTCAGGCCGCCGCTGACCGATGCCGACGTGAGGGTCACCGACCTTACCGACGGCAGCTCTTACAGCCTCTTGTCTGATAGCGCGGGATTTTTCACCGCTGAGGGCCTAAGGGGTGTCACGGGCCATTGTTATGAGCTGACAGTGGAGAGGGGAGGGGAGAGCTTCGTAGCCCGGTCGACCATGCTTGACACCATAGCTATTATCTCGGCCGGCTTCAGCTGGATAAGGATGCCTTATGATGATGTGGCTGTCCTTCGCGTAGAAGTGACAGCTTCGTCAGATCCCCTGATCTGCTACTGGATGAGGGTCTACCGCAATGGAGAGGTCTATCAATGGCAGGCTATGGAGGGGCGCAATGTAGATAATGGTGTGGCCACCGGTATGATGATGACCTCGCGGCGCGATATCGAGCAGGAGGATGATGCCGACCGCCTGGTCGACGGCGACTCCGTCATGATTGAGGTGATGCCCATTTCGCGACTTATGTTTGACTATCTTGCTTCGCTCAACAATGGCGATTATAATGGTCTTCGGCTCTTCTCAGGCTCGTCGCCCTGCTTGGGATATTTCCTGGCGGCCCCTATGGCACGGACTACCATCATCTATCGCCCCGACGATTTCACTTATGCCCATTGAAAGGCCGGATACGGCTATGTGACGGCTGCTCCCGGCGGTCAATCAAAATCGCAGAAGGGCGCTACGCCATAAGGATTGATGGCCCCTCGGCTCGGAAGAGTCAGCCAATAGATGAGTATAAGCCCCGCTATGGGCACCAGGCCGAGGACCGACCACCACCCGGAGCGACCGATATCATGGAGCCGGCGCACGAGGAGGCTCACCGTTGGGAGCACCATTCCGATATTGATTATCCAGGCGACAAGAGTTCCCGTCTGATGGCCAAGCATTTCCATGGCCATCGATTCAACGGCCATAAGAGCGATGCAGAAGAGGGTCCACCACCAGAATTCGGAGCGGGAGGCGCGTCCTTCAAAGTTGCAGTAATTGTCGGTCAGAGTGAGGTTTACAGCCTCGGTAAAGGTCAGGCGGTTTTGCATAGTAGCGGATGTGAGGGAGAAAAGGTGTAGTTGGAGCGTGTGTGGGTGAGAGGGGAGAGTCGTTAGGGTATTTTCACAGTTATAAACGTTTTGTGATTAAAAATGTTTGTCGGCCAGGCTGAGGTTGTTAAATCCTTTCAGAGTCTTAATCTTTAACAATTATGAATTAGCATTTTTTGACGTTTTTTGGCTATTTGCCTATTGTTCAGGCCTCTTAATATTCGTAACTTTGCATTACGAAACGGAAACGTCATACGACAACACTTTATATATACTTGAATTTTGGTTATGAGGGAGGTGCGCATCTGTGAAGATGCGCACTTTCATCTTTTATGCCTGACGGAATACCCGGGGAAAGCACCTTCGTCACGGAGGGCTCATCCGAGGGCTATAAGTTGGTCGAGGGTCATCGGCTCCGGTGAGGGGATGAGGGCTCCGAGGGCAGCCGTGAGGCCGAGGACCTCGGCCGGCGATGCGCCATTGCCGCGCAGCTCCGCCAGGGAGAGGGAGGCATCGCGCTTGGAGAGGCGCTCGCCACGGGCATTTGTGATCAAGGGTATGTGGGCCCACTCGGGAGTCTGCCACCCTAATAGATGATAGAGATGGGCCTGCTGGTGAGTGGATGGCAGCCAGAGATCGCTCCCGCGCACCACTTCGGTGACTCCCATCAGGGCATCATCGACCACCACAGCGAGCTGATAGGCCCAGGCACCATCGGCTCGGCGCAGGACGAAGTCGCCTACCTCGGCCGAGAGGTCGATGGTCTCCGCGCCAAGATTGCGGTCGGTAACGCTCACCCTCAGACCGTCAGGGATAAACAGGCGCCGGGCGCCCGGGATTTCTTCTCCCGGGGGTGGAAAGGGAGGCCCCCAGGCAGGGCGGCAGCGGCCGGAATAGATGGCTCTGCCGTCGGAGGCGTGGGGGGCTTGGGTGGCGCGCAGGTCAGCGCGGGTGCAATGGCAGGGATAGACGAGACCTTGCTCCTCAAGAGCGGAGAGGGCCTGACGGTAATAGTCGTGGCGCAGGCTCTGGCAATATCCGGCATCGATGCCCCCCTCGTCCCATTCCAGGCCGAGCCAATGGAGGTCGTCTTCAATCTGCCGGGCATATTCGGGGCGCGACCGCTGGGGATCAAGGTCTTCGATGCGCAATATCCAGCGGCCTCCGGCCCGACGGGCCGAAAGCCACGACATCAGGGCGGCATAGACATTTCCCAAGTGCATCCGCCCGGAGGGTGATGGGGCGAAGCGGCCCGTTACCATAGCCTTAAGTCAGTCGCTGAGGGCGGTCTTGAGAAGCTCGTCGGTGATCTCCACGGGGCCGGTGATGAGCTCGGGGACATTGTAGGTGAGCGACTGATCGTCGTAGTAGCGCGAGCTCTTCTGAGGCATTACGAAGGGCTTGGTAGCGCGGCCGGTGGCGGGGTCAAAGGATGAGATAAAGGGCCGCGCCGCCAGGCCGTCGAGACGCTTGGATGAGAAGGCAAACCATCGGCCGGAGGAGCTCCAGGTGTGGTAGGAGTCAACTGTCTCGGGAGCATTGACCTCATCGAGGGGACGGACCTCGCCCGATGCGAGATCGAGCAGCATTAGGTCTGACTCGGGGTGCCAGATGGAGAAGGTGCCATAGTCGCTGAGAGTAAACATCAGATGGCGGCCGTCGGGGCTCACGCGGGGGAATGACACGCTCTTGCCCATATCGGAAGCGGCTACGACGGTGACGACAGAGTCACCGAAGGTACCGGTCGAGCGGTCGAAGTCGATGCGGCAGAGGTCGTAGCGGGTGTTCAGCAGTGGCTCGCCCATCTGGCGTGCCTTTGCGCGGGCAAACCACAGAGCGTTGCTTTTAGGGTCCCAGGCCGGGAAGGTCTCATAATATTCGGCCGTGGCAACGGCGGGGGCAGTGTAGCTCTTCCCGGTCTCGGCATCGTAAATCATCAGGTCGGCGCTCATATCCACTACCTCGATGGGTTTCGAGCCGAAGGTGTGGAAGCCTTGCATCACGTCGTTGGTGGAGTAGGCTATGAAGCGGCCGTCGGGGTTCCATGTGGGATAAGTGGCGCCATTGGGGAGGTCGGGATGTGAGGGCACCACCTTCTTCACCTGTCCGTTGCGGGCGATAAGGGTGCCTTTATGCTTGTCGCGGACGTGAATCTGGAGGGTCCGGGGATTGTTGGCGGCAAAGGAATGGCAATTGAGGCAGTTGCCATCCATATCCTTATTCTCGAGGATAGGGGTCTGGCTATAGTCTTCGAGCGAGCGCTGATAGATACCTACGCGGCGCCAAAGCTCATAGCCCGGATACAGCATGCGGTAGGCTATATGGCTGTCGATGGAGTCGGGGGCGATGGTGGCGGTGATGTCGGGGTGTTGGGTCCATAGTCCGTCAGCCTTGGTGAGGATGCGGAAATAGATGTCGCCGCCGGCGGCCTCGCCCAGCAGTTTGTGCCACTCCTTGAGAGGCGGCAGGAGCGAGAGTCCGTCGCCTCTGACCGAGATTGACGGCTCCTGACCGACACGGCCCACGAGCAGATGGGCCTCTTCGGCGCCCTCGACCACCGGCTCGAAAGCCGGCGCGGCAATGTTGACGGGGAAGGTCACCGAAGCATAGTCGGGATATATCTCTATCGGCTCGGCGGAGGTAGTGTCGGCCTTCGGAGCCGAGCCTGAGCAGCCGGCCATGATGAGGGCCGGGAGGATGAGAAAGGGGAGGAATATTCGAGAGAGAGTCATAGTTATCTTATGGATAGTGTATGTCGGAGTGAAGGATTAAGGTTACTTGCGCTTATTGGGGCGGTCGGGATTGACGAAGAAGAAGTAATACCAGTATGTGTCGGCAAATCCGCTCTTCAGCGCCAGCTTATTGCCGGAGTTCATGGCCCGGGTAAACTCCTGAAAGCGGTTGATATCAGGCTGCCACACCTTGAAGCCTGCCTCGCGCCACCAACCCGATGGGTCGGAGGCCTGTATCATTGCCAGCGCCTCGCGATAGGGGCGCGGCATCTTCTCGGGGTCGCGCAGACCGATGAGGTTGAGCCCTCCCATGAAGTTGTTGTAGTCGCCCGCCAGGAGGCAGCCGGTAAGGAACGCTTCGGCCACCATCTTGTTGTCGGGATGAGTCAGGAGCATATGGCCCATTATGGGGAGAAACTCGTCGTCGAGGATGCCGTTGATGGAGTCGGGCGCCTCGGCATAGAAACTCTTCAGCCCGGGGATCTCCCCGGTGCCGAGCCTTGCACGAAGGCTGTCGGCAGTGGAGCGATAGAAGAGGCTCTGCCCGAGATGGTTGATGGCGCGCGAAGCCACCCGGTCGTGGCCGTTGATGATATAATAAGCGGCAAGGTCAGAGAGTATGGGGCCGGTCTCGCCCAAGTTGGTCATACCTTCGCTGCGCCAGCGTTGCGCCATGTTGATGGAGCCCAAGAGGTGATATATGTGATAGCCATATTCGCGCTTGAGCACATGGCCGTCCCAGCGCACATATAGGCTGTTGACGCCGAAGAGGGGGGGATAATCAAAGGCGTGATCGGCCAGTTTGCCCTGTCTCAGAAGCGACAGATTGCGGAAGTAAGGCACCACGTGGACCCTGCCTCCCTCGCGCAGATAGCGGTTGGCGCGGCGCACAACGGCGTCGTCGTCGCCCCGGCGATATTCCTCCTCGATGAGCACTATATCCCGCTCCATCGGGCTATAGACTTTGGTCAGCGAGTAGACCACAGCCGCGCCGAGGATGACCGCTGATGCCCCCAGAGTGACCCATATCATCCGGGTCGCGAGCTCACGCTCGGGACGCTTGATGAAGCGGCCGGCGATAGCGGCTAATATCCAGAAGGAGACGGTGGCCATCAGAGCCTTAATAAGCGGCTCGATGGGAGCTTCTACTGTGGCGCCCTTCGCCAGAAAGAAAGCCGGGAGGATAAGCCCCGCGATGACGGCCACCGGGCCGCGACGCTTCAGGATGCGACGCAAGCCATCGGCCACGCAGATATAGACCGCCCCGAAGATGAGCGCCAGGACAGCCGCGCCGAGGACCGGATAGTAGAAAAACTGCACCACGAAGTCGCCCGCCAGCTTAGCCAAGCCGGCCTGGTGAAGCTCCTCCTCCACATAGGCCATCGTGAAGCGGAAGAGGCGATGCTGCTCCATATAGATGAGCAGATGGGAGAGTTGGGTAGAATAGACGATGAAGACGATGAGCACCAACAGCAGCCCCACCACTGAGGCAACATGGCGCCGGAGCCAATTTATCATCAGGTATTGCGATTTAAGGTTACAAATCCAGACGCCGGCAGCCCGCCCGGACGGCCGCGTCCAATCATCTTGCAAAGATACGAAAAATCCTCCATCCCGCAAAATCATTTCAGCGCGAAGGAGGGGCATAATGAAAGCGTCTGCGAGAGTGTGATACTCTGTGCAGACGCTTGGGTGGAGTATAGCGGACTCGAACCGCTCACCTCGACACTGCCAGTGTCGCGCTCTAGCCAGATGAGCTAATACCCCGATTTGTCTTTTTTTTGCTTGGGAGGAGCTCTCTCTTCCCTTTTTGCGTTGCAAAGGTAAGGCGGATTTTTGACTCCACCAAATTTTTTGCAAGAAAAATGAAAAAAATCTTCATTTTTTCTTCGGAGGGCCTTTCCCGACACCCGAATCGGGTTACAAAAGCCTCCCGGGACTCCTGCCCGACGGCGCCGATCAGTCGTCGGCGGGGAAGAGGCGATCGGCCTCGTCGAGATGGTAGTTTCGGGCGAGAGCGGCGATAAAGGTCGAGATGGCTTTGACGGCTTCCTGAGTGGCCGGGGTCACTTCCTTTGATTGCAGACGGAGCAGGAGCATACCGTAGAGGGCGTTGAAGCAGGTCTCTATCTCGCCGGCGGGAGTGTCGCCGCTCTTTGACCTAAGCTCAACGATGTAGGGGAGGGTCTTGTAGAAGAGGGCTGTGTAATCGGGGAAGCGGGGGTCGGCCAGCAGGCGGCGGTGGAGACTTACAAGGTCACCGAGGATATTGCGGTTGATCTGAAGATGGCCTTTTTCGGTAACGTCTTCGCGGCGCATCATGTCGATGAGGCTCTCATACCACTCTGTCATTTCGCGACGCTGCTCGGGGGAGAGGTCGGGGAAGCGGTCGATGATATTGGTCTTGATGCGGTCGATATCAAGGCCGTTGGCGCGGATCATATCTTCTACTTGCCAGAGATATAGGATATATTCGGCTATGTTTTCTTTGCGTTTGGCTGAGGCGATGAGCATTGGAGTAGGTTTTTTTGGAAGGGATGATAGAGCGGAAGCTCTATGAGACAACGCCCGGGGGGTCAGCGCGGTTCGGGTCGGTAGGAGTAATTGTTGCGGAGTGTCTCGAAGTGGGCCGGGTTGGCGCGCAGGCTGTTGCTGTCGGCCATGGGCGAATAAGAGCTGCTGATCGCTGCGGCTGTCGGAGCTGCGGCGATGCTCAGGTCGGCAGCCGACGGTGGGAGAGGAGGGATGCCGAAAAAAGCGCACAGGCTGTCGAGGGCCATGCGTGTGGCGCGCATTTTACCTTCGAGCGAGTAGCCTGCGATGTGGGGAGTGGCTATTGCAGCTCGTGCAAGTAGCTCCGGGGATATGGCGGGCTCGCCCTCCCAGCAGTCGATTACGGGCCTGCTTACTACTCCAGAGTCAACGGCTTGGCAGAGAGCCCCGGTGCCGGCAATCGGGCCTCGCGCCGCATTGATTATGACCGGCTTGCGGGAGCAGGCGGCCAGGAAACGGGAGCCGATGAGATGGTGGGTGGCGTCGGGGCCTATGGCGGTCAGAGGAGTATGAAAGGTGATGACATCGGCCTGGCGCGCTATCTCGTCGAGGTCGACGAAAGAAGCGGAGCCTTCGCGCCGGGCGCGGGGGGGATCGCAGAGGAGGATGCGGAAGCCAAGCGGGCGGGCCCATTGCTCTACGATGCGGCCTACATGACCCACGCCGACGATGCCGAGGGTGAGCCCGGGCCCCGGCGTAAATCCGAGTTCAAGGATGGAAGCCAGGACATATTGGGCCACGGCCGGAGCATTGCAGCCCGGGGCGTTGGCTACGGCGATGCCGCGCGACCCACACCATGGCAGGTCGATATGGTCCATGCCTATGGTGGCAGTGGCCACAAACCTTACCCGCGAGCCTTCGAGGAGCTCCGGGCCGATACGGGTGCGTGTCCTGACCACGAGAGCGTCGGCTTCAGCGACCGCTTCGGGAGTGAAATCCTCAGGCGGGAGGGTCGTGACACGGAAGTGGTCGGCGAGCTGCTTCGGGACAAAGGGGATATTTCCCTCTATGATTACAAGGGGAGCGCTATCAGCCGCCATATATATAATGTCAGAAAGAGGATGATAGAGATGGTGATGATCACCCCGCCGGCGCCGAGGCTGTGGCGCGGGCTAAAGGAAAAAAGAAGGGCAAGGCAGTATGCCGTGGTGATATTTAGCAGGGGAGTGAAGGTCTCCACATCGCCGAAAGCCACGATAGCCATTATTCCCGCCATGATGCCGGTGACGGATATTAGGCCGAAGCGGGCGCGGGTCATGGCATTGCGGCCATAGACACGGACTATGTCAAAAGCTCCGGCGACAAAGCCCAGCGCGAGGGTCACGAGCACCAGCACCACGGGATAGATGAGGCTCATCATCATATCGGCGGCAGGAACAATTCTCAGGTCGGCCGGAGTGAAGGAGGGGGTCCACAGGCCGAATGCCCAGAGAAGCCAGGGGGGGACGAACAGGCCGGCCGACAGGGCCACCAGACAGCGGAGCGAGAACACCCTCATCTGGAAGCATCCCAATATCATCACGGCGATGAAGGGGATGAAGCAGTCGGCCACCATCGCCCCGGCTCCCATGACGAGGAATATGACGAAGATGCGGCGGGTGGCATCGGGGAGCTGATAGATGCCGTAAAACACTCCTATGCAGAGCAATACGATGAGGGCGAGGAGATAGCCCCCGCTGAAATGACCTGCGGCGGGGTCGGCTCCCTGAAGGAGCATGAAGAGGCCTGACCATACGAGACTGCTGTTGCGGAGGCCGCGCAGGAGGTTGAAGGCCTTGTTGATAAACATTATACCCAGCACGATAAGGAGCTGACACCCGATGGCGGCCGCAAGTGAATGGATCGGGTCGGGGAGCCAGGTGTCGGGCCCCGGCAGTCCGAAGCCGTGGGCCACCTGCGGGTCGGAATAGCTCCTGAAGCCCAGGATGGTCATCACGAGCGACGCCGCGAAGAGCACTGCTGCCAACGAGCGGGAGCAGAGCAGGCGCAGGAGGGGCTGAGTATTGAAAGTCACGTCTGTGGCGAAGGGGATTGAGGTCAGTCGTTGGCAGCGAGGCGCAGGAGATCGGCGCCTATGTCGCGGCGGAAATATTTACCCTCGAAGTCTACGGTCTCGGCGGCCTTAAACGACTTCCCGAGAGCCTCTTCGACGCTGTTGCCGAGGCTCGACAAAGCGATGACGCGGCCGCCGGAGGTGACGGTCTGTCCCTGAGCGTCGATGGCTGTGCCGGCATGGAATGGAATGGTTGCAGAGGGATCAACCTTGTCGAGGCCCGAGATGGTCTTGCCCTTGGGATAGCTGCCCGGGTAGCCGCCGCTAACCAGCATCACCGTCACGGCTGCGCGGGGGTCGATGTCAAGGGGTATATCGCCAAGAGAGCCCTTGGCGGCGCCTACGAGTGCCGGGACGAGGTCGGAGGCGATGCGGAGCATCACGGCTTCGGTCTCGGGATCGCCCATGCGCACATTGTATTCGATCACCATAGTCTCGCCTCCAACATTGATGAGGCCCAGGAAGATAAATCCGCGATAGTCGATGCCGCGCTTGCGAAGGCCTTCGAGGGTGGGGCGTATGATGCGTTCGTCGACCTTGGCCATGAAGGCCTCATCGGCGAAGACCACGGGGCTCACTGCGCCCATGCCGCCGGTGTTGGGGCCGGTATCTCCCTCGCCGATGCGCTTATAGTCCTTGGCAACGGGGAGCACCCGGTAGCCGCCATTGCCATCGGTCAGGACAAAGACGGAGCACTCTATGCCGGAGAGAAATTCCTCGATGACCACTGTGGCGCTCGAAGCACCGAACATGCCTGAGAGCATCTCGCGCAGGGCTTCCCGGGCTTCTTCAAGAGTGGGGAGGATGAGGACGCCCTTGCCGGCGGCAAGACCGTCGGCCTTAAGGACGTAGGGCGGACGGAGAGTGGCCAGGAACTCTTCACCCTCGGCGAGGGTGTCGGCGGTGAAGGAGCGGTAGGCGGCCGTAGGGATGCCCTCTTCGGTCATAAACTGCTTTGCGAAATCTTTACTGCCCTCGAGGGCGGCTCCGGCGGCATCGGGGCCCACGATGAGGAGCCCGGGGCGACGGGGAGCGAAAAAGTCGCGTATGCCGGCCACGAGGGGATCTTCGTTGCCTACCACGAGGAGGTCGATATTCTTGTCATCCACCACCTTCATCACGGCCTCAAAGTCGGTGGGCTTGAGGAGGATATTGGTGCCGTAGGCGTTGGTGCCGCCGTTGCCGGGAGCTATGAAGAGGTTGGTGCAGAGGGGGCTGCGACTTATTTTGTAGGCTAAGGCGCTCTCGCGGCCGCCAGAGCCGAGAAGAAGGATGTTCATAGAGTGGGGGGGCGGCGATGCCGCAATGATGAATTATGAATGAGGAATTAGGAATGCTTTTTGAAACAAAGCGACCTGAAGGTCGATTAAGGAAGGGGGGATTATTCTTTGGGTTTCCACCCTTTGCGGCGACGCATACCTTGCTCGCCTTCGGCCGGAGGGAGCGAGGGCCGCTTGAAGGTGATGGAGCGGAGGGCGGCCTCATGGCGGCGGCGTGTAAAATCCTCTTCGCTCTCATCCTCGCGGCGGGTCATGCGCAGCTTGCTGTAGGCTCCGGCCGCGGGGCGGCGGTCGTCGCGCCGGCTCTTGTCAAAGCGGGGCCGGTCGTTGTCAAAGCGCTTCTCCCTGTCAGGGCGTCGCTCCTTGTCGGGCCGCTTCTCCTTGTCGAAGCGCTTGTCGGAGCGAGGGCCGCGCTTGGCATCGCGCTTCTCGGGGCGGCGGGTGGTGGCAATGGAGCCGCCATCGCGCTTGAAGCTCTTGAGATCGCCGTCGAAGATGATATATTCGCGGAGCTCACATTCGAGCTTGCCGTTGAGGATGGGCAGGCGGAGCGAGGGGTGGAGGCCTATCTTGTTGAAATAGTCATCGGAATAACCGATAATCCATGCATGCCATCCTTTGAAGACGTTTTTGAGGGTGTTGCCTATCTGAGCGTAGAGGCCTTCCATATTGTCTACGGAGATGCGCTCGCCATAGGGGGGATTGGTCACCACCACTCCGGCCTTACCGTCGCCGGGGGCCTCTGTCCAGTCTTTGATGTCTTTGGTCTCGAGAGTGATATATTTGCCCAGGCCGGCCTGCTTTATGTTTCGCTCCGCCACAGCCACGGCTGCCGGCAGGATGTCGGAGCCATAGATGCCATAGGCGGGGGTGCGCTCTGACGAGTCGTCATCATAGATGCTCTCAAAGAGCTCGCGGTCAAAGTCGGGCCATGACTCGAAGGCAAATCGCGAGCGGTAGACACCCGGCATGATGCCGGCAGCGATCATGGCTGCCTCGATAAGGAAGGTGCCGGAGCCACACATAGGGTCGACAAACGGCTCGTCGCCTCTCCAGCCGGAGCGGAGGATGATGCCGGCGGCGAGCACCTCATTGATGGGAGCTTCGGTCTGAGCCACCCTGTAGCCGCGCTTATGCAGGCTCTCGCCCGAGGAGTCGAGGCTAAGGGTCACATCTTTGCCGGCAATATGGACATTGATATTGACATCGGCATCCTGGAGGCGCACTCCGGGGCGCCTCCCCTGGCCGAGACGGTCTTGAAACCAGTCGACAATGGCGTCCTTGACGCGGTAAGTGACATAGCGGGAGTTGGTAAACTCGTCGGAATAGACGGCGCCTGAGTCGATGGAGAAGGTCGAATTGACATCCATTATCGTCCCCCAGTCAAAATCCTTGGTCAGGGAATAGAGCTCGTCGGGGTCGGCAGCCGTGAAGGTGCATATAGGTTTGAGGATGCGCAGGGCTGTCCGGCATTGCATATTGGCGCGATACATAGTCTCGAGAGTGCCTTCGAAGCTGACGCTGCGTCGTCCGGGCTCCACATTGACGGCTCCCGGGAGAGCCCTTATCTCTTCAGCCAATATATCCTCCAGGCCCTGAAAGGTCTTGGCCACCATGTCAAAAGTGGGGGCAGAGGTGGGAGTTGGCTCGATATTGTCCATAATATAATGAATGGGGGATTGATTACTGTTTGTTGATGTCGCGCAGCGGCGCCTGAAGGATGCGCTCGCCCGGCTTGACGTCGTGGGTCACCCACAGGTTGCCGCCGATGACGGCTCCGGCGCCTACCGTGATGCGCCCTAAGAGAGTGGCGTTGGAGTAGATCACTACGTCGTCGCCTATTATCGGGTGGCGTGCTATCCCCTTGATGGGGTCGCCATTATCATCTGTGGGGAAGGAGCGGGCTCCGAGGGTCACGCCCTGATAGATGCGCACCCGGCGGCCTATGATGGCCGTTGCACCGATCACCACGCCTGTGCCATGGTCGATCATCAGCCCCTCGCCTATCTCGGCTCCGGGGTGGATGTCGATGCCTGTCTCGCTATGGGCCATCTCTGAAATCATCCTGGGGACCACCGGCACATCGAGCTTATAGAGCTCATGGGCGATGCGGTGATTGGCAGTGGCTTTAAGTCCGGGATAGCAGAATACCACCTCATTGACGCTTTGCGCCGCCGGGTCGCCCCGGAAGGTGGCTTCGGCATCAGCCATAAGAAGTCGTCTCACCTCAGGGAGACGGGCAATAAAGGCCGTGGCTATCTCTTCGGAGCGGCTCCTAAGGAGCTTGAGGGGAGGGCAACCGCCGCCGTCGCCGAAACAGAAGCCGGCCGCCACCTGAGCGGCCAGGAGGCTATGGAGCTCCTCTAGGCGGAGGCCGACGTGGAAGGGCAGATTGCGTTCCGTAGTGGCGCTCTCTCCGAAAAATCCGGGGAAGACGAGGGCGCGGCATAGCCCCACTATGCGCTTGATGTCGATAGCCGACGGCAGAGGCTCGCCACCGCCGGCGCTGAGCCATAAATTACCCATCCCGGCAGTGTCGGCCAGGATACGCCCTGTCTCCGTCAGGGCCTCATCGATGGTGGGTCGCTCCATAGTCATTGTGTCAAAGATGATGGCAGCCGCTCCTTTCAGGGCATCAGACTACCTTTTCATCCTGCAAAATTAATGCTTACCTGCGGATTTTGCCACATCTTTGGCCCGGAAAATTAATTCTCCGCCTCATTACGCGCTAAAATAAATAGCGTCACCCTCCCCGATTCCCTTGAAAAAGTGTCGCCATCGCCAATTATTCGTTGGAAAAAGTGTCACGGCAGCCGATTATTCCCTTGAAAAAGTGTCGCCATCGCCGATTATTCGTTGGAAAAAGTGTCACCATCGCCAATTATTCGTTGGAAAAAGTGTCACGGCAGCCGATTATTCCCTTGAAAAAGTGTCGGGGATACTTGATTATTCCCTTGAAAAAGTGTAATTTTGCATAAACATTAAAAGCTCCGCTATGCTTAAACGAAAGATAGAGACTTACTTAGCCACATGGAAACATTCCGACGCAAAGAAACCGCTTGTCATAAAGGGGGTAAGGCAATGTGGGAAGACCTATATTGTCAGGAAGTTTGCTTCCGATAATTATGACCATACAGTGTATCTTAATTTTATTCTGGAGCCGGATAAGAAAACGGCTTTTTCCGGTAACCTTGATGTCGACACAATAATCTTAAATCTGTCTGCTCTAATTCCAGGGAGTCAATTTGTAAGTGGGAAAACTTGCATAATCCTTGATGAGATCCAGGAATGTCGAGAAGCGCGGACGGCCCTGAAGTCGTTTTTTCTTGATGGCAGATTTGATGTCATTGCCACCGGGTCGCTTTTAGGAGTGAAAGGTTATGGAAGCTCCAATGATAGCGGTGATAGCCTCAGAGCCGACTCAGTACCGGTAGGGTATGAGACAATAGTCAATATGTATCCCTTAGACTTCGAGGAATTTTTGTGGGCCAATAATATCAACGAAGGTGTGATAACGACCTTGAGAAAGTGCCTTGACGATGAGGTTCCCGTTCCGGAGGGTATTCACAAGGTAATGATGGAATTACTCTATCGCTATGTCGTGGTAGGTGGGTTGCCCGAGGTGGTCAATTGCTTCCTCAAAACAAAAAATATAGAGCAAATCCATAACATTCAGCGCACTCTTCTCGATGAATATCAGGAAGATATGGTTAAATATGCCCCTGATGCCGATAAGCCTCATATCAGGGAGTGCTTTGAATCAATCCCTAAACAATTGGCCAAAGAAAACAAGAAGTTTCAGTTCTCGACAGTAAAAAAAGGAGGGCGCGCTTCAAAGTATCTCGGAAGTATACAATGGCTTGAAGATGCCGGCATTATCAGTCGGTGTTACAATACCCTAACTACTGAATTACCCCTCAGCGGAAACGCAATTACTGACTGTTTTAAGGTGTACACCTCTGATATAGGGCTACTAATGGGAATGCTGGATTTCGGCGCTCAAGCTGATGTCCTCAATGGTAGCCTTCTTGGATATAAGGGGGCTATCTATGAAAACCTGATGGCTGATTTCTTGACCAAGGCAGGTCAGAAATTATATTACTTTCACAAGGATAGCGGCCTGGAGCTTGATTTTCTGATGAGATTGATGGGAGAATGTGTTGTCATAGAGGTCAAGTCGGTTACCGGCAAGGCCAAGAGTCTCTCCACCGTTATGAAAAATAAGGCTGTATATCATGTCAATCGTGCGATAAAATTGGGAAGATACAATGTCGGACGGGAGGGAGAGCTGCTTACCATTCCCCTCTATATGGGTTTTTTGTTGGGAGATAAAATCTCTAAAACTATCATTCCTGACATTGATTTATCCGCGCTTACTTAAGGCCTTTATTTCCCTCATCACCCCGATCTAAAGTGTCGGGGATACTGTCTTATCCGGCTGTTTGGGCCGGGGAGGGTCAGTTGAGGGCGCGACGGACGACGGGGATGGCTATGTAGAGGGTGGCCACGGCGGCCATGCCGGCGGCAATGATCATGCGCGAGGGGTCGAAGGTGTCGCCGGTCTGCAGGTCCATGACCTTACGTATCTCGCCGGCGACGATCACGGCGCAGAAGCATACCACCATGATGAAGGCCAGGAGCTCGGGGATGCTTACCAGGCGGCGCTCGCGGCGCGCCGGGAGGCGATTGAGGACGCGGCGTGTAAACCATGTGTCGGGCTGTGATGCCGGCTCGGAGGCGCGGAGGATGGCGCTCAGGCGTCGGTCAAGGTCGGCAGAGCTGACACTCTTGGCTGATTTATCGGAGGATTGGCGGGTGGTGTTCATGGTGGTCTCAGAGCTGATTGTTGAGGAGAGCGGCCAGTCGGTGGCGGGCTCGGTTGAGATAAGATTTTACGGTGCCTTGGGGCATGGAGGTGACGGCCGATATGCGGGCTATGGAGAATTGCTCGAAATAGAAGAGCCTTACGACGGCCCTCTGGGGCGCCGGGAGAGCATCTATGGCCGCCTGGATAGAGTCGTCGCTTACCCGGATCTCGCTGTCGATGCCGGGGTCGGCAATGTCAAGGTCGTCGATCGACTCCGATGGGGAGAGGCGGCGGAGGTGGGTCAGATATTCCCGGTAGGCGATGCGGAAGAGCCATGTCTTGAAGCGGGCCACGCCTTCGAGGGAGCGGATGGCCAGATAGGCTTTGAGGAAGGTCTCTTGCGCCAGGTCGTCGGCGAGCATGGCATCGCCTCGGGTGAGGCTTATTAAGAAGCGCTTCAGGGGCTCGGAATAGGTCTCGACCAATTGCCCGAATGCATAGCGGTCGTCGGCCGCCACACATCGGGCAATGAGGCTTAGTTCCTGAAGGCGTGTCATCGTCGTCGGGGGGGATTGCGGGGGATGGTCGGCGGCTGTCTGTCAGAGTTTACGACCGAAGAAATAGGTGAATATCTTGGCAGCGCCGAGCACCGCGAGGATACCTCCGACAAAGAAGCCGAGCGCGGGTTTGTCCCCTACGGCAAAGGAGATAAATACGACAAGGCCGATGCCGACCAGGATGAATCCGTTACGTAGGTCGCGAAGGGGTGAGGAGGCGGCTTTCATTCCGGTCACCTCTTTGACAGCATCCTTGACAGCCCCGAGATTGATGCCGGAAGCGGGAGGGGGCGGCGGGCAGCTCTGTCTTTCGGTCTCAGTATCAGGCGCGGACGGACTTTCGGGGGAAATTATCTGGTTGACGGTTACGTCAGGAGCCATAGGCGAACCGGTGAAAAAGGCCTCCGGCAGGGTATAATCCTGGTCTATCGCCCTACGGATAAGCCGGTTGCGCCCGTGCTGACGGTTCACTACAATTACAAATATGCCGATAATAATCACCAGAATGAAAATGCCTATGACCGAAGTCACCACAACACCCTCTATCAAATTCATTGAACTATTCGTCAAGCCACTCGGATATTTAGGCGACTCGATGTCGATATATACTGTCCGGATGTTGTCATGAAGGAGGGTACTGTCTGACGGCGCCACGAGAGTGTCGCCGCTTGAAGTGACAATGATGGTCGACCCGTTGTCAATACCGGGAGTGCGGACGGCGCGACGGACCGACTCAGCCACGCTCCGCTCAAACTTTCGCCGCTCCCAGCCATCGGGCTCGGCTTGGGCCAAATCGGAGAGGTGGCAACCTGTCAGCACTGTAGCCACAAGGAGGCACGCAAGGATGGTGATGATATGGAGCTCTTTTCGCATGATATGGATATGTTTTTTTTGCGTTGAGTTAAGATGTTTCTGTCTTATAGATGCAATAAAGGCCGGGAGGTTGCACTTCCGGCCATAAAAATTTTCATTACCCTATCTCATCGGTCTTGCCCGGGATAGTGGAGCGTCATGCGGCGGCTGTCGGTGAGGGGGTCTACGTCAATAGTCACCCTGACAGTGGCCTCCGGGTCGAGAAGAGTATCGGCGCGGTCGGGCCACTCGATGAGGCATAGACGCCCTGAATCTACATAGTCGATGAAGCCGGTGTCGGCCACCTCTTCGGGACCTTCAAGGCGGTAGAGATCAAAATGGTAGATTATCCCCTGCGAGGGGCTCTGATACTCGTTGAGGATGGCGAAGGTGGGTGAGCCGGTAGGGTCGGCCTTCACTCCGAGATAGGCTGCGAGAGCGTTGATGAAGGTGGTCTTGCCGGAGCCCATCGGGGCATCGAAGGCAAAGACTGTGTAGCCTCGGGTGAGGGCCATAAACTGCTCGGCAGCAGCGGGGAGAGCGTCGAGGGAGGGGATGGAGATTGTGGCTGGAAGGGTCATGGTTTGGGCGAGAGGGTTACGACGGGGATGAGCATCTCTTCCATAGAGATGCCGCCGTGCTGGAAGGTGCCGTCGTAATATTGGACGTAGTAGTTGTAATTGTTGGGGTATGCAAAGAAGTCGTGGCCGAGGGCAAAGATATATGTTCCGGCAACTCCGGCTCCCGGAAGGCCGAAGCGCTCGGGGCGCTTTATCTCATAGACCTGTTTCGGATTATAGGAGAGGGTCTTGCCGATCTTGTAGCGGAGGTTGGTGTTGGTGTTTCGGTCGCCGACGACTTTGACGGGGGAGTCGACGCGGACAGTGCCGTGGTCGGTAGTGAGGATCACCTTATAGCCCCTTGAGGCTATGGCGCTGAGGAGGTCGAGGGTCGAGGAGTGGCGAAACCAGCTCTCCGTGATCGAGCGGTAGGCGGCATCGGTGGAAGCGAGCTCGCGGATCATTTTCGACTCTGTACGGGCATGGGAGAGCATGTCGATAAAGTTGATGACAACCACATTGAGCTCGTTGTGCTCGAGCGAGGGGAGGTCGCGCAGGAGGCGCTCGGCGCCCGCCGAGTCGTTGAGTTTATGGTAGGAAAACTTCACGGGGCGCCGATATCGTTCAAAGAGAGTGGCGATAAGGGGGCTCTCATTGAGGTTTTTACTCTCCTCGGCCTCCTCGTCGATCCATAAGTCGGGAAACATTCGGGCTATCGCCTCCGGCATCAGGCCTGAGAAGATGGCGTTGCGGGCATACTGGGTGGCTGTAGGGAGGATCGAGGTGTAGAGATCATCGTCGTCGACGCTGAAGAACCGGCTCAGAAGGGGGCGTATTGTCATCCATTGGTCGAGGCGGAAATTATCGATCAAGACAAAAAACACCTTCTCCCCCTTGTCAAGGAGCGGAAACACCTTGCGGCGCATCACAGTGGGGCTCATCAGGGGAGTGTCGTCAGCCGCGGGAGCATCGGCGATGCGTGCTATCCAGTCTTCATAATTTCGGCGCACAAACTTCGAGAACTCCCCGTCGGCCTCGGCCATCTGGGCGCTCAGCATCTCGTCCATATTGGTCTGCCCGGCCGCGGCGAGCTCTGTCTGCCGATATACGAGCCTTCGGTAGAGGGCCTTCCAGTCGTCGAGGCTGGAGGCGGAATTGATGGCTCCCGAGAGCTCGGGCCACTCGCGGCGATAGTCGTCGGCCGCCCGGTTGGTCACCAGGTCGCCCGAGTGGAGGGTCTTCTTGATCGACAGGAGTATCTGATTGGGGTTGACCGGCTTGATGAGATAGTCGGCAATCTTGCTGCCTACGGCCTGATCCATAATGTTTTCCTCCTCGCTCTTGGTGATCATTATCACCGGAGTCTGGGGGTGGGCCACCTTGAGGCGGCCAAGGGTCTCCAGGCCCGAGATACCGGGCATATTTTCGTCGAGGATGATCAGATCAAAAGGCCTCGAGTCGGCGGCAATCAGGGCGTCGGCTCCGGAGCATACGGTCTCCACGTCGTAGCCCTTGGCTTTAAGAAACAGGATATGGGGCTTGAGGAGGTCTATCTCGTCATCAGCCCAGAGTATATTCATTCTTCTTCGGGATTATCGGGATTTTCAGAATTATCGGGGTCATCGACCTCATCAGACTCTCCGGGAGCATCGGTGTCATCGGGCTCTCCGGGGTTTTCCGGGTCATCGGGCTCCTCCGTATTCTCAAGATCATAGTCTGCTGCGCTCTCTGGGGGGACCCCTTTGGCGGCTTCGAGGGCTGCCACACGCTGAGCCTCAATGGCGTGGAAATAGTCGTCATACGACCGCCCGCGGCTCATCAGCATGTCGAAGTTTTTGCGGGTGATGATCACGGGGCGCGCCTGTGGAGGCACCACGTCGACCCCCTCGCGCTCCAGCAGCAGAGCACGGTAATGATTGAGCTCGGCGGCTGAATTGAAGCCGCTGATGATGAGAAGGCCGAGGCGCCCGAAGTTCATCTGCTCCAGCTCGTAGTCCTTGACCTTGAAGGTATTGAAGTTGTAGCGGGCCACTTCGTAGAGCAGCTCGTTGGGGGCCACTGAGTCGGTGGCATAGGTCAGGATAAGGAGCGGCTCGCCCTCATCCTCGATGTCGAAGATGAGCTCGGCATCAGGGTCATAGGCCAGAGTGGTGTCGTTGGTCAGACGCATATCCCACACCATAGCCTTCACACCCGACTGTCCGCTCTGGAGCTTGCGTCCGCGGGCGAGCTCCTTGAGATAAGATGAAGCCACGGGGCTCACATCGGCCTGTGGGAAGCGCTCGAGCAGGGTGCGGAGCTTTGCAGAGAAGCCTTCGGCATCTTGGCTGCTGACGTGGGTCAGGGCGTCGATAAACATCATCTTGGGCAAGATGGGGCTCAACGGATATTTCTCGGCGAGCATCGTTGAGGCGGAGCGGACGGCAGCGGTGTCGTCGGCCAGATAAGCATCATAGGCCTCGCGATATATATTCTCCTGACGGGCGTTCATCTCTCGGAGATTGTCGATATAGTTGGGATCCTGGAGGGCCTGGCCGGCATCGCTGTCGGCAAAGTCGTTGAGGATAAGGGCGCGATATTGCTCGGCGCGGGCTTCATCGCCCAGGCGCATATACATCAGGTAGAGATTGAAATAGACGTCGAGGCGATATAGATTGTCGGGGTAATCATGGATGAGTATGTCCCACTGACTGCGGGCTGCGTCGAAGTCTTCAAGCTTGTCTTTGAGGATGAGGCCCATATTGTAGCGACCCTCCTGGATCACGTCATGGGCCGTCTGCCGCTCCTCATCGGTCTTGGGTATCTGCGCCAGGTAATATTCAACGAAATGGGGGTCGGCGGCGCGCTCGGCGGCCTGGGCGGTAGAGTCGGCGGCAGCTTTCTCGCCGGGGCTCATCTCGGGAGCGTCGGTGCCCTCGGCGGCCTCCCCGCCGTCGGGCGAGTCGGCGCCGTCGGTGGCGGGGGCGTCGAAGTCGGAGAAAGAGAATGAGCTCTTGTTGCGCCGGCGCCAGTCATCTTCGAGTCGGCGGGAGCCCCAGCGCTTCTGAAACTCGGTCTTGCCGGCATTTTTCACAGCCGTGTTGTAGAAATACCAGCTCTTGTCGTTGTTGAGCATGAAGGAGTTGGCAGCCGCAGCCGAGCCTTGGGCGGCATTGGCGTTGGCGGCGGCATTACGGACTGACGCATTTGCCTCATACTCAGCTCGTCGGGCGTCCTCAGCCTCCTCTTTCTCGCGCTTCTTAAGCTCCTCGATGAGGCGCTCGGCCACCTTGGTCTGCTCCTCGGGCGAGAGGGCCGACAGGCGCAGCAGAGAGTCCTGGAGAGTGACGTTGCCGGAGTAGACGGCGAGCTCGTCGAGCACATCGGAGCGCCGGCGCAGCTTGGCCAGGTCGGGATAATCCTTCGGCAGCTGAGGGACGGCCTCGCTATATCTGGGCTGAGCGAGGTCATATTTGCGCTGCTCATAATAGAGATTGCCGAGCTGAAGCTGAGCAAGGGCCTTGTCGATGCCGGAGCGGGTAGATTTTTCAGCGGCAAGGAGATAATTTTCTATGGCTTTAGCGGTGTCGCGCCGCGAGAGGTAGAGGTTGCCTATGGCATAATATATCTGGTCCTGATATTCTTTATTGCGGTCATATCGCAGCATGGAGCGGAGGCTCTTCACCTCCGGCTCGATGTTGTCGTGGGAATAGACCTCACTCTGCTTGATGCGGGCGTTAAATTTGGTGGCGTAGGGGGCTGTGTTGCTGCGGGCTATCTTGTCAAATTCCTTATATGCGCCCTCCTTATCGCCTTGGCGGGCAAGCACTTGGCCGAGAAGAAATGTGAGGCGCGTCTTCTGGGCGCCCTTGGCCAGGGCCATGGCGCGGCGCAGGGGAGCTATGGCCTCGTCGTAGCGTCCTGATTTGAGGTGGCAGTCGGCTTCCACAATGGCGTAAAGGCTGCGGAGAGCCGGAGTGGTGAGCTCATCTTCCTTTACGCGGCGGAGGAGGTTTTCGGCCTCGAAAGTCCATCCCTGAGCCACATAGCAACGAGCCTCCCAGAGGCGCGCTTCGGCCACCGACTCGGGGAGCCAGCCGAAATGCTTGGCGATGTAGGCAAAGGTGGTGGCGGCTCCGAGGAAGTCGCCGTTCATATACTGGCTCCGGCCCATCATCAGCCAGGCGTTATGAAGGAAGGGGTTAAACTCCTCGCGGGCGCGGAAGGCCTTCTGCTTGGGGTTGCTCCCCTTGATGCGCGGTTTTTTCTTGATGGAGCGGAGCTCGATGGCTTTCTGAGCCTTCTCGATAGAGCGCGTGAAGTCGCCCGACGGACGCTGCATGGCTTCGTCGCCGTAAGCGTCGGAGGGGTGGACAAGGAGGAGGCGGGTGAAGTCGTCGGGATAGTCGGTCTCCATCTTCTTTAGCGTCTCCTTATAATGTTCATCTCCATTGAAATAGATATTATAGCGGGTGATGAACTCGGTGTAGCGGCGCGACGCGGCCGTGTTCTTCTTCAGCGAACACGACCCCGCGAGGAGGGCTGCAATGGCAATCGCCAGGGCCGCCCCCACCTTAAGAATATGGTTTGCGCGATGACTCACGTCTATAATAACGCCTCTCATCCCCATTTATTGCCCCCGGAACCGTAAGTTAAGGGTGTAATCCGGGGCTTATACCATATCATCGAGCGACAAAGCCGTGAAACCGATGCTCCAGCCCTGACGCTTCTCTTTGATTACGGTAGCCTTCTGCTCAAGTTTTTGAAGGTCGATGCGTCGCTTATTGCGCTTCACCTCTCCAATGATTATCTCGCGGTCGGCTTCATTGACGGCAATAAGGTCTATCTCGTTTCTGCCATTCTTTTCCCAATAGTTGGTGACAATATTATAAAGGCCGGTTTCGCGATAAAGCTGACGAAAATACCGCTCTAAAATGGCTCCGGAAAATGTGTCATAATCAGCAGCAATCTTTTCTCTGACATAGTCAAGATTTCCTATCTCTACTGCACTGCGATATTTATAAATAAATCTAAACCAGAATGTTAATAAATTATCTTTTATGCCATATTTCACGTTATGGCTGTTGGGAGTTGCCAAATAGGGCCTATAGCGGTAGATCAGGTCATAGACGGTCTCGAGCCTGTCGAGAAATCCACCGGCTTCGATGCCTGTATATGACTTTATCTCTCCTCGCTCGTTGAAGCCTGATGCTACGGCAGATAAGATAGAGAAATAGTTTCCATAATCTTTGCCGAACTCATCAGACAGAAGCTCGCGACCTTCTTCAATAAAGAATGAACCATAGGCGATAACTGTGTCGAAGATAGCTTGTTTTGTAAACGCCCCGGCTTCGACAAGGAGCTCGACATATTTGGCTACTCCCCCGGTGACCATAAAAAATGACAAAAGATCATCCGGGGTAAAATTTGGATTGTTGTCGGTCATTATCTCTCTCAGGGTCATGAGGGGAAAAGCGCGGAGGCGCATCCTTGACGTAGCCCGACCATAAAGGGGCTCTTTACGGTCATCAAATATCCTGGTCATCATAGAATAGATAGAGCCGCAGACAATGAGGTTGATCTTTGCCTCCGTCTTCATATCATCCCAGATATTTTGCATCTCGCTGAAAAAGGCCTCGTTGACATACTTGAAATTCTGAAATTCGTCGAATATCAGAGTCACGTGACGACGGCGCGACATATTCATAATGGCAGCAAACAGACGCGACATACTGCTGAAATCGCCCAGGTCTTCGCCCATGCAATCGCGTACAGTCTCAGCCAGCTCCTTACATAAGAGCGCCTCACTTTTTCGGGCCACAAAGAAATATATCAAATCATTGCCGGGATAGGCGTGTTTTATGAGCGTGGTCTTACCTATGCGTCGGCGTCCGGTAATGACCGTCAGTTGAGAATATTGCTTTGAGGTCTCAGCTATCTTTCGCAAAGTCTGCGTTTCTATCTCTCTATCGTAGAATTTCATAATTTTGTAATTACCATTACTGTAATGGCCGTTGCAAAATTATTAAATATTCTTGGATGACCAAAAAGATGAGAGAGAAAAACCAAAAAAATTCCACCTCCATCCTCGTTAAGATTAATCAATCGGGTCAACTTTTTTCAGGAACAGACATGAGGGGAGGGTTTTTCCGAGGCTTTGTTGATTTTTTTTTCATTATTTAAGGCAAAGATAGTAAATTTGCGGCGAAATGTCACTCCACCTGACCATAGACCAGGGCAACACGGCCGCAAAGATGGCCCTCTGGGACGATGACACGCTGTTGAGCGAGGTCGTTGAGCCCCATCTGACCCCTGAGATTGTCGGGCGCTACCTCGATGCAGCGCCCGGCCCCATTGCCGATGCGCTCTATTGCTCCGTGGCCGAGCGCGGAGGCCAGCTCCTCGACGACCTCCGCCACCGGGGCATCAAGGTGGAGCGCCTCAGCTCATCCACCACCATGCCCATCACCATAGGCTATGCCACGCCCCATACTCTTGGAGCCGACCGCATAGCCGCCGCCGTCGGAGCCTGGAGCCTGTATGGCGGCAAGTCGCTCCTTGTGGTCGATGCCGGCACCGCCGTGACCTATGACCATGTCGATCCCTCAGGATGCTTCCGCGGCGGCAATATAGCCCCCGGGATGAGGATGCGCCTCGAAGCGCTCCACCGCTTCACCGCCCGCCTGCCTCGCCTCGAAGTGCCGCGCGAAATCAAGCCTAACCACCTCTTGGGCACCGACACCCGCGAAGCAATGATCCTCGGAGCCCTCTATGGTATCGTGGGCGCCATTTATTATTACCGCAGCCGGCTGCCTGAAGACACCGTGACCGTCATCACCGGCGGCTGGGCTTCGGTCATCGCCGGTATCTGCGACTTTGAGGTCCACCCGGTCCACAATCTGGTGAGCCTCGGCCTCAACACCATCCTGCAATATAATGAAAAGAAGCAACAACACTAAGATACAGATCATGCGACACACTCTCTCCCGCCTCAGCGCCATCCTCGCGGCCATCTTCGTGGCCCTGACGCCCCTCGCCGCCCAGGACACAGGCAGCGCCTATTCGCGCCTGGGCTACGGCCTGCTGCGCAACAATGCCACGTCGATGCAGCGGCAGATGGGCTCGGTGGGCTATGCCATGCGCTCCGGCCGCCAGATCAATGTGATGAACCCCGCCTCATATGCCGCCATCGACTCCCTGACATTTCTCTTTGATATGGGTGTCGACTTCTCCTCCACATCCCTTAAGGAGGGCACAGCTAAAGACAATAACCTCGGGGGCGGACTCGACTATATCACCCTCCAGTTCCCTTTAGGTAAATATATGGGCGGCTCGGTGGGCCTGGTGCCTTACTCCTCTGTCGGCTACTGCTTCGCCACGGAGCTTACCGGTGGCGAGACCATGCGGCAGGGTGGGGGAGGCCTCAATCAGCTCTATGTAGGCGTGGCCGGTCGCCCCTTCAGCGGCTTCACCATCGGCGCCAACATCAGCTATCTCTTCGGCTCGATTACCCACGACGTGCAGACCACGCCTTCCGGCTCCACCACAGCCCTCTTTGAGCAGGTTGTGGAGGTGAGGGACTATAACCTGTCGTTTGGAGCCCAGTATGGCATCAACTTCGGGCGCAACAATGTGACTCTTGGCGTCACTTATTCCCCCTCAATGACATTTCTCGGCCACGCATGGGTCAGCAAATACGACATGAACAACGACACCGACGAAAACGGCAATATCATCCGCAGCGACACCGTCGTGGAGCGCATCTCGATGAAAGACCGCTTCAGCCGCCCCGAGACCTGGGGCGCCGGCATAAGCTATTCGTGGAACAACCGCCTGACCGCTGAAGCCGACTTCACCTATCAGCCCTGGGCCTCCGCCAAATATCTCGAGATGGATAATTTTGCCGGCACTCGCCTGGCCGACCGCTGGAGCGCCAATGTGGGCGCTGAATACACCCACGCCCGGCGCGGCTCATATCTGAGCCGGATCTCATGGCGCGCCGGCGGCTTCTATGCCCGCGACTATGTGATGGTGGGCTCCAACAATGTTCGCGACTACGGCCTTACCGCAGGTCTCGGCCTCCCCGCCCCCTCGGGCAAGACGATGGTCAATCTCGGCTTTGAATGGCGCCACCGCAGCGCCTATCCTCAGTCGCTGCTGACCGAAAATCATTTCACCATCACCTTAGGCGTCAACTTCAACGAGCTTTGGTTTTTCCAGCGCAAGATTCAATAATATCCCGGTCAGTCCGCCCCGCCGGCTTTATTCTTAACAGATCATCATTGTGACCCGCCGCTTCTCTCCCTCCCTGCGTTTAGGCCTTCCGGTAATCTTAGCAGCTATCTTATGGAGCTGCGGCGCCGATGAGCGCCCTTACCGCAAGGAGAAGATTGACCCTGAGCTGACCCCGACGATGACCACCCTCCGGGCCAACACCACCATCAGCGACTCCGGCTATACCCGCTATCGCATCCTCGCCCCCGAATGGCTGATGTATGACAACGCGGCCGACCCCCACTGGCGCTTCCCCCGGGGAATGCACATGGAGCGGTATGATAATTCCGGCAAAGTCAATGCTACTATCGATTGCGACTCCGCAACATATTATACCTCGCGCCAGACCTGGCGCCTCGACGGAGCCGTAGATATATCTTCGAGTGAAGGACAGCGCTTCCTGACACCGCAGCTGTGGTGGGACCGCCTCCGCCACGAGGTCTATTCCGACTCCTTTATACATATCGAACGCCCCGACCGCGTCATCGAAGGCTTCGGCTTCCGCAGCAACGATCAGATGACCGACTATGTGGTGACCTCCACCTCGGGCATCTTCCCCGCCTCGCAGTTTAAGCCCGGCGCGGGCGATGACGACGACGATAACGCGGGCTTCGCCCCGGGCAGTTCCCGGCCCGTGACGGCCTCTGCCCCCTACGATCCTGTGGCAGCAGCGGCCGACGACCCCGAGGATGCCCGGCGCACCGACCGGGGCTTCAATGCCACCCCCTCCGATACCCTTTATGTGACTACCGAGGCTTCAGACCATCCCCGCCGCCGGGCGGCCAGGACCGTCCTGCGCCGGCGCAATCCCGCCCGCCCGCCGGAGCCCCCACGGCCTCAGCCCCAACAGCAGTAATATCCTCAGCCATCAGATAATAATGACCGAAACAGCCTGGCTCATAGTGGCCCTCATATCGCTCATTTTCTCCGGTCTCTTCTCAGGAATGGAGATAGCATTCATCTCCTCCGACCGTGTCAGGGTGGAGCTCGACGCCCAGAGCGGCGGCGTCATCGGCCGACTCATAGGCCGCTTCTACTCTGAGGAAGACATCTTCATCTCCACCCTCCTGGTGGGCAACAACATTGTCCTCGTGGTCTATGGTATGGGCGCCGCCGCCCTCCTCGAGCCGTGGCTCGCCGCGCATATATCCTCCGATGCCCTGATGCTCCTCTGCTCCACAATCATCTCCACCGGCATCATCCTCCTTACCGGAGAGTTTCTGCCCAAATCAGTGTTTCGCATCAACCCCAATCTCTCCTTCAAGATATTTGCCGTCCCCATCTTTATCTTCTACATCATCCTCTATCCCATATCGCTCTTCATCTCGGCCCTCTCCAAGGTGATAATGAAGCTCCTGGGCATCCACTCCGAGGAGCAGCGCATGGGGATGCTCTCTATCGGTGATCTCAACCAATATCTCGACACCGCCATCGATGAGGTCAATCCTTCCAAGACACCCGTGGAGAATGAAGTGAAGATATTCCGCAACGCTCTTGACTTCTCCTCCACTCATCTGCGCGACTGTATGCAGCCGCGTCGCGAGATTGTGGCCGTCGACATTGACGAGACCGACCGCGAGGCTCTCGTCAAGCTCTTCACCACCTCGGGCCGCTCCAAAATCATAGTCTACCGCGACGACATCGACACCATCCTCGGCTATATCCACGTCAGCGAGCTCTTCGACCCCGACAGCGATTGGAAGGAGCATCTCAAGCCCATCATCTTCGCCCCCGAGACCCTCCTGGCCCGTAAGCTCATGCGCCGCATGCTCCAGGAAAAGCGCTCCCTGGCAATCGTGGTCGATGAGTTTGGCGGCACTTCAGGCCTCGTGACCCTCGAAGACCTCATGGAAGAGATATGCGGCGACATCCGCGACGAGCACGATACCGCCTCCGACATCGTGGCCCGCGAGATTGAGCCCGGAGTCTTTGAGTTCTCAGGACGTATCGAAATCGACACCCTGCGCACAACCTATCACATCGATATCCCCGAAGAGGATGATTATCAGACTCTCGCCGGATATATCCTCAATGCCGCCGGGACCATCCCGCCCCAGGGCGAGACCCTCGTCATCGGCAACTATCAGTTTACCATCCTCCGCCGCTCGGCCACGCGCCTGGAGCTCATAAAGCTCGCTCCCGCTCCCGACGAAAAATCTTAACCCCTCCACCAATATATCACATGACTTCACGACTCTCGGCCCTGGCCCTCGGCCTCGCAGCCACGATAGCTGCCTCGGCTGCGCCTCTCGCCCCCGACTCCGTCGCCCCATCAGGTGGCCTCTCAGAGGAGTTTGTGGCCGGCCTCCGCGCCACTCTCCCCTCCGACCCCTCTTTCCGCGCTCTCTACAACGCCATCTCCAACAACGACATCGCCCGCCTGGCCGTCAACACCGATGCCCGCCGTCAGCGTCCTGACGACCGATTCAGCCATCGCGTGGCCTCCAAGGGCATCACCGACCAGAAATCGTCGGGCCGATGCTGGCTCTTCACCGGTCTCAACATGCTTCGCGCCCAGATGATGGCCGACAACGACCTGCCCGAGCTCAAGCTCTCCCAAAACTATCTCTTTTTCTACGACCAGCTCGAGAAGAGCAATCTGTTCCTTCAGGCCGTAATCGACAATGCCTCCGAGCCTTTTGACTCGAAGCAAAACGAATGGCTCTTCCGTCATCCCCTCAGCGACGGCGGCCAGTTTACAGGCGTGGCCGATCTCATTACCAAATATGGCGTGGTGCCCGCCGAAGTGATGCCCGAGACCAACAGCTCCAACAAGACCTCTACCATGAGCCGTCTTATCTCCCTTAAGCTCAAGGAAGATGGCCTCGAGCTGCGCAAGATGGTGGCCGATAATGCTTCTGCCGAGGCTGTAGAAGCCCGCAAGAAGGAGATGCTTACCGAGGTCTACCGCATGCTAGCCCTCAATCTCGGAGTGCCCCCGACTGAATTTGAATGGACAGCCCGCAACACAAAAGGTGAGCCGGTGTCTACCGCCACCTACACCCCCCGGAGCTTCTACAAGGCCTTTGCCGGAAACGACCTTCAGGGCGACTACGTGATGCTCATGAACGACCCCTCCCGTCCTTACTGGAAGCTCTATGAGATTGACCTCGACCGCCATGTCTACGACGGCAAAAACTGGACCTACATCAACCTCCCCATCGAGGAAATCAAGAAGATGGCCATTGCCTCCATCAAAGACAATACGGCTATGTATTTCTCCTGCGATGTCGGTCAGCAGATGGACCGTGAGGCCGGCCTCCTCGACCCCGATAATTTTGACTACGGCTCGCTCCTGGGCGTTGACTTCGGCATGGACAAGAAAGACCGCATCCTGACCGGTGCCTCCGCTTCTTCCCATGCCATGACCCTCGTGGCCGTTGACCTCGACAAGGATGGCCGACCCACTAAATGGCTCGTCGAAAACTCATGGGGCCCCGGCGTCAACGGCGGCCATCTCATAATGACCGACCCATGGTTTGACGAATATATGTTCCGCCTGGTGGTACGCGACAAGTATCTCACCCCCGAGGCGCGGGCCGTCCTTTCCCAGACTCCCGAGCTTCTCCCGGCCTGGGATCCCATGTTTGCCCCCGAAGACTGACATTTTGTCAGCCCCCCGCAAGGCGGTATCATCCCCCATCAAGCGCCCGCAGGCCCTCGCGAACCCGCGGGCGCTCCGTTTTGTTATATCTCATGCAGCAGGGCAGGGGAGCGGCGCCCGTTTGGCACGCTATTTGCTCTCCACCCTAATGTAACGACAACTTATAATACTCAACCATATTAAATCATAACCTTCCCATGAATATCAAACCGCTGGCCGACCGGGTGCTCATCGCTCCTACGGCCGCCGAAGAAGTGACAATGGCAGGCATCATCATCCCCGATTCTGCCAAGGAGAAGCCCCTCCAGGGTAAAGTCATCGCCGTAGGTAAAGGCACCAAAGATGAAGAGATGGTGCTCCGCGCAGGCGACAATGTCCTCTACGGCAAGTATGCCGGCAATGAGGTGACCCTCGATGGCGAAAAATTTATCATCATGCGTCAGAGCGACGTCCTCGCCGTCATTGAAGGCTGATCTCCCTCATCTTCCTATACCTTTTCTTATATCTTATTCTCTCTCATAACTGACAATGGCTAAAGAAATTAAATTTGAAATAAAGGCTCGCGAAGAGCTTAAGAAAGGTGTCGACGCTCTCGCCGATGCCGTAAAAGTGACCCTCGGTCCCAAGGGTCGCAACGTAATCATCGAGAAGAAGTTTGGCGCTCCCCACATCACCAAGGATGGTGTCAGCGTGGCCCGCGAAATCACTCTCGAAGACCCCTTTGAAAATATGGGCGCGCAGCTCGTCAAGGAAGTGGCTTCAAAGACCGGCGACGATGCCGGCG
>CAZAUV010000002.1:0-30754 GCA_964488335.1 uncultured Bacteroides sp.
GGAATGTTGACTGAACGAGATACACCTCGCAGCCGCGGATAGGTTCTTCAAACGACACCTCAAACTCACCGTCGGCAAAGTGGGTTATGTTCATTTTGCCGAGCTCGATACCGAGCTCCTGGCATATCTCCTCGGCCATATAAGTCGACTTTGAGCCGGAGAAGATTTTGATGGGATGGATGATAGATTTCATATCGCTGGGTAAAGACAAATATTGATCGGGAAGGATTATTGAGGGTGGGCTATGCGCCAGACTACGGCATCATAGGGCCGGATGGAGGTCGTAAAGGGATGGGAGGAGGAGAATATCTTGCTCTCTGTGGCGCCTGAAATGAGCTCTGTCACCTCCCGGGAATTGGGGGAGTCGGGCAGATTGAGCAGGTCAAAGGCATGGCGGGGGATGTTGATGTCAATGTTGGCTACAGCAGGGCCGAAGTTGACGGCTATAAGGAGAGTCTCGTCGGCTGTGGAGCGGATGAAGGCATAATTGCGGTGAGGGCTGAAAGCCGGATTTTCATAATTGACATACATCAGGTCAAAGAAGCGCCCTCGGGTGATGGCGGGTTCGCATGCGGCGATAGCAAGTATCTTTATATAGCGGCTGCGGAGCCATTGCTCGGCGGGTGTCAGGAGTGTCTCTCCGGGGTGACCGGGTCCGTCGGCGCTCAGCCAGCGGCGGAGTGTGTCAAGGCTCCAGAAGTCGAAGATGGTGGTGCGACCGTCGGGGCCTGAATAGCCCTCGGCATCGGCAGCGGGCTCACCCAATTCCTGACCCATGTAGATCATCATGGGTCCGGTGGTCATCATGGAGCTCACCACCAGCGACGGGATTACTTTGGCGGCATCGCCGGCATATTGGGGGGAGGCGAAGCGCTGCTCATCATGGTTTTCGAGGAAGTTGAGCATGTGAGACGATATCCCTTCGGTCTGCTGCCAGCAAGAGGTGAGGGCGGCGGCTGAGACGGAGCCGGTCTGGATGGCGCGGAGGGTATCATAGAGGCCGGTCTTGTCATAGAGATAGTCAAAACCGCCGTCGAAGATAAAGGGGCGGTAAAGCTCTATGTCATAAAGCTCGGCGATGAATATCACTGAGGGATATTTGGCCTTGACATTGCCGATAGCCCAGTGCCAGAACTCCAGGGGCACCATATGAGCCATATCGCAGCGGAAACCGTCAATGCCCTTTCCGGCCCAGAAGAGGAGGATATGGAGCATCTTGTGCCATGTGGGAGGGATGGGATAAAAATGCTGAGATCCGTTGTCGGGGTCGACGCCATAATTGAGCTTGACCGTCTCATACCAGTCGTTGCGGCAGGGGAATGCGTTGAAGCAATCATTGCCGCTTGCCTTGGCCGGAAACTCCACATAAGCTTTCTTGCCTGAACCGAGGTCTACATCGGTGGGAGCCCAGAGCTGACGGGTAATGTAATAGAAGCTATTGGTAGGCGAGAAAAACATATCGGTGTTGTCGCCTATGCCGAAGTCGTCGGGGGCGCCGGAAGGAGCGGCATCGGAGGCATACCGTCGGGCGACGTGATTGGGGACAAAATCGATAATCACGTCAAGGCCGGCCTTGTGGGTGCGGTCTACAAGGGCCTCAAACTCCTCCATCCTCTTGCGGGGATCGACGGCAATGTCGGGGTCGATGTCGTAATAGTCGCTGATGGCATAGGGCGAACCGGCCTGACCCTTGACAACGTGAGGATTGTCAGGCTTGATGCCATAGGCTGAATAGTCGGTGCAGTGGGCGTGCTCGATGACCCCGGTATACCAGACATGACTCACTGACAGCTCTTTGATGGCCGAGAGCACTTCATCGGTGATGTCGGCCATCTTGCCGCTGCCGTTTTGTTCTATTGTCCCCGAGGGGGTGAGGGTGTCGTTATAGTTGGTAAAGAGCCTCGGGAGGAGCTGATAGATAACGGGTTTGCGGTCAAGTGTCATAGCGGAGTTATATAGGAATGGGAGAGGCTGGTTATTTACGTTGAGATGAAGATCCGATGCCGGCCACTTTTATGGCAGTGAGAGCGGCCTCATATCCCGCGGCGAAAATGCGCTCGCTCGCGGAGAGGTCAAAGACGGCCACGTCGGCAATCCGGTCAATTGAAATCTGAATGTCGCAAAGCTCGAGGTCGGGCACTGCATTGCTCTTGGCCACGAGATTGTATGCTCTCAAGGCGGTGTCAAAGAGGCCGTTGGCTGAAGTGTCTTTGTGCTTCACCGGGGAGCAGTTGATCCCGATCAGTGTCTGGCACTTCTCTCTCAGGGCACGGGACGGGAGGTTGTGAAGCACTCCTCCATCGACATAATGGTATTGCCCTATGATGCGCGGAGTGAAGACTATGGGGATGCAGCATGATGCTGTGACGATGTCGGCCGTGGGGCCTTCCGAGAAGTTTTCGGTCAGCCCGGTATCGAAGTTAGTAGTCCCGATTATGGTGGGGATGCGCATATCCTCAAGGCGCTCCACTGGGATTTTGCTCCTGAGGAAGTCGCGGAAAGGGTCAAGGGAGAAAAGACCGCTTTTGGGGATGGCAAAGTTGGTGAAGGAGCTAAACTTCCCGCCCATAAAAATCTCGAGGATCTTGCGGGGATGAAGACCTGCGGCATACATGGCTGCGACAACCGAACCGGCCGAGACGCCAGCGATGATGTCGGGGCGTATACCGGCTTGCTCCAATGCCATCAAAGCTCCGGCATGGGCAACTCCTCGGGCACCGCCGCCCGAGAGGGCGATGCCTATTTTATATGGAGGCTTATTGAAGATGTTAAACATATCCGGAGATGAAGCCACGAAGATGAAAGGGCTTGCGGCTGCAAAGGTACAAAATTATTTCGTAATTTTGCAAGCCAAAAATTGGCCTCATCATATCCAATGGGGTCGCAACATTAACAGGCCAGATAGTTAAGAAATGAAGATTGTGAGTTTTATAAAGGAGTGGGCGCTGATAATAGCCATAGCCGCCGGTATCGCGGGCTACTTTTTTATGGCGTGGCTCCCTTTGCCCGACTCAACGCGCGGTTTTTTGAGCCGGGTGCCTGCCTATCTCCAGCCGGCGCTCATCTTCGCTATGCTCTTCATCACTTATTGCCGGGTGGAGCTCAGCGATTTGCGCCTGCGCGGGTGGTTTCTGTGGCTTCTGCTCATTCAGGGAGGAATCTTTACCCTTATAGGCATTTTCCTCATTGAGATGCCCGGGAGCGGGCTGAGGGTCATCCTTGAGGGCGCAATGCTCTGCCTTATCTGCCCTACGGCCACTGCCGGGGCCGTGATAACCCGCAAGCTCGGCGGCGATATCAACAGCATCACGGCTTATACGTTGATAATCAATCTGGCGGTGGCCCTGCTTATCCCGGCGATGGTGCCCTTTGTCCACCCCGGGCAGTCGGGTGGCTTCATATCGTCGTCTCTGCTTATTTTGGGTAAGGTGTTTCCGCTGCTCATAATGCCGCTTGTGGCAGCGGTAGCTCTCAGGAAAGTTCTCCCTAAGGTAGCGCATGGGATCGGGGCCCACCAGGAGCTCTCGTTTTATATATGGGCCTTCTCGCTGGCTCTGGCCCTTGCCGTGACCACCCGGAGTATCGTCCACTCCCCGGTGGAGCTTACTACTCAGTTGTGGCTCGTAGGTGTGTCGCTCATATGCTGTATCTTCCAGTTTTGGATAGGGCGGAAGATAGGAGACAAGTATGGCGACAAGGTCACGGCCGGGCAGTCGCTCGGTCAGAAAAACACTGTCCTTGTCATCTGGATGGGCTATACCTTCTTCACCCCGGTGACCTCAATAGTCGGGGGCTTCTACAGTGTGTGGCACAACCTGATAAACTCCTATCAGCTCCATCGCCACCATAAGGCCGAGATGGCTTCTCAGAGCGGCCAGCAGTCGGTCAGCCGCGCTATGGACGGTATGGTGGAGCGGCGATAGATCGGGTCGAAGCCCTGGCGACGCTGAGCTGAATAATCGCGAAGGCAAGCCACGGCATACCGGCCAAGGAAGAGGATTGCAGCAACATTGCATATGGTCATCAAAGCCATGGTGATATCAGCGAGGGCCCACACTACTTCAAGCTCCACGAGCGCTCCTGTCATCACCATAGCCGATGAGGCAATCTTAAGGGCGGTGACGGGCCAGCGGCGCGAGGTGATGAATTGGATATTGGCCTCCCCATAATAATAATTTGCTATTATGGAGGAGAAGGCAAAGAAGAAGATAGCTGCGGCAACGAAGGCGGAGCCGAGGCCCGAGCCTATCTCCGAGTCGAGGGCATCCTGAGTCAGTGCTATGCCGGTGGCTCCGGAGTTGAACACGCCGCTGCAAAGGATGATGAAGGCCGTGGCGGTGCAGACAAGGAGGGTGTCGACATATACGCCGAGTGTCTGGAGCAGGCCCTGCTTGACAGGGTGGGAGACGGAGGCCGTGGCGGCAGCATTGGGGGTGGAGCCTTCGCCCGCCTCATTGGAGAAGAGGCCGCGCTTTACTCCCATTATGACTGCCATGCCGATGCCGCCGCCCATGATCTGCTCAAAGCCGAAGGCATTGGAGATAATCAGCTCCATCACGGCGGGGAAATGATGGATATTGAGGCATACGATTACCAGGGCCAGAATGATATAGAGGATGGCCATGACCGGCACCACTATCTCACTTACCCGGGCTATGGAGCGGATGCCGCCCCATATACAGGCGAGGGTGAGGATGGTGAGGATGACGCCGGTGGCGGTGACAGGCACTCCGTAAGGCTCGAATGCAAGGGCAATCGTGTTGCTCTGCACCGACTGGAAGGCCAGGGCAAAGGTGATAGTGATCAGGACGGCAAAGGTCACGGCCCACACCCGGCTCCCGATACCTTTATATATATAGTAAGCGGGGCCGCCGCGGAAGGAATGCTCGCCCTTGACCTTGAAGAGCTGGGCGAGGGTCGACTCAATGAAGGCGTTGGCGCTGCCGAGAATGGCTATCATCCACATCCAGAAGATGGCACCCGGTCCGCCGAGGGCTATGGCTGTGGCCACTCCGGCCAGGTTGCCGGTGCCTACACGGGAGGCCACGCTTACGGCGAAGGCTTGAAAAGAGCTGACATGGAAATGATGCTTCGAGGCCCCTTCAGGGAGCTCTTCATGGCGCTTACCCGACGAGCCGAGCAGGCGCCACATCTCGCCGATATAGCGGAATTGGACTCCACGGGTAGAGATGGTAAACCATAAGGCGGCTCCTATGAGGAGCGCTATCATTATGTAGGTCCAGATAAAATCGTTGGCGGCGTTGAGAAGTTGTAACATATTATTCGCGATAATAGATGCGCTTGACCCGGTCGGAGACCGATGTGAGTATTTCGTAGGGTATGGTGCCGAGAGTTGCAGCGAGCTCGGCGGCCGGTATATGGGGACCGAAGATTTCCACCCTGTCGCCAGGCCGGCAGTCGGGTAGAGCGGTAACGTCGATCATGCATGCGTCCATGCAGATATTGCCCACGGATGGGCAGCGCTTGCCGCGGATCCACACCTCCATGGCTCCCCGACCGAGATGACGATCTATGCCATCGGCATAGCCCACCGGAATGGTGGCGATGCGCGAGGGCCGGTCGAGGCGACCGTAGCGGCCATAGCCGATGGTAGTCCCCGCCGGCCAGTCGTGGACAGCTATGACAGAGGTGAAGAGTGAGCTTACGGGGCGCAGACCATCCTGCGAGCCGTCGTCGATAGTGGCGATGCCATAAAGACCGATACCCAGACGGCAAAAATCATATTGGTGCTTGGGAAAGCGCACTATGCCGGTGGAGTTGAGTATATGCCGCTTGAAAGGGTGCTCGGGGAAGAGGGAGGCAAGCATCTCGCAAGCCCGGTCAAAGTAGTCAAACTGCTCTCGGGTATAGTCGTCTTCGGCGGGCATATCAGCCACTGCCAGATGACTGAAGACCGAGGCTATATGAAGAAGACCTACATTCTCAGGAGCATGGAGCAATTCGGCGAGGCGGGAGAGATCATCGTGGCGGAAGCCGAGGCGGTGCATCCCAGTGTCGATCTTGATATGGATCGGGAAGTTGCTGACGCCATAGCGGCGGGCCGCTTCGAGTATGTCCTCAAGCAGGGGGAAGGAATAGACTTCCGGCTCGAGTTGATTGACAAACATGGTCCGGAAATTGGCTACCCGCGGGTTCATAACCATAATGGGCATGGAGATGCCGGCATTGCGGAGGGTCACACCCTCATCGACCACCGCCACCGCCACATATGCAGCCCCGCGGCTCTGAAGGGTTTTGGCAATCTCTATGTCGCCGGCTCCATAGCCCGAGGCTTTTATCATGCATATCAGACCGGTAGAGGGGAGAAGGCGGTTGCGGAACCAATTGTAATTGTCGGCCACGGCATCGAGATTTACCTCAAGGACTGTCTCATGGCGTCGCGCTTCGAGAAGGTCTGCGATAAGGTCGGAGTCAAATGTCTGCGCTCCTTTGACCAGAATAAGGCTTCGGGCAAATTCTGCGGGGTCGGTACCGGCGATGAAGCTCTCTGGTGAGGAGAAAAACGATGTCCTGTCGCCCCAGTCGGCAAAGGCATCCGAGGCGGCTGCGATTTCAGCTCCGATGCCTATGACGCGCTCGATATTTCTATGGCGGAGCATGGCGGCCGCTTCAGCATAATGGCCTCCGACGAGGTCGGAGAGAATTACAACGGTCGGACGCCCGGGGGTGAGCCGCCGGCCCATGAAGTCGAGGGCCGAGGGAAGGGATGATATATCGGGGGTAAAGGAGTCGAGGATAAGGATGGAATCACCTACCCCTTCCATGACATTGAGACGGGTGTCGGCTGCCTGAAGGGCTGCCATGCGTGGGGCAATTACAGAGTGGGAATATCCCAGGCGGAGCATTGCGGCAAGGGCGCAGAGGGCATCGTCGGTAAGCGCCGGATCGGTGAAGGGGAGGGTGATTGACTCCTCTTCGCCGGAGGGGCCGAGATAGCTGACTGTAGTGGAGCGGAGCACCGGGTTGATTACCCGGTCGGTGACGTTCACTGAGGAAGGAGTGACAGGCTCGCCGCAGCGGGTGAAGAGAGCCATCTTCTCGGCGAGTTTCTCATCGCGGGAAGCAAAGCCACTGTCGTGGTCGTCGGCCAATCCGGTGAAGATGCCCATCGTTGGGGCTATCATCTCCTCGAGGGGTGCCATCTCCCCCTTCCGCGAGATGCCGGCCTCAATTAGGGCGACATCTGTCAGAGGGTCAATCTCCCAAAGCGACAGCGGAACTCCGATACGTGAATTGAAGGAGCGGGGCGAGCGGGCCACGTTGTGGTCAGGGCTCAGAAGGCGATAGAGCATCTCTTTGACGAGGGTCTTGCCCCGCGAGCCGGTGATGGCTATGACTGTGGCATCAGAGCGCCGTCGGTTTTCTGCTCCGAGGAGCTGGAGTGCATGCAGTGAGTCGATGACAACGATAAAGGATGCGCCGGGAAACGAACCTTCGGGAATATGCTCGGTGACAAAGGTCCTCACGCCGCGCTCATAAAGATCGGGGATGAAGCGGTGGCCGTCACCGCTATGGGTAGAGAGCGCAAAGAATAGGGTGGTCTCGGGAAAGATGAGTGAGCGGCTGTCTGTCAGCAGATGCTCTATAGGTCTGTCGCTGTCAGTGATAAGAGCAGAGGACGATATCGGGCGGAGAATATCGGCGATGTCGCCGAGGGAATATCTGGTCATTGGCGGGAGATAGGTATCATGGGGCGATGGGCGGCGTGTCGGGCGGCCTTAAGGGCCTCGCGTGCACGCTCGCGGGTTGAAGGATCGGCATATGCCTCCTCAAAGAGGGCGTAGACATAGTCGGCAGCCTGCTCGGTGGGGTGGGTCATATCGGGGGTGTAGAAGCGATAGTCGCGGAGATCGTCTACGAGGGCCTCGAAGGCGGGAAAATAGGTCACGCCGGGTCGCTCCGAAGTCACTTTTTCAATGGCCATCCTTAGGGTGGCTTTTGAAAGAGAGTTGCCGGCAAGGCCATCGGCAAGATGGCGTATAGGGCTAAGGGTGAGGATGGTATGCTCCGGAGCAAGCATATCGATTGTGGCGTTGATAGCCTCGGCGGCTTCATCGACGTTGATCAGCCGGCGCGTAAATCGGTCAGCCGGGAGCTTATGACAGTTGGCCACGGGGAGATGTCCGGTGGCGTGCTCGAAGACGAAGGCCGTCCCGAGGGTGAGGCAGAGCAATGGGGCGGGGGATAGGTGACTACGGGCGGCTTTCAGGGCTTCGTTGAGGGCGTCGGCCGCTGCTTCGGCCTCGGGGCGGGCCAGGAGGGTGTGGGCCAGGAAGTGACGCCATAGCCCCTGGTGAAGGAAGAGAGCGGAGGTCTCAATACGCCTACCTGAAGCTATCAGTTCGGCCTGGAGCTTCATTGCCGGAGGATTGTAGACCGGGCCGAGAGGATTAAAAATTGAGGGGAAACCGCGCATGGCGAGGCGCCTCCCGATATTATCGCTGAAGCAGGAGCCGAGAAGGACTGTGGGCCGCTCATAGGTGAGCAGTCCCGGGCTGGGAGCAATGGTGATTTCGGTACGCAGGCGCAGCTCCATGGCAGCTGATGTTTATTTGTGGGCCAACTTAGCGGAAATGTCAGTGAGGGAGGCCTGAAGGTCGGCCACTATCTTTGCGGTGGTCTGCTGGGGGGCGCGCTTGCCGCTGCGTATCGGCAAAAGGGCTTCGTTGAGCTCGTCAAGGAGGTCAATGCGGCCTTTATCAATGATACATTTGCGGAGGGCCTTAATCTTCTCGCCCATCTGGATGCCTTCGACAAGGCGTTCATAACGGATGGAAGAGCGACCGTCGGGATAGATAAAATATGTGTCGCCCGGAGCGAAAAATTTAAAGCGGGAGTCGTCGAGAGGGTTGTCGGTCCAGTTCTGATAACTCCAGTGGAGATAGCCGTCGGTGCCCGAAGCGATGCAGTAGGCCGGGATGTAGGCCCCGTCGGCCGGATCTGAGTTGCTGAAGATGTTGGGGGCGGAGGTGGCGCAGCAGGTATAGAAGGTGGTGGGGAGGCCCTTGTCACGGCGCAATCGGAGCACCTCTGCCGGCCAGGGAGCGTTTTCGATTGAATAAGTATAGAGCTTGTCGACGAGCTCAGGGTGATAATATCCGGCGAGCGACACCTTCACGCCCGGAGCATATTTCTCCACGAGAGCCATGGCGCGGAGGATGTCGGGCAATCCGCGTTCATCCATTGCCATGACGGCGCGGTCAGTCCATCCCTTCTCATCGAGGTGGGCCTTGAAGGCGGAGAGGAAGTTGCCCCAGAGCTCCTCATATTCGGGTGTGTCGGAGGTGGTCTTGAGCCATTGATACTCGCCCCCGGAGGCTTCATCGCGGAAGCGGAAATTCATCTCCCAGGGTATCATGGAGAAGCATTCGATGAGCGGCCCCACTCCGAGGCGTGTCATCAGCTCCACATAGCGGTCAAAGTTAGTGTAGTCGTAGGCCCAGGTGCCGTCGGCGCGGCGGGTGGTTTCTACCATCGGGAGAAACTTATCATTGCTCTGCTCGCCCCAGGGCTCATAAAACATGATCGTGGTGATAGCCTTCTGGCCGGCGCGGGCAAGGAGGCGCCCATAGGGTTCAAGGAGGCGAAGATGCTCATCGCTCCAGGGCTCCACGTTATAATACCTTGCAATGGCATAGGGTTGCTGCCACAGATTGAGATGGAAATAATCAGAGCTTTGAGGGGAGGGTAAGCTCATCGGCTGGATGGCGAGCGAAGCGGGGAGGGTGGTCACTACGTTGCCCGATGACTCGTCGACCAGTTCGAGCTCAATTCCGAGGGGACGCACCGGCGCCTTGGGACCGACCTCAATGGTTATCCACAGGGGATAATTGTGCCCGTGCTCGAGAGTCAGGGTGGTGTCAAGGTCGATGATGTCGGCCACTGGCCAAGGGTCTTGCTCGGGAGGCACTCCGCATGAGCGGAAATTATCAGTCAATACATATCGCATGAAGCGCGCCGAGGCATCAAGCCCTTCGGCTCCCTTGATGCGCGGGCGGATGGACCGCCCGGTCAGCGACTGGTCGGGGATGATGAGAGCCTGAAGACCAACGCGCTGGCCGCGCCAGGCGGCGAGGGTCGTGTCGGGGCGGAGAGTCGCTTTATGCTCGCCCGCAGGGGGGATATGTACCGAGGCATCAGTCCACATCAGAGGCGACTGAGCGGCTGCCGAGGCGCCAATGGCGAGGGAGGCTATGAGGGGAATAAGTTTCATGTACAATGATTGGCATAGGTGAGTGACAAAGGTAAGCAAAATCACCCGAAAGAGAAAAAAAATAAGTCAAAATGACTAATAAATCACGATTGTTAGCTACCTTTGCAATCGATCGGGAGAGACCCCCATCCCTCTATCCCCAATCTATCTTATCTTAAACAATCTTATTCTCAGATGCTTACTCAGCTTATCAATGCCAAAATACTGACCCCCCAGGGTTGGCTTAAAGATGGCTCAGTCCTCATGCGCGACAATAAAATCCTCGAGGTGACCAACTGTGACCTCGCCGTTGTGGGCGCCGACCTTATCGACGTCAAAGGGATGTATGTGGTCCCCGGCGGCGTAGAAATCCACTGCCACGGTGGTGGTGGCGGCGACTTCATGGAGGGTACCGAAGAGGCCTTCCGCACCGCTATCGAGGCTCATATGAAGCATGGCACCACAAGCATCTTCCCCACCCTCTCCAGCTCCAGCGTTGAGATGATCAACCGCGCCGCCGAGACTTGTACCAAGCTCATGGCCGAGCCCGACAGCCCCGTCCTCGGCCTCCATCTTGAGGGTCATTATCTCAACCCCAAGATGGCCGGCGGTCAGATACCTGAATATATCAAAGACCCTGATCCCCTGGAGTATATCAACATCGTCGAGCGCTGGCACTGCCTCAAGCGCTGGGATGCGGCTCCGGAGCTCCCCGGTGCCATGCAGTTTGGTAAATATATCTCAGGCAAGGGCATACTCGCTTCCGTGGCCCACACCCAGGCCGAATATGACGACATCATCTCAGCATGGGAAAACGGCTACACTCACGCTACTCACTTCTACAATGCTATGCCCGGCTTCCACAAGCGCCGCGAATATAAATATGAAGGCACTGTGGAGAGCATCTATCTCATTGACGATATGACCGTGGAGGTTGTGGCCGACGGTATCCACGTGCCCCCCACCATCCTCCGCCTTATCTACAAGGTCAAAGGCCCCGAGCGCGCATGCGTCATTACCGATGCCCTCGCCTGCGCCGCATCTGACAACACCACCGCGTTCGACCCCAGGGTGATTATCGAAGACGGCGTCTGCAAGCTTAGCGACCGCTCGGCCCTCGCCGGCTCTATCGCCACGATGGACCGCCTCCTCCAGACGCTGGTCAAGCGCGCCGAGATACCTCTCGAAGATGCCATCAAGATGGCTTCCGAGACGCCTTCGAAGATCATGGGCGTCTATGACCGCAAAGGCTCTCTGGCCAGGGGCAAGGATGCCGACGTAATGGTTCTTGACAAAGACCTCAACCTCCGCGCCGTATGGGCCATGGGTAAGCTCGTCAACGGCACCTTCGACATCTGATTTCCCCGATCCGTATTAACCCCTTTCCTTAAAATACCTTACGACCATGGATATCCAGACCGTGATTGCCGAGCTCACCTCCAAATTCGGCAAGAATATCGACACCACAGCTATCACCAAGATGCTCCAGGGCGTGGACCTGAGCAAACTCTCCATGACCGATATCATCGCCAAAGTGCAGCAGGGCGGCCTTCTGGGCGACCTTGACGGCGACGGCGTCCAGGAGAGCCTCATTGACGAAATCAAAGGCATGGTGGGCAATAAGCTCGGCGGCCTCGGCTCTCTCTTCGGCGGCAAATAATCCCGCCTTCTCAACTCATCCCCGCGGGGTCGGAGGCGGAGCAACATTGCTTCGCCCCCGACCCCGCGCTACATCTATTATCCGGCTTTCTGCCTGGGTTGACGATCTCCCTCCCTTGTTATTAATTCTTTACAAGTCAGCGCACGGCATAAGTTTCCTGATGTCGCCTCATCGGGACTCATATGTATTCTTCCCTATTTCTTTATGCCGTCGGGGGCTCGGCAAAGCGGCTAAGATAATATCTGTCAGCGAGGAATGAGCTTATGATTTCGGTAGATAAGGCTGAGTGGAGAGGGCCGATCGCAGCCGAAGCCGGCGCGAAATGGTAAAAAAAAGGTGGAGGAGATAAAAGTTTGTGGCTTAAGAATGGGTTTTTGGAAATGTTTTTGTATTTTTGTAAGTTGAAATGGAGTCTACGCTCTGTCTCAATCCAAAAATGTTAATAATCACAATCAAGCATATATCCCGACATGAAATTTAACGTCTCATCCAAGACGCTTTATACCAGCCTCTCGGCAGTCAGCAAGGTGATCAACAGCAAAAACGCCCTTGCTGTGCTCAACAACTTCCTCTTTACGCTCGCGGGCGACAAACTGCTGATCCGCGCCTCCGATACGGAAAACTCGCTTGAAGCCCTCGTGGAGGTAAACGATTCAGAAGGGGAGGGCTCTTTTTGCCTGGATGCCCACCGTATGGTAGACCTCCTCAAGGAGATGCCTCAGCAGGTGATGAGCTTTGAGATTGATGATGAGTCGTATGAGACCATTATCCGTTACAGCAACGGCGAGTTTAAGACCATGGCTATCGATGGTGCCGAATATCCTACTGCTGAAGAGCGCGATGTCAATGAAGAGACGGTGAGGTTTACATGCCCGGCTTCGGTAGCCATCTCGGGCATTGAGCGCACCATCTTTGCCGTGGGCAATGATGAGCTCCGCCCGCAGATGACCGGTATCCTCTGGGACATCAAGCCTGACCGCATCATCTTTGTGGCCACCGACACCCGCAAGCTCGTCCGCTACACCAGCAGCCAGATAGCCCCCGGCGATGAATGCTCGTTTATCCTTCCCCTGAAGCCTGCCACAGTGCTCCGCAATATCTTCAGCAAGGAGGATGAAATCGATGTGGTCATCTCCAAGAAGTCGGTGACCTTCTCATCGGCCACCTATACTTTTGACTGCCGCTTCATCAAGGGAGCTTTCCCCGACTATAATCGCGTTATCCCCCAGAACAACAGTCGCATCGCCACGATAGACCGTCAGTCGTTTATCAATTCGGTGCGCCGAGTGATAGTCTTCGGCAACGGTGGGAACGGCCTGATACGCTTCACCTTTGATAATAATATGGTGGAGCTCAATGTCCGCGACAGCAACTATGGGACGTCGGGCCGCGAGTCGCTCATCTGCGACTATCAGGGCGATCCGCTGGTGATAGGCTTCGGGGCTTCTTACCTCCTTGAGATAGCTTCCACCATCTCCACTCAGGAGATGATAGTAAAGCTGGCTGATGCATCTCGCCCTGCCGTCTTCGTCCCCTCTGAGAATGAGGAGAATACCGATCTTCTGATCATCCTCATGCCTATGAACATCGTTGACTAACCCTATCATCCGGCTCATCGAATGAAACTCAATCTTAAGCGCCCGCTGATAATCTTTGATCTCGAGACCACCGGCACCTCGGTGACCCACGACCGCATTGTGGAGATATCCATTATCAAGGTCAATACCGATGGCTCAGTGGTCGAACACTGCCGCCGGGTCAATCCGGGCTGCCCAATCCCCGCCGAGGCCACGGCCGTCCATCATATCACAGATGAGATGGTGGCCGCGGAGCCCGGCTTCGAGCAGATAGCCCCCAAGCTCGTGAAGTTTATTTCGGGCTGCGACATAGCCGGGTTCAACTCCACCCGCTTTGATCTGCCGCTCCTCGACGAAGAATTTCGTCGCGCAGGCATTGACTTTGACTTCTCAGATGTGAAGCTCATTGATGTCCAGAATATTTATCATAAGAAGGAGCCCCGGACCCTTTCAGCCGCCTACAGGTTTTATTGCGATAAAGACTTGACCGATGCACATTCGGCCTCGGGCGACACCCGTGCAACCTATGAAGTGCTGCTCTCGCAACTGGAGCGCTATGAAGATATTGGCACCGACGTAGAGGCTCTCAGCAAATTCTCATCCATGGGCAATTCGGTCGACTTCATGAACCGCCTGGTCTATGACGACAAAGGGCGAGAGGTCATCAACTTCGGCAAGCACAAAGGGAAGTTGGCCGAGGAAGCAATGTATTATGACCAAAGCTACTTTGACTGGATAAACCGCAGCGACTTCCCTCACTCGACCAAAAAGGCATTTGAGCGCGTGTGGGAGCGCGTCAAGGCACGTATATCCCGCGAGAACAGCGAGAAACGAGCTTTGGCCAAAGCCGCAGGGGAGGGCGCTGCCAATGCTTAAAGGGAAGCATATAGTCTTAGGTATCACCGGAGGTATCGCGGCCTATAAATCTGCCTCCCTGCTCCGCCTCTTTGTCAAGGCGGGGGCGGAGGTGCAGGTGGTCATCACTCCCTCCGGGAAGGAGTTCATCACTCCGGTGACCCTCTCGGCTCTCTCGGGGAAGCCCGTGATAAGCGAATTTTTCAGCGCTAACACCGGTGAATGGCATTCCCACGTGGACATCGGCCTCTGGGCCGATGCGATGGTCATAGCCCCGGCCACGGCCTCTTCCATAGCTAAGATGGCCCATGGGGTGGCCGACAATATGCTCATCACCACCTACTTATCAGCCAAATCGCCGGTGTTTATCGCTCCGGCAATGGACCTTGATATGATGGCCCACCCTTCGACGACCGGCAATATAGAACTCCTAAAATCTTATGGCAATCATATCATAGAGCCTGCCGAAGGAGAGCTTGCCTCTCATCTAATTGGCAAAGGGCGCATGGCCGAGCCGGAGGAGATCTTCCACACCCTTGAGCGTTTCTTTGCCCGCCGTGACGGCGACATGAGGGGTAAGCGAGTGCTCATCACGGCCGGGCCCACCTACGAAAGGATTGACCCGGTGCGCTTCATCGGCAATTTCTCTACAGGAAAAATGGGCTATGCCCTCGCCGACGAAGCAGCTTCAAGAGGCGCCGAAGTGACCATCGTATCAGGGCCGGTTTCGGTCAAACCTGCTGACCCGGAGGCTGTAGAAGTGGTCAGGGTGGAGAGCGCACGCCAGATGCTCGAAGCCACGGAAGCACGCTTTGACAGCGCCGATATTGTGATACTCTGCGCCGCCGTGGCTGATTTTGCACCCGCCCATCCTGCCGATCGTAAGATCAAGCGCGAGGCGAGCGACTCCACCCCTGTAATTGAGCTCGTGAAAAATCCCGATATAGCAGCCACTCTCGGGGCGCGTAAAAAGGCGGGGCAGACCCTTATCGGATTTGCCCTCGAGACCAACGACGCCATGATCAACGGGCTCCATAAACTCAAGTCCAAAAACCTGGATATGATAGTGGTCAACTCGCTTGCCGATAAAGGGGCAGGTTTTGCCACCGACACCAATCTCGTGACCATCATCGACCGTACTAACCCGGAGCCCCGCCGTTATACCCTCAAGAGCAAGCGTGAAGTGGCCGCCGATATCCTCGACGCCGCCCTCTCACTTCCCGAAAACCAAGACGCACATATTCTCTAATCTCCTCAACCTCTCTCTGATATGCGCCGACTTTCGCTCCTATTTCTCCCTTTGATGATGTTTCTGAGCTTCAGTATCGATGCTCAGGAACTGAAAGCTACCGTGGAGGTCAACACTGACAAGATACAAGGCACCAATAAGGATGTCTTTGACGCTCTCCAGACAGCACTCAACGACTATCTCAACAACACCAAATTTTCGTCGGCCCAAATTGCCGCCAATGAGCGGGTGGAATGTAGGCTCATCCTCACCGTGGCCGAATATGCCGACGACCGCATCAAGGCAGAGCTCGCGGTCCAGTCATCGCGCCCGGTCTATAACTCTACTTATACCACCACTCTTCTCAACTTCCGTGATAATAAGGTAGAGTTTGATTTTCGACTTGGTGATAATCTGATTTACAACGAGATGGAGCCGCAGAGCAATCTCACTGCCATCCTCGATTATTACGCCAATCTGATATTGGCTGTAGACTTTGACACTTTCTCCCTTCATGGTGGTGAGCCCTTCTATGAGCGGCTAAGCAGCATTGTCCAGCGGGCTCAGAGCGGCGGCGAGACCGGCTGGAAAACCTTTGAAGACAATCGTAACAGGGCTGCCCTGCTCTCGACATTTACCGACCCGCGGACGTCGGTGTATCGCGACCTCCTTTACACCTATCATCGCCGTGGACTCGACGAGATGGTTATAAGCCCCGACAAAGGACGCGAGGCCATCACCGAGACAATATCCTCCACTCTGCCGGCCCTGTATGAGGCTGATCCTATGGCCTTTTCGCTCACCCTCTTCCGCGATGCCAAGCTTGATGAGCTGGTCAACATCTACTCCAAATCACCCCAGACCGAGCGCGAGGGAGTGGCCAAAATCCTCCTCGACATTTATCCCACCGACCGCACCCGCATCAACGACATCAAGACTCCTCCAGACCCCAACGCCCGATAATCCCAACACCGACACCGATATGCTCCAATCGCTCCATATAGCCAATTATGCCCTGATTGACCTCATCGATATAGACTTTCATCCCGGCCTCAACATCATTACCGGCGAGACGGGAGCAGGCAAGTCGATTATGCTCGGCGCTCTCTCTCTTATCCTGGGCGGAAGAGCCGACACCCGTGCCGTCCGTCAGGCAGATCGAAAGAGTGTCATCGAGGCCACCTTTGCTGTCGGTGAAGGAAATCACAGTCATCTCAAAGAGCTCTGCGAGAGCAACGATATTGATTGGGACGACGAGCATTGCATCCTGCGCCGAGAGATAAGCCCTTCCGGGCGTTCGCGAGCCTTTGTCAACGACTCTCCGGTGGCCTTGAACAAATTGGCGGAAGTGGCATCCCGACTGGTGGACATACATTCTCAGCATCAAAATCAGCTCCTGACTCAGCCTGCTTTCCAAATGGAGGTGATCGATACCATCGCAGGCAATAGTGAGCTTCTGGCCGAGCATAGAAGGCGGTTTGAGACTTTCCGAGCTGCAGCCAAGCGATTGAAAGCCGCCAAAAATAAGGTGGAACGCGCGCGCGAGGAGGAGGAATATACACGCTATCAATATGAGCAACTTGACGACCTCCGTCTTAAAGACCCCGATGAGCAGGAGGCCCTTGAGAGCCGTCGCGACCTGCTGACAAACATTTCTCGCGTAAAGGAGGCCCTATCTGTGGCTTTCATAGCCATAAGCGGCGACCAGCGCTCAGCCCTCGACCGCATTGACGAGGCCCTTGCTGCTGCTCCGGATTTCGAAACGGCAATGTCTGAGGATGACGATATTACAGGCCGACTTACCACCGCTCGCATCGAGCTCAAGGATATCGCCGACACCATTGCTGCCGCCGAGAGCAATCTCGATGCCGACCCCGGAGAGCTCGAGGCTATCGATGATAGGTTGACCGCCATATATTCGCTCGAACGCCGCCATCACGCCGACACCATTGCCGAGCTTATAGCTATCAGAGACAGCCTTGCCGCCAAACTCAAGGCCCTCGACGAAAGCGACACTTCCCTGGCTGCCCTCGAGCGGGAGGCGCGTAAGGCCCTCTCTCTTGCCCGGGAAAGCGCCGCCGACATCACGGCATCGCGCCGGCAAGCAGCCCTCCTCTTTTCAGAGCGTCTTCTCGAGCTTGCACGCCCCCTTGGCATGAATAATCTCAGATGTGAAGTGGAAGTGAAGAATATACCGACCCTATCGGCCACGGGTTCTGATGAGGTGACCTTCACTTTTGCCTTCAACAAAAATCAGCCCCTGATGCCTGTCGGGGGAGTGGCTTCCGGAGGTGAGATTTCGCGCCTGATGCTGACAATCAAGAGTATCATAGCTGACAAGATGGAGCTGCCGTCGATAATCTTCGATGAGGTCGACACCGGAGTTTCGGGCGATGTGGCTAACCGTATGGGACTTATGATGGCCGACATAGCACGCTCCATCCAGGTGATCGCCATCACTCATTTGCCACAGGTGGCCGCAAAGGGCTCGCATCATTACAAAGTGTTTAAGCGCGACGATGACACATCGACTCATACCCGCATCACTCTCCTCAGCCCCGAGGAGCGCATCGGCGAAATGGCCCTGATGCTTTCGGGCGATCCCGACTCTCCCTCAGCACGCTCGGCAGCAGAAGCCCTTCTTAACCAATAGACATTCATTCAATCCACTATGGAACGCAACGATTATATCTTCGGCATTCGCGCCGTAATAGAGGCCATCGAAGCCGGCCGCGACATCGATAAGGTTTTCATCAAAAAAGATATCAAGGCCGAGAATGCCCGAGAGCTTTTTGACCTGATCCGCAGCCATCATATCCTTGTGCAACGCGTCCCCGTAGAGCGCATTGATCGCATCACCCGCAAAAATCATCAGGGAGTATTGGCCATCCTTTCACCCGTGACATATCACCGGCTTGACTATCTGACGGCGCAGTTGTATGAAGACGGGGTCTTACCCTTCGTGCTCCTTCTTGACGGGATCACCGACGTACGCAATTTTGGCGCCATAGCCCGCACGGCTGAGGCTGCCGGGGTGGATGCCATAGTTATCCCTGAGCACGGAAGCGTGTCGGTGGGCGGCGATGCCGTGAAGACTTCGGCAGGTGCCCTTCTTCGCCTGCCGGTGTGTCGCGAGCGCTCTATCTTCGGCGCAGCCCGATACCTTAAAGATAATGGCTACCGCCTCGTGGCCGTCACAGAGAAAGCTGATATCAATTACACTACCCTTAATTATACGGATGCTCCTATAGCCCTGATAATGGGCTCGGAAGATGTAGGCATCTCCGATGACGTGCTCCGTCTCTGCGATGCGTTTGCCTCTATCCCGATGCTCGGTCATATAGGGTCGCTCAATGTGTCGGTAGCAGCCGGCGTGATGATGTATGAGGTGGTCCGTCAGCGACTTGAAGCCAATCTCGAAGTGATATGAAAATCCTTCATTCCCTGAGGGCAATCATTCCGTTGCTCCTGATGGTCATCGCCGGATGCTCCGACGATAAAACCAATTTGGGCCAAGGATCAGGTATGATAGATGTGACAGTAGCCGTGGACCCGACCGTGACGGGCTCCGGGGCCGATCCCTCTTCGATTGACATCCCGGTACCGGATGCCTCTGACTTCACGATTTATATCACTGACGCTGATGGAAACCGGGCCATATGGACCGGCTTCACATCGTCGGGAGGACCTGAGCGTCTTCTCCCCGGCATCTATGAGCTGACAGCCATCTCAGGAGTCGTAGGCAGGGAAGGCTTTGACCAACCCTGTTTCTTTGCCTCCGGTAAAGTGATGGTAGAAAATGGTAAGACCACTCCTGTAACCCTTACGGCCACTCTGGCCAACGCCCTGGTTGAGGTGATTTTCTCAGAGTCACTCAATGAGAAATTTGATGGGGTCACGGCTACACTCCACAGCACCCGGGCCGGATATTACCAATATTCCTCTACCGACTCCGGACCTCTCTTCCTCAGCCCCGGGGATATCAACCTGTCGTTAGATATTACTCTCCGCGATGGCCGACAGACCTCATTTACATTGCTTACCATACCTGAGGCTAAAGCCGCAACATATTATAATGTTGAACTCAGCGCCTCGGAAGAGGGGGAGTGGCCGGTAATAACGGCATCGGTATCAACCGGCATGCATGCTTCGCGCATCCTTGATGATGATTTTGTTGCCGGTAAAGCTCCCGTGATAATACCTGAAGGTTATGAGTCGGCCATTCCTATCCAGCTCGCTGAGGGTGCTTCTCCAGATGCCCCGACCATAGCCCGCGTAAATGGAAATAATATCGAGCATCTTTATTTGACCGTCATAGCTCCGAGCCTGGGGTCAGCTCTTAATGCTGAGGTGGACCTGCTCGACCTCAAAAAAGAGGAGGCAGACAGCCTGCATGAGTTTGACTTGATTGTCAGAAACTTGCATAAGGGGAATATGACCGATGGCGAGGTCGATTTTTCACGATTAATATCACGGATTAAATATGTAGAGGGAGCCATCCCATCCACCTTCTCGCTTCGGGCTGTTGATGCCGCCGGGCGTGTGTCCTCGCCGGTGGTGCTTGCGGTCCGACTCCTGCCCGTAGAGATAGCCATCGCCAAGGTAAGCGATGCTATAGTAGGGGTGAATGTTGCGCAGATTGAGCTCTCGTCATCCTCGCCCTATCTTGAAGGTAATATTGCGATAGAAACCTTGAGCTCCACCACCGGACAGTGGACTCCGGTAAAGATAGAATCTATAGACACCATCGGATACTTCCGGAGCTTGGTTACCTTTGAAGTGCCTGACGGGATAGATGCAATTACGGCACGACTCATCTTCTGCGGGCGCGAAACAAAGATGTTTACGATTGAGAGGTCGCTCCCTGCATATACTCTTTCGGCTGATCCCTTTGCACATCATGTCAATATCAGGGTGTCGGCCGAAGACCCTGAGATGACGAGCATCGTTACCTCGGTAATTCATTTCTACGACAGCAAGGGCAACAGGATGCTCCTGGTGGAGCGCTTTCCTGCCGAAGGCCTGATTATCATATCCGGTCTGTCATCCGACGAGTACTATAACCTCCGGAGCGGATTAGGAACGTCAGCCCCCCATGATGATGAGAAAGAGACATCGGTAGTGTTCCGCACCGAGACCGTCCAGCAACTTCCCAATTCCGACTTCGAATCGGTGCTCTACAAAGACTTCCGCTATGACCGGATGCCCTCAGGCGGCCGTTATTCTCAAAACAGTGTGGCCATCTTTAACCGGCAGAACCATACGTCGTTTGACCTCCTTCTCCCGGAAGAATGGACAACGGTAAATGCCAAGACCTTCTGCCGCCAAGCCTCAAATCACAATACCTGGTATATGGCTCCATCGACTTATGTGGTGACCGATGCCTATTCGGGAGCATATGCCGTGAGGATAGACTGTGTAGGTTATGATATAAATGGCGCTCCCATACCCGACTATCTCCAGACCTCGAAGCCTTATACCGAATATAGCCTCAATGTCCCCTCGGGCTACGATCGTGCCACCGGGCGTCTCTTCCTCGGTGAATATGCCTTTGATGCTTCATCAAAAACTGAGACCTATGATATGGGCATTCCTTTCAAATCACGACCGTCGACTCTCAATGGCGCTTATAAATTCAGCCCATCGCCGGCCAATCCGCGAGCATCGGGCTTGGGACGCATCGAAGTCTTGGGGTATCAAAACGGTGTGGAGGTGGTGATTGCCTCGGCGAGCATCTCGCTGGCCCCGGTAATGTCATACACCCTCTTCAGCATGCCCTTGACTTACAGATATGAAAATGTCAAAGCTTCATCTATCCGCATTCTGTTTGCAGCATCTGAGGCGATAGGCGACATAGAGAGCGAGACTCAGAATATCACCGTAACACCTTTCCCGGAGACTTCTACCCTGAGGGGAAGCTCACTTTGGATTGACAATATCAGTCTTGGCTATTGAGCTACCCTTTTTCCCCCCTCGAAGACCAGTTATTATCCACCGATAACCAAAATCATCACATATTCCATCTGACGTGATTACCCGCATCCGACATCTTGCCGGGGCTCTCTTGATCGGCCTCATGATAATCCTCCCCGGCTCATTAAACGCTCAGGAGACCTTCAAGCGCAATCTAGAGCACATCAAATTCATTCCCAAAGGACAATGGATCACCGGCATATCGGTCAATTATACCCAGAGCCATCAAGACAACTATCAGTTTCTAATTGTAGAAAATCTTAATGGAGACTCATATGCATTCAAGGTGAGTCCGATGCTTTTCTATGCTTTCAAAGATAATCTTGCCGGAGGCGGCCGCTTCTCTTATGAGCGATCGATGACCGACCTCAATAAAGGAAATGTGATAATTGACTCCGAGACCTCTTATGATATCGAAAACCTCCGTCAGCTCTCATCTAACTATTTCGCCACAGCCGCTCTGAGATATTACATATCATTGGGCAATAACACCCGCTTCGGCCTCTTCAACGAGCTCCAGCTTAAGCTCGGGGGCGGCGAGTCAAAGATTATCAACGGTCTCAACGATGACCTGACCGGCACCTTTGAGAAAAACTTTCAGACTTCTATAGGTCTGTCGCCGGGAGTTATAATGTTTCTCTCCAACTACTCGGCCATAGAGGTAAATGTCGGGATGCTCGGTTTTGGCTTCACCCACACCCGAGCCACGACTGACCATGTATATGTGTCAAATCGCAAGAGTAACCGAGCTAATTTCAATGTCAATCTATTTTCCATCTCCTTCGGAGTGGCATTTTATCTCTAATCCCGCGCCGCTATGCTAAAGACCATCATAACATCAATCTGTCTGTTTGCGGCCGCTATTGCCGCTTCGGCCACTGAAGTGGGCGACACCATCGTCCGCCGGGGGAGCAGTGTCACGTTAGAACGCCCAACGGAGACTGTCGTAGTGGGCAATGACACAGTTCCCATCATCCTCCCTCAACGCAATTACGGCCGCTTTGACCGCGGTCTCTACAACTATCTCTTCATCCCTAAAGGGCAGTGGTCGCTGGGGCTCACGGCCTCCTATTCCCAGTTTAATGCCGATGACGTGAGGCTGCTGTCTTATCTGACCGACTTTGATTTCGACGGCAAACAATATTCCATACGTCCTACGGTGAGCTACTTCTTCAAGAATAATCAGTCGATAGGCTTTCGTTTCGGTTACACCCGCCGCGACGGTACCCTCGGACGTCTGGCAGTGGATTTTGATGACGATCTGTCGTTTGATATCCGCGGAGTCCATTATGAGTCGACCGACTATGCTTTTGGAGCTTTTTACCGTAATTATGTAGGTCTGGGGACTATGAAGCGCTTTGCTGTGTTCAATGAGGTCGACCTGTCGGTGGCCACCGGCTCCTCGCGCTTTATCCGCTCCTATAACGAAGTTCCACGCGACACCCGGACCACATCCACCGAGGTCTCGCTCAATTTTTCTCCGGGAGTCTGTGTCTTTGTCATGGACAATGTCAACTTCAATGTATCTTTTGGAGTCTTCGGCATAAGGGTACTTAAAGAAAATCAGACCACCGACAGCGTCAATGAGGGCTCGCGCCTCTCCTCGGGAGCCAACTTCCGCTTCAATATCTTCAATATCAACTTCGGTCTCGGCGTCAATATATGAAACTCAAGTATGCTCTCGCGGCGGCTGTCGCCGCTCCTCTGTTCGCAGCAGTTTTCTCATCCTGCCTGAGCGACGATGACATCCCTTATCCCAATATTCAGGCAAATATCCTCGCCTTTGATGTCGAGGGAATGACACGTCCTGCGTTGATCGACACCCTGCGACGCACTGTCGCGCTTTCGATCAATGACTCTGTCAATCCCCGCAGTGTGAAGGTCACCCGGTTTTCTCTCGCTCCCGGAGCCTCTCTTGTTACTGATACGACGGTCATCACTTCGGGCCTTAATCTTACTGATACCGTGTTTCTTAAGCTAAAGGTCTATCGCGAATATCAGTGGGCTATTACCGCCGTCCGCAATGTGACACGCTATTTCACCGTCGACGATCAGGTTGGTCCCGCCGAAATTGACCCGGAGACTCATACGGTGGTTGTCAACATATCCTCATCGGCCGATCTCTCTGCTGTCAATGTCACGTCGATGAAGCTCGCCGGAGCCAATGCCACATATTCTCCCGCTCTCGAAGGCCGAAGTGTTGATTTCTCAGAACCGGTGGAGGTGACTGTAACCGACTTTGGCGCGACAGAGCAATGGACTGTCATAGTGAGCCAAACAGAGTTAACCGCCGAGCTTACAGCAGTCGACCCCTGGAGCTGCGTGGCTTGGCTCCATGCTTCTGTTGCCGATGGTGTCCGCTGTCGCTTCGAATGGCGCCGGCAGGGGAGTGATGTCTGGCAGGCAGCCCCCGAGGGATGGGTGGCTTCGGACGCATCGGGTGAGATGATATGCCGCCTGGTGCACCTCGAGCCCTCAGTGACCTACGAAGCCCGCGCTGTGGATGAAGCAACTGATTTGGCTTCGCCCGCTGTTTCCTTTACTACCGATGCAGCCCCGCAGGTGCCAAACAATGACTTCACTAACTGGTGGCTCGATGGAAAGATATGGTGCCCATGGGCCGAGGGCGCTGATCCATTTTGGGGCTCCGGTAATAAGGGTGCCACTACTCTTGGCGACTCCAACACCACACCTTTTGCGAGCCCTGGATCACCCACAGGCTATCAAGGTGCAAGCCTTGAGACACGCTTTGTAGGTATAGGTATGCTCGGTAAGCTTGCCGCCGGCAATCTCTTTGCCGGCTCATATGTCCGCACCGACGGGACCAACGGCGTCTTATCGTTCGGCCGCCCGTTTAGTGAGCGACCGACAGCTATACGTGCCACCGTAAGGTATAATCCGGCGGCCATCTCGCATGCCACTACGGGCTATCAGGACCTTAAGGGACAGCCTGACACATGTGTGGTCTGGGGCGCTCTTATCGATTCCGATGAGCCTTTTGAGATACGCACCAAGCCTGCTGACCGCCATCTCTTTGACGAAAACGGCCCTGAGGTGGTGGCTTATGGTCGCTTCCAGCAGGGTTCAGAGATTAAAGACTTCACCACGATTGATATCCCGCTTGACTATGTGGCAACCGACCGCCGCCCTAAGTATATCCTCCTCGTGGCATCAGCATCAAAATATGGCGACTTCTTTACGGGAGGTGCCGGGTCGCTCCTCATCGTCAAGTCGATAGAACTTCTTTATGACTACCCCGACTGACTATGATAGCCCTTTTCTCAGCGACAGGGAATAGCCGCCTCGTGGCCCGGAGCCTTGCAGAGGAGCTCGGTGGAGAGTCGGTCAGAGAGCTGCTCTCACTCTCTCAATCAGATATAGAGGGGCAGGAGAGGATTATATGGGTCTTCCCTGTCCACGGATGGGGCATCCCTACCGTGGTCAGGGAGGTTATAGAGAGGCATACTCTCAGCCCTGACACCATCCATTACCTCGTGCTTACCTGCGGAGACGACATAGGATTGACCGACCGCCATTTCCGCGAATTGATAGAGAGCCGGGGAGGCCATCTTAAAGGCGCTTTCTCGGTGACGATGCCCAATACCTACGTGATTTTTCCCGGGATGAATACCGATTCCCATTCTCTGGAGGAGCAGAAATTGAGGGAGGCGCCCGCTCGGGTAGAGGTAATCGCGAAGTATATTGAGGCCGGTAAGGAGGTCACCGATGTAGTGGCCGGGGCTCTCCCCGGGTTGAAGAGCGGTATCCTACGCCGGTTTTTTCTCCGTCATCTACTGACGTCCCGACCATTTCATGTCATTGAGCGCGACTGCAAACGATGCGGGGCGTGTTCGCGGGTGTGCCCGTTGGGGAATATCACCATGAGCCGGGAGCGACTCCCGCAATGGGGCCCTCATTGCGCCACCTGTCTTGCGTGCTACCACCGGTGTCCGGCCCATGCCGTCGCCTACGGGCGCGTCACCTCCCGCAAAGGTCAGTATCGGGCCCCGTCCACTCTGTGAATGCCCCTACTTACGAAATCGCCCTGACCGGCTTCCCGGTCAGGGCGATTTCGTAGAGGAGGACATTATGATAAGAAACTCTTATCGGCGCAGGATAAGGAGCTCGCGAAGAGCTGCGATGGTGTAGGCGGGGAGATATTCTGCCCCGAGGTCAGAAGCTTTGACACGGAAGATGGCATCGGAGTCGTCTCCGTGGGCGATCATCACCGTGTCCCAGCCCATAGCCTTTGGATGAAGGAAATCTTTCCCGGGATTATCGCCCACATAGATGCGGCGGGTGGCGCCCGGAGTCAGACGCTCCATGCGGGTAAAGGGGCGAGGAGAATGTTTGTCGGCTCCTATGGCTTCAGAGATCGACACCAGCTCGGGAGATATGAATTCGCTTAGTCCGAGTGAGTGGAATTTGAGTGATTGGGTCTCTACCCGGCCATCGGTAATAAGCCCTAAGACGGCACCGCGCTTCCTGAGTGTGGCGAGGGTGGCTGCCACGGAGGGATCGAGATTGAGCGCAGGCCGGTGAGAGCGATAGACGCGTCGCATCCAGTCGACAGTGTCCACTCGGCTCGCTTCGGGAGCTTTCATCCTGATGAAGTCATAGAGCTTGTCGAAGGCTCCGGGGCCGTGGATAGGGCAGTCGGCCATAAGCTCAAAAAGATCTTCGGCCGATGGGAGCTCCGAAGGGAAACGCTCGGCGAGACGACGCGCTATCTCCCTGCGCGCCGACCTTACGAAGTCGGCCTCCATAAAGAGGGTGTCATCAAGGTCAAAGATGATGGCAAAGCCATCGAGGGAAGAGGGGAGCAGAAGGGGAGAAGGGGAGGTGTTCATCGTCCTATTCCTATATAAGAGAGTCCGGCTTCGGCGAGTTCCGAGCCGTCGTAAATATTGCGGCCATCAATCACCACGCGGCCCCGCATGGCTTTAGCCACGACTGACCATGAAGGAATGCGAAACTCCTTCCACTCGGTCATAAGGGCGAGCGCATCGGCGTCAACTACGGCATCATACATATCGCGGGCATAAGTAACCGTGTCGCCCAATACCTTCACGGCCTCATCCATTGCCACAGGGTCATAGACCGTGACAGATGCTCCTGCATCAAGGAGGAGACGGATAGTGGTCAGCGAAGGAGCACACCGCATATCGTCGGTCTCGGGTTTGAAAGCGAGACCCCAGAGCGCTATGCGTTTCCCTTGCAGCGAGCCGAGGGCCGCGGTGAGCTTTTCAAAGACCACGGCTTTCTGTCGCTCATTAGCCGCCTCTACCGCCTCAATGATTGTCATGGTCACCCCATGGTGCCGACCGGTGGTGGCAAGGGCACGGACATCCTTCGGGAAGCAGGAGCCGCCATAGCCACAGCCCGGATAGAGAAACTTGTTACCAATGCGTGCATCTGAGCCAATCCCTTTGCGCACCATCGAGGCATCAGCCCCGACCTGCTCGCATAGATTGGCTATCTCGTTCATAAACGAGATGCGGGTAGCGAGCATAGCATTGGCGGCATATTTAGTCATCTCGGCCGAGGGAATGTCCATAAAGATCACCCGGAAATTGTTGAGCAGGAAGGGGCGATAGAGACGCTCCATAAGCCTGCGCGCCCGGGGACCTTCGGTGCCGATCACCACTCTGTCGGGCGACATGAAGTCTTTTATTGCCGCTCCCTCTTTGAGAAATTCGGGATTGGAGGCTATCTCGAAATCTATCTTTAGACCACGCCGGTCAAGCTCCTCTTCTATTGCGGCACGCACTATCCGTGAGGTGCCAACCGGGACGGTGCTCTTGGTGACGAATACGCAGGGCCCGGTGATGAGCTGACCGAAAGAGCGGGCCACAGCCTCTACATAGCTCAGATCAGCACTCCCATCTTCGCCCGGGGGAGTGCCGACGGCGCAAAACAACATCTCTATATCGGAGATACACTCGCTGAGATCAGTTGTGAAGCGGAGCCTGCCGGAGGCTCTATTGCGTGCCACGAGATCGTCAAGGCCCGGCTCATAAATAGGAATAATGCCGCTGCGCAACCCTTCAATTTTTGCAGCATCAATATCCACACAGGTCACGTCGGCTCCCATCTCGGCAAAGCAAGCGCCGGTGACGAGCCCGACATATCCGGTGCCCACAATAGCTATGTTCATATCAGGGAAGGATTAGGAGGGAAAAATTGACAACGCCGCTCCGCAAGGATGAGGAGCAGCGTTGATGTGTCTTGCCGTCAAGAAAGAAATGACGAAGAGTCTTACCGTGTAATCAGTAATATATCGATTACTTGGAGGCGATGCTCTCGCTTACAGTAAGACGGAGACGGCCCTTGGCACGACGGCGAGCAAGCACCTTGCGGCCCTCGGGGGTCGACATTCTTTCACGGAAGCCGTGCTTGTTAACACGCTTTCTGTTAGAGGGTTGAAATGTACGTTTCATTGCCTTGTATCTTATTGATTTTTATTCTGATGGATGACGAGAGGCCGTTGGGTGGCGCTTTCGAGGTGCAAAGTTATTGATTTAATTTGATTTGACCAAAGATAACAGTCACTTTTTTTACACCTTAATAAATAAGGAGTCCTTATCGGCCCCGTTTTTGTAGGAGTCGCCGGATTATAGACGTCAGGACAACTGCCTGTATCCTCAGATTTCCACTCCCGCCGGTTTATTGTCGGGGACAAAGGATTGAAATGAATTATCAGAATAATACACAATAATGTTGACCACCCGCTTGGCGGCATCGACCGGTATATATGCCGGCTTCTCTGATGCGTCACATCCCGGAGCGGTCTCCGTCCGGGAAGTCGGTTGCAGTGGATGAGAGGCCTGAGTGACAGCTGGCGATCTTTTTGCTTGTCGAATGGATGGCTGCTGACTTCCGGCCGAAGTGAGAGGGGTAGATGTCAGAGGTGATGGGCCTGAAACAAAATGATCGCTTTCAAGAGTGGCCGGATGTGGCGATGCGGGAGCCCTGAAATTATCTGATGAAATTTTCTTGTCGTGGTCAAAGTTAAGCACGCCTCCTGCAATTGCCTCTATTTCTGGCTCTTGTGAGTGGTTATGGTCCTCAAAAGAGGCATTTTGAGGCTCCGTGGCTGCGATATTTTCGTTGACGAGCATACTTCCCTGGCCAAACATCAACCATAAGACGTTGAGCTGAGGAAAAGCATCATGGAGTTTGGCAATAAGCTCGTTACTCACCTTTTTATTGCGGCCGCTAAGAAGCTGCGACATAGTAGGGCGAGGGATGGAGCAGGTATCGGCAAACTGTGTTACCGGCAGTCCCGTGTGATCAATATATTTTTTTAGGCGTGAAACAAGATCCATGGCGGGGAAGGGAATGATGATTACGGATGCAAATGTAATATGTTTTCTTTAAATACGCAAATTTTTCGTGTGTAAAATGAAATTTTCGATTGTAAAAGAAAAATTCACAGTTTGCAATTTACATTTGCAAAAATCGTCTTGGCTTTTCGACCCTCATTTGCGCTTGCACATTCTTCATGTTTATCGTCGTGTCCAGGGGGTGGAGTGGTAGGTTGGGGGATGGTGAAGCAATGATTGAGATAGTGGGAAGCGGATTATGTGGGTATCAACGAGATAAGGTCGCAGATAGGAGTAATTTGCTCCAGTCTGCGACCTTATTGCCTATAATTCTAAATCTTTACTTTAGATGATTTTTATAAGTATCTGGGGATGAGTGGGTTTGCTATATTGTTAAAAAGTATTAAGCTTTAGTTTGTCCTCTCTTAAGGCGATTTTGCAACTCCAACTTTGCCGTTGCAACCTTGTGTGGGTTTGTGAATTTCGGGAGCTCGACTAATTCTAAATCCGGTGATTTGCATTTGCATTTTGCGCTTTTTTCTTGGTTTGCATTATCAATCTTTATTCAATCCTGAATTAGATTTGTGTTTGCAACCTTGATATTCGTGTTTGCAAAATTCGTAATTTGATTTTGAAAAGCCTTGTTAACAAACGTAACAACGGCTGTCGAGACTCTTCTCTTTGGTAATCACATTACAATAACATTACAAAGTTGATAAGGTTTGATGAATTATTTGATTTAACCTTTGTTAACGTTTGGCGCTAACCCTATTCTTTCCTTATTGGGCCAAATAGATCGGATTTAAGCTCAACCGGCTGAGAATTGAATAAAAACCAACTGATCGTAATTAGCTCCGAATTATCTCATTCCTGACCATCTAATGATATATTGTCAATGATAGCCCTTTTTGAGGCTCTCCTCCTTTCGTTAATTAAATATTACCTATAAGCCACCTTTCTATGATTAATAAAATTCACACGGGCACTCAGACATGATGCCGGGGAAATTATGTTGATAAACCGACGTTTCGACTACATAAATGTCAAGTAAAAAAATAGTCGCCTCCGGTAAGGAGACGACTATCGTAAGGGACGACGATGGGATGAGATGCCGGTGGCTATTTCTTTTCGCCGGTGAGAGTGTTGAGGGCGCTATACAAGGCTGTCTTCAAGACGCTCTTGAAATGCGAGGCGGGATTGCGGAAGACCGAGACCGGCATCTGGTCAATGATTGCGTTGAGTTTCTCGATTGTAGGAGCAAGGATGCCTGCTTTATCCGCAAGCATTATCGTATCGGTCAGCAGACGGGCGAAAGCGCTGTCGTGGGCATCCGAAAACCATGACCCGCTACCGGCTTTAGCTGCTTCATCGATGGCTCTCACCATTAGCTCCACCACATATTCCTGACCGGGATTAAGTGTGGCCACCTTCTTTATAAGGGCTCTGACCCTGCTGACGCGTGGCTTGAGATAATTGTGTTTAGCGCGGCGATTGATTTCCTTGGCAATTTCTTTGGTCGTCTTGTCAAGGAGCTTATCGATATCGGGGTCAATGAAAAAGTCGAGATATTCCTTGGCCTCTGCCCTGGCAGAGTAGAGGTCAAGGAGCAGCTCATCTTTCTCCTCGGGAGAGAGGGTGGGGAGAAGCTTTTTAAGCGCGGTCTTTGACACGTCGTCGGTGAGCTTTTACGATTGATTATTATTCAGCAGCGGGAGCGACTTCTTCAGCAGCCTGGCCGTGCCCAGCATCATTGCGGTGTGCAGATCGTGCCCGCAGGCGTGCATCATGCCGTCCGTCTCGGAGCGATAGTCCACATCCGCCTGCTCGGTGATGGGCAGCGCGTCCATATCTCCGCGCAGCAGCACCGTCTTGCCGCCGGGCTTGCCCAGCACGACCACCAGCCCGGCCTTGCCGCATTCGGCG
>CAZAUV010000002.1:30764-52126 GCA_964488335.1 uncultured Bacteroides sp.
GAAAATGAGCATCTCGGCGGGGACACCGCGGAGGCGAGCGGCGTTGAAAGCCATCATGCCCTGAGAGGCGAGGATACGGAAGTCAAATTCGCCGTGGGTGATGAGGATGGGGGTGTCCCATTTATCAATAAAGCGGTGGGGCGACATTGCGAAGGAGCGCTGAGCTGCGGCATTGTCTTTGCGCCAGTATGCGCCATAGTCGGGGTCGTCGGAACTATCGGCAGGGGCGTTAACGAGGCCATTGCCGAGATCCCAGTTGGCAAACCACATCTCTTCGGTCTCAAGATATTGAGCCTCGAGGTTGAAGATGCCTGCATGGGCAATGAGGGCTGCGAAGCGGCCATCATGGTTGCCGGCGAGCCAGTAGACGGAGAAGCCGCCGTAGGAGGCTCCTACAGCGCCGATATGCTCGGCATCAACAAAAGGCTTTTCCTTCATGAAGTCAACGGCTGAGAGATAGTCGCGCATGTTCTGGCCGGGATAGTCGCCGGAGATCTGCTCGTTCCATTCTGTGCCGAAGCCGGGGAGACCGCGGCGGTTGGGGCATATGACGATATATCCCTTGGCGGCCATGAGAGCCACATTCCAGCGATAGGAGAAGAACTGGCTGACGGCACTCTGGGGGCCACCCTGACAGTAGAGGATCGCGGGATATTTCTTTTCGGGGTCAAACTTGGGAGGATAGAGCACCCAAGTGGTCATCAGCTTGCCGTCGGTGGTAGGGACAAGGACAGAGTCAACTGAGGGCATGTCAAGCTCGGCAAGGAGCTCGGTATTGACGTTGGTGAGCTGGGCAACTCCGCTGCCGTCGGGCTTGACGGCAAAGATCTCGTTGGGAGCAATCATAGAGTGGCGGACGGTGAAAACACTGCCATCTGCAGCCGGAGCGAGAGCGGCGTAGTCATAGCGTCCACCGGCGATCTCCTTGACGGTGGCAGAGGCCACATCGAGAGCAAACATGGGGATGACACCACCTTTGGCCGCCAGGAAGAAGATTGTCTTAGAGTCGGGGCTCCACGCAAAGGAGTCGGCGGTATAGTCCCAGTCTTTGGTCAGATCGGTCTTGGTGCCGGTGGCGAGGTCCATCACCATGATGCGGTTTTTGTCGCTTTCATAGCCGTCGCGCTCCATAGAGAGCCATGCGAGCGACTTGCCGTCGGGCGCGAAGGCCGGGTTAGTGTCATAGCCTCCCATCCCTTCAGTGAGATTGCTGGTCTGGCCGCTCTCGAGGTCATAGAGATAGAGGTCAGAGTTGGTGGAGATGGCATATTCCATGCCGGTCTTCTTGCGGGAGACGTAGACAAGGCTCTTTGAGTCGGGGCTCCAGGCAAAGCTCTCGATGCCACCAAAAGGCTTCATCGGCGATTCATAGGGCTCATCGGCCATAATATCAGACACGTCGGTGATTTTATTGCCGTCAAAAGAGCCAACAAAGGGATGGGGCACTTCGGTTACCCATTCATCCCAATGCTTATACATCAGGTCGTCATAGATGGTGCCGGTGGCTTTGGGGAGGTCTTTATAGAGTTCGTCGGCATTGCGGGTGTTTTTCACCGTGCCTATCATCACCACCTTGGAGCCGTCGGGGGAGAAGAGGAAGCCGCCTATACCGCCCTCAACATCGCTGACGGCGCGGCGCCCCGACCCGTCGGCATTCATCACCCAGATCTGGGCTTTGCCGTCGACAGGGGCGGTGAAAGCTATCTTATCATCGGAGAGCCATACGGCACCACCCTCGCTCTCGGGGGTGGCTGTGATGCGCTTGGCGTCTGAGCCGTCGGCGTTCATCACATAGAGGTCAGCGTTGGAGCGGTTTTGCTCCACGCTCTCATAAGAAACGGAGTAGAGGATTTTGCTCCCGTCGGGGGAGAGCACCGGGTTGCCGACGCGCCCGAAGGCCTCGAGGGCTTCTGTGGTATACTGGCGGTCGGTCGGGTGGAAGTCGGGGCGGTCAATCATCGCCTTCTCTTCCTTGCCGGCGCCGTCGGAGCCTGCGCATGATGCTAAGGCAAGCGTAGCAGCAGTGGCCATTGCAAGTGAGGTGATGTGGATGAAATGTTGCATAGGGTTGAAACTATGATAGATAGTAAACATTATTTATGTCGGGGTGAATGGCGCCCCTTTGTACGAGGGGCCTGGGGCTGACGAGCCGACTTAGGCGCATGGGCCGCAGGATGCCATGAGCGGGTTCCGAAGAGCTCCCGGATGAGGTCAGGACGATGGATGCGATGGAGCGAGCGGGTGATTGACTCGCGATAGGTCCGGTCATACCAGAAGAAATACTGTCGCTGGGCGAGCTTTTCCTCAGGAGTAGTGGCGGTGTAGACCGGCTCAAGGGTGTAAGGATGGACACCGGAATAATATATCTCCGTGGCCAGTGTCATCGGAGTGGGGGTGAAATCCTGAATCTGCTCCAGATGCATATCGAGCCCTTTGGTCTCCACGGCCAGCAGGGCCATATCCTCTTCGGTGCATCCCGGATGAGAGGAAATGAAATAAGGGATGAGCTGTTGCTTGAGCCCCTCACGCTCATTGACCCGGTCAAAGAGTGCCTTGAAGCGATGGAAAAGAGCAAACGACGGCTTGCGCATCAGAGAAAGCACCCTCTGGCAGGTGTGCTCGGGGGCCACTTTCAACCGTCCGCTTACATGGTGAGTAATCAACTCTCGGTTGTAGCGGGCATTGGCCTCATCGATGGCCTTATCGCCGGTGGGGTGCATCGGGAGGTCGTAGCGCACTCCGCTGCCTACAAAAGATTTCTTGACATCCGGCAGGGCATCGACGCTGTGATAGATGTCGAGAAGGGGGGAATGGTCGGTATTGAGGTTGGGGCATGGCGAAGGGTGAAGGCATGAGGGCCGAAGACACTTGGCGCATATCGACTTATCTTTACCCCCGAGGCCATACATATTGGCCGAGGGCCCTCCGAGGTCGGAGATATAGCCCTTGAAATCTGGCATACGGGTCACGGCCGCGGCCTCTTTCAAGATGCTGTCTTTTGACCGCGAGGCGATGAATTTTCCCTGATGGGCCGATATGGTGCAGAATGCACACCCGCCGAAGCATCCCCTGTGGAGGCATACTGAGTGGCGTATCATCTCATATGCCGGTATAGGCTTGCCGAAATATCTCGGGTGAGGGAGGCGGGTATAGGGGAGATCAAATGTGGCATCCACCTCTTCGGTGGTCATCGGCGGATGCATAGGATTGACCTTCACCACCCGCCGCTCATCAAGGGCTTGCCAGAGGGTAACGCCCCCGTCGAGGCGGTTGCTCTGCTGCTCGATATGCCGGAAGTTGGCCGACTGCTTCTTACGGTCGGCGATGCAGTCGGGGAACGAGTTGAGGATAATATTGTTTTCGTCTGACGCAGACGGCATCTCTGAAGTCGGGAGGATCAAGGCTGTCTGCCGCAAGTCAGTAAGCGAGCCTATGGGCACACCTTCATCAAGGCGGCGGGCCACCTCGGTGATGGTTTTCTCTCCCATGCCGTAGATCAGGAGGTCGGCCTGAGCATCGGCCAGGATCGAGGGGCGCAGGCGGTCTTGCCAGTAATCATAGTGGCTCAGCCGCCTGAGCGAGGCCTCAATGCCACCGATAACGACAGGCGCCGAGGGGAAGAGGTCGCGGAGAATACGGGAGTAGACCACCGATGGATAGTCGGGTCTGGCGCCATGGCGACCGCCCGGAGTATAGGCATCATCGGAGCGTCGGCGACGGGCGGCGGTATAATGATTGACCATCGAGTCCATAGCTCCGGGAGAGATGCCGAAAAAGAGCCGCGGCTCGCCAAACTTCTTGAAGTCGCGGAGATCGTCTTGCCAGTTAGGCTGAGCCACTATAGCTACCTTATATCCCGCTTTCTGGAGAGTACGGCCGATGACGGCAGCGCCAAACGAAGGATGGTCAACATAGGCGTCGCCCGAGAATAGAACCACGTCGGGCCTGTCCCAGCCCAGGGCCTTCATTTCCTTGACCGAGGTGGGGAGAAAGAGCGAGAGGTCGCGACGGGGATCAATTGCAGTAGGATTATTTGTTGCCATCGGTCTGAGATTTCTTTTCTTCGAGGATAGCTTCCATCTTGACAATCTCGTCTCTTAGGCGGGCGGCCTCCATAAATTCCATCTTTTTTGCAGCCTCTACCATCTGCTGGCGGGCACGGGTGATGGAGCGCTCGAGGTCGCCTAAAGTCATATAAGGCACCACGGGATCGGCGGCGATATCCACGGCGGTCGACATCTCGCGCTCGAAGTCGGGATATGCGGAGGCTTCCTTGCGGGCTTTGGCGATGACGGCCTCTGCTGCCTTGACGGCCGGACTCTCGTGGGATGGGCGGCTCTTCAGTGCCGGCTTCATACCGCTTCGCTCCTCGGCAGCCTCTTTGTCCATGCCTATGATGCGCTGGCGAGCCTTGATGATAGCTGTAGGGGTAATTCCATGCTCTTCATTATAAGCGAGCTGGATAGTGCGGCGGCGCTCGGTCTCATCGATGGTGAGACGCATGGAGTCGGTCACCTTGTCGGCATACATTATCACGAGGCCGTTGAGGTTACGGGCGGCGCGTCCGACGGTCTGCGTCAGCGAGCGATGGGAGCGGAGAAACCCTTCTTTATCGGCATCGAGAATAGCCACGAGGCTTACCTCCGGCAGGTCGAGGCCTTCGCGAAGGAGATTGACACCTACAAGCACATCATAGACGCCGGCGCGGAGGTCGTCGAGGATGCGGATGCGGTCGATGGTGTCAACGTCGGAGTGGATATATGCGGTCTTTATCTGGAGGCGCTGGAGATAGTCGTTGAGCTCTTCAGCCATGCGTTTGGTCAGCGTCGTCACGAGGGTGCGTTCATTGCGTTCACATCGGCGGGCTATCTCTTCCATAAGGTCGTCGATCTGATTGAGCGATGGCCTGACCTCTATCACGGGATCGAGAAGGCCGGTAGGCCTGATTATCTGCTCCACCACCACGCCCTCGCTCTGCTGCAACTCATAATCGGCAGGTGTGGCCGAGACATATATGGTCTGGCCGGTCATCTGACTGAACTCCTCAAATTTCAGAGGGCGATTGTCGAGAGCGGCATCAAGGCGAAAACCATAGTCGACGAGATTGTTTTTGCGCGAGAGGTCGCCGCCATACATAGCGCGTATCTGCGGGATGGTCACATGGCTCTCGTCGATGATGGTCAGGAAGTCGCGGGGAAAATAGTCGAGGAGACAGAAGGGCCGGGCTCCTTTCTGGCGGCCGTCGAAATATCGTGAATAGTTTTCGATGCCGGGGCAGTGGCCCACTTCACGCATCATCTCAATATCGTAGGTCACCCGCTCGCGAAGCCTCTGGGCCTCAAGGAGCTTGCCCTGGAGTTCGAAGTTCACGGCCTGGGTCCCAAGGTCGATAGATATCTGATTGAGACCGGCCGCCATTCTAAGAGGGGAGGTCACGAAGAGGTTGGCCGGGTAGATGTTGAATGAATCGTGCTTGCCCAGAGGCACATTGTCCTGAGGGTAAAATGTCGATATACTCTCGATCTCATCGCCCCAAAACATCACCCGCAGCGCAATGTCTTCATAGGCAAGATAAATGTCTACGGTGTCGCCTTTGACGCGGAAGGTCCCCCGGCCGAGTTCGGTCTCATTGCGCGAGTAGAGGGAGTCGACAAGGGTGCGGAGGAAGACGTTGCGCTTTATCTTCTGACCCGTGTGGATCGAGACTACATTGGAATTGAAGTCTTCGGGATTGCCCATGCCGTAGAGACAGGAGACAGAGCTGACCACCACCACATCCTTGCGCCCCGAGAGGAGCGCCGAGACGGTGGCCAGTCGCAAGCGCTCTATCTCATCATTTATCATCAGGTCTTTCTCGATATATTTATCGACTGAGGGGATATATGCCTCGGGCTGATAATAGTCGTAATACGATACGAAATATTGCACCGAATTGTCGGGAAAGAAGCTCTGCATCTCGCTGTAAAGCTGGGCTGCGAGGGTCTTGTTGTGGCTTAAGATGAGTGTAGGGCGGTCAACGCGCTCTATGACGTTGGCCATAGTGAAGGTCTTGCCCGAGCCCGTGACGCCCATAAGGGTCTGGGCTGGGGCGCCGGCCTCCACTCCTGCCACGAGCTGGTCGATAGCCTGAGGCTGATCTCCCGTGGGTTTATATTGTGACTGTAACTTGAAGCTCATAAAAGGTCTATTCGTGCAAAGATAATAAAAAAGTCGCAAAAGGCAAAGCTTTTGCGGCTTTTTCGCTCTTCCTGACGTGGGGAAAAGCCGGGAAGTGATGGCTCAGAATTTATCGCGCAGGAGGGTGTAGAGGCGATGGACGGGGAGTCCCATGACGTTGTAATACGATCCCTCTATGCATGCAACGGCTGCCGCGCCTATCCATTCCTGAATACCATAGGCTCCGGCCTTGTCAAAGGGTTGATATTGACTGAGATAGTAATCAATTTCATCTTCTGAGAGCGGGGCAAACACTACGGTGGTGGTACACGAAATCACTTCGCGACGCTCTGCCGTGGACACCGCTGCTCCGGTCACCACCTGATGAGGTGCTCCGGCAAGCCTCCTGAGCATCATCCGGGCATCGGCTTCGCCCCGGGGCTTGCCCAACACAGCACCGTCGGGAGCCACAACTACCGTATCGGCCGTGATTATAAGTTGGTTGCCCTCCGGAGCATAAGCCTCGCTCTTGAGGCGCGCAAGATAGGGAGCCACCTCTACGGCGGGAGTATCGGTAGGGTATGTTTCTTCTATATCGCATGGCCCGGCGATTGTGAAGGGGAGGCCGAGCATGGCCAGCAAAGAACGGCGGCGCGGTGAGGCGCTCGCCAGAATTATTTCGTATCGGTCGAGGTTATGGAGAGGGTTGTTCATAGTCGTAATAAAATGGGAGTTACCATCCAAAGGCTTTAGCATCGGCCATCCAGTGACCCTGAGCGCGGAGAATTTGCTCCAGGAGGTCGCGCCCCGCACCATACCCCCCGCTCACAGGCGAGATGTAGCGCGCAATGGCCTTGACATCTGGCGATGCGTCGGCAGGGCAGCAGGGAAGGCCAACCTCGCGCATAGCCCGGAGGTCGGGGATGTCATCGCCCATAAAGGCCACCTCTCCGGGCTCCAGCCCATTGGTTTCCATCCACTTATGGAGCAAGGGAAGCTTATCGGAAGCCTTAGTGAAGATGTCGGTTATTCCCAATCCGGAATATCTTACCTCTACGGCCCGGGAGTCGGCTCCAGTCATGATGGCTATATTAAGCTGCTGTTTCACAGCAAGCTGCAAGGCATAGCCGTCTCGGACATTGACCATTCGCAGGGGTGTCCCTTCGGCATCCATCGGTATCGTGGCCGGAGACAGGACACCGTCGATATCAAACACCACTCCGCGGATGCGGGTCAGGTCGTAGTCAATCTTGCTCATAAGCTCAAGAGAGGGGATATTTTTGAGTAATTGATCTGGATATGATATTATATATTTCTTTCTGTAGGGGATCGAGGAGGGCTTTATGGCTCTCCATAACAGCATTGGCGCCGCGACGTGCCGGCCCGGTCTGGGCGGCCTCCGGGCCTATCTCTCCGGCTTTGCGGAGTGTCTCGTTGATAAGCGGGAGATAGTCGGAGAATGAGCCTCCTGCTTCGCGGGCGATCTCATCTGATATTGTCCAGAGATGATTGACGAAGTTGCAGGCAAAGACTGCTCCGCAATGAAGTCTGCGACGCCCTGAAGAATCTGCGTGTCCCACTCTCGAGGTAATACTGCGGGCTACAAGCGTCAGGGCTGCTTCCACTCTTTCATCGCTCGCCTCAATATAAATAGGTGACCCCGATAGATCGACCTCCACTTCTCGTGTAAAGGTCTGCATCGGATAAATCACTCCGCAGCGCCGGGTGGCCGTCCTAAGAGCGGCCATCTCTACTGCTCCCGAGGTGTGGACCCATATGGCCTGTGAATCGGGGCAGGTGGCTGCTATTTCGGCTATTGCCGAGTCGGAGGCGGCCACAATCACGAGGTCAACCCCTTTATCGGCCAGTGAAGTGTCGGCGGTGGCTTCTACCTCCGGGCCGAGATGCCGGGCCAACTTCCGAGCACTCTCTTCCGAGCGGGCCACTACGCGGACAATCTCCACTTCGCCACCCTTGACGAGAGCCGGGGCAAGCCCCCAGGCCACATTTCCTGCGCCGACAATAGTGGTCTTCAATCGATCTGTTCCGGATGCCATTGACCGATGTGGACTTTCTCCCAGGCGAGTTTTTCGAGATTTTGAGGATTACGCTTCTCGTCGGGGTGACCTATGGTGAGGATGCAGAGCACCGGGAGAGTCTTAGGCATTCCGAGCAGTGAGGTCACAAACTCATCGGAAGGAGTGCCGTCAGCTGTCTGACGTCCATGGATTTGCACCCAGCAGCTCCCGAGACCGAGGTCGGCCGCCTGAAGTTGCATATAGGTAGCTGCAATTGAGGCATCTTCTATCCAGGGGTCGCTCTTGGAAGGGTCGGCGGTGACCACTATTGCAAGCGGACAATTCTTCAGAGAGACGGCTCCCGCGGGTTTGCAGTCGGCGAGGCGCTGGAGGGTATCAGGGTCGTCGATACATACAAACTGCCATGAACGGGTGCTCTTGGAGGTCGGTGCCATCAATGCTGCCTCAAGGATCAGGCGGACATCGTCGGCATCGATAGGTCGGGAAGTGTAGCGGCGGATGCTCCGGCGCTCTGTTATAAGGTCGTGAAAGGTCTTCATAGCGAGAGTGTTAGTCATGGGGGAGGGCAGGTGGGGGGAGCCGGAGAAGATGGTTCAATGGCCATTTATCTGCTGCGACGGCAGTAGACCCAGGCATCGGGATGGCGCTTAGCAAACTCCTTGTCGGCTTTCAATGCCATTGCTTCCTCAACAGTCTGCCCGGTGGCGGCATAGACACGATATTTACCCTTGTGCTCAATTATCTCAAGGCCGGTCTCAGGACGCTTTGTGATCCATTGCTCAGCGGCAGTGAGGGAGGGGAATGAGCCTATGATAAGGTAACATCTCGGCTCTTGGGGAGTCTCGGATGCTACTTTGGCCGCGACGGGAGCCACTGCGAGAGCTGAGTCGGGAAGAGCGATTACCAGTGGAGGATAATCGGTCTCTTCTGTCTCTTCGACAGAAGTATTGAATGAGGGTTGAGCTCCCAAAGAAGCGAAGTCGGGGCGATCGTGGAAGCTGACATTGATAGGCGTGGAGAGGGTAAGTGTCAAGCCGAGGAGGATGGCGAGCAAAGCCGCATAGCGGAGAATCTTCCATCCCAAGCCATCGCGCCGGTATCTCATGATGTTGACATCCGGCACCTCCTCTTCTGTCTGCGATTCCGTGGCCGCATAAGGCAAGGGGAGGGCAGGGAGGTATGCATAGCGGGCAGCAGCCACTCCACCGGGATGGGCAGTGAAGATCATCGACCCCTCTTGAGATCGACGCCAAGAGCCTATGCGTGGAATGGTCACCATTCCCGTAGCTTCATATTCCGCGCGCATGGCATCAACCTCGGCCGCGATCTCGGCTCGCGCTTTCTCATAGGGAATATGTTGGCGGCGCGATACCGACATGGCTAATCTGCCATCATCGTGACAAAGCGAAGGATTAAAGACCACTAAGCGGCGCGGAGCAATAAAACAGCTATTTTCAGTCACCTCGGCAGGGGTATGCACAGCTATCAATCCACCCCAGCCGGGGAGGATCACACAATCGGTGGTAGCCACCAGATATTGGATATGTCGCTGAATGAGGTTCATAGCAGTTTTGCAGGGCAAAGTTAACTATTTTTCACTATCCCGACAAATTTATTTTTCCTCGATTATTGTTCGTTTCATCGTAACTTAGCTATCATTAATCGATTATTTTTTTATCTGTCCGCAATAAAAAAGTCCGCCCCCGTGGTGTCCATAACTCTCTCACGCAGACTCCCTGGCTCGGCTGAGGGGAAAATTCATAGAGTCTTTTCCTCCGCATTCCTTTTTGAGTGTTTATGCGTAAGCTTCGGTAGGCCGTCTCTGCGCTTAAACCAAGAGGAGAAATTGCGTCAGGAAGTAATTTGATTGGTCGAAAGCAGAAGCTTTTCAATCTATATTGATAAATATGTGTAATGATAGTTTTTCACCTGTCAAAATTCAATTAATTTTTCACCTTGAAGGCGACTCCGGAACATATGACGACATATATGTATAGTGTCGAATAAGTGGTGAAATTTGAATATGTGAAGTAATGGATCTTGGCGTAATCAAAATATCTGATTTACCTTTTGCCTCTGCTTTATTTAACATAATAGTGATTATGGGCAAAATGCTGAGGTTAAAGTCTCGGCTCTTCCCGTGGCGCTTCTCGGTCGATAGACCGACGAATTTTGCGCATTTTATCATTACTTTTCATCCCGTTTAGGAAATTTTACTAATTTTGTGGCGCAATGAGTCAGATAAGAGCATTGAAGAAAGCTTCCCAGCTTTGGAACGACTTCATAGACCACAACGGTTTGCGGCGGACTATGGAGCGCGAAACCATACTCGCATCGGCCATAAGTCTCAAAGGACACTTCTCTGCTGCCGACCTTGAGAAATCGCTTCTCGCCGACGGCAATCATTTCAGCGCAGCCACCATTTACTCTGCCCTGACATCCTTTGTTAAGGCCGGTATTTTGGTCAAGCTCTGTATCGATCATCGATCGGCTCTCTTTGAGCGCTCTATGGCGCTGGCCGGAAATAGCCGTACCCGCCGTCGCCACAATCATTTGGTGTGCACCTCTTGCGGTCGTGTGGCCGAGACTGCCATGCCGGAGCTCACTCTCTCCTCTCTGGCCGGAAAGGGCTTCGCCCTACCCTCATCATTTGAGGCTTCCGACGTGGCTCTCACCTTCTTTGGCCTCTGCGCCAAGTGTCGCAAGCAAAAGGAAAAAGCCTCTCAAAAACAATCTTAAACCGATAAAAATCAACCATCTCATCACCATTATATTACAATGAAAGTTGACGTATTGCTCGGCCTCCAATGGGGCGACGAAGGCAAAGGCAAGGTAGTGGACGTGCTCACTCCTCGCTACGATGTTGTGGCCCGCTTCCAGGGCGGTCCAAATGCCGGACATACCCTCGAATTTGAAGGTAAGAAATATGTGCTCCGCTCCATCCCTTCCGGTATTTTCCAGGATGGCCAAATCAACATAATCGGCAATGGCGTGGTGCTTGACCCGGTCCTTTTCCGTCAGGAGGCCGAGGAGCTCCGCGCTTCGGGTATAGACCTCACTAAAGTGCTGAAAATATCGCGTAAAGCCCACCTTATCATGCCCACTCACCGCCTCCTCGACGCAGCTTCCGAGCGCGCCAAAGGGGGTGCAAAGATTGGCACCACCGGTAAAGGCATCGGCCCGACATATACCGACAAAATTTCCCGCAACGGTCTCCGCCTGGGCGACGCTCTCCTCCCCGACTGGAATGACCGCTACGCTGCCGCGCGCAATCGCCATCTCGACCAGCTCGCTTCAATGGGAGAGACCCCTGACATTGCCGAGGCCGAGAAAGCGTGGCTTGAGGCTATTGAGTATCTGAAGGATTATGATATCGTTGACTCCGAACATCTCGTAAATTCGCTCCTCAAAGAGGGTAAAAGCGTGCTCTGCGAGGGCGCTCAGGGGACGCTGCTCGATATTGACTTCGGCTCTTATCCCTTCGTGACTTCTTCCAACACGGTTGCCGCGGGGGCTTGCACCGGGCTCGGAGTGGCACCTAATAAAATAGGTGAAGTCTATGGCATCTTCAAAGCTTACTGCACCCGTGTAGGCTCGGGTCCTTTCCCCACCGAGCTCCACGACGCCACCGGCCAGCGCATCCGCGACCTTGGCCACGAATATGGAGCCGTTACCGGCCGCGAGCGCCGCTGCGGATGGATCGACCTCGTGGCCCTGCGATACGCTATAATGATCGATGGTGTGACTCAGCTCATCATGATGAAAAGCGATGTGCTCGACGACTTTGACGAGATTAAAGCCTGCGTGGCTTACCGCATAAACGGCATCGAGACCACCGACTTCCCTTACACCCTCGATGGGATCGACATTGAGCCTGTCTACGTGACTCTCCCCGGCTGGAAGACCGATATGACAAAGATGAAGAGCCCCGACGAGTTCCCTGCCAACTTCAGGGCCTACATAGACTTCCTTGAGACGGAACTTCAGACCCCTATCACCATCGTATCAATCGGCCCCGACCGCGAGCAGACCATCTTGCGCACCTCCTCCTTTACCAAAGCCTGATTTCTCCCCCCCTACCCTTCATATATACCATAAAAAACACTTAATCAGACATGGCAAAAGTAAAACCATTTAAGGGTATCCGTCCCCCGCGCAACCTTGTGGAACAGGTGGCATCGCGGCCTTATGACGTGCTCAACTCTCAGGAGGCCCGCGACGAAGCCGAGGGCAATCCCATGAGCCTCTACCATATCATCAAGCCCGAGATTGACTTTGAGCCCGGAACCGATGAACACGACCCCAAGGTATATGACCGAGCTGTGGCCAATTTCCACAACTTTATGGACCAGGGCTGGCTTGTGAAAGATGATAAGCCTCATTATTATATTTATTCACAGACGATGGATGGCCGGACTCAGTATGGTATCGTACTTGCCGCTTGGGTCGACGACTATATGAGCGGACGCATCAAGAAGCATGAGCTTACCCGACGCGACAAGGAAGAGGACCGCATGAAGCATGTCCGCATCAATAACGCCAATATAGAGCCGGTCTTCTTTGCTTTCCCCGACAATCCCGAGCTGGAGGAGATTATCGCCACTGTGACCAAAGGAGAGCCGGAATATGACTTCATTGCCCAGGGCGATGGCTTCGGCCATTCATTTTGGGTGGTCGAAGATGATGCTCTGACCGAGCGCATCACGGCAGCCTTCGACAAAATCCCTGCTCTATATATTGCCGACGGCCATCATCGCACAGCCGCCGCTGCCCTCGTGGGCGCCGAGAAAGCCCAAAACAATCCCGATCATAAGGGCGATGAGGAGTATAACTACTTCCTTGCAGTAGCCTTTCCTGCCTCGCATCTCAAGATCATTGACTACAACCGTGTGGTGAAAGACCTTAATGGTCTTACCCCCGCGCAGTTTCTCAACCGCCTCTCTGAAAACTTCACTGTAGAAGATAAGGGGACAGAAATTTACCATCCCTCTGCCCTTCATAATTTTGCCCTCTATCTCGGTGGTCACTGGTATAGCCTTACAGCTAAAGAGGGGCGCTATGACGACTCCGACCCCATCGGTGTGCTCGACGTGACAATCTCCTCCGACCTTATCCTACGCGACATCCTCGGCATCACCGACCTCCGTTCCGACAAGCGCATCGACTTCGTAGGCGGTATCCGTGGCCTTGGAGAGCTCAGCCGCCGCGTCGACTCCGGTGAGATGGCCATGGCTCTCGCTCTCTATCCCGTGTCGATGAAGCAACTGATGGATATTGCCGATACCGGCAATATCATGCCCCCCAAGACCACCTGGTTTGAGCCCAAGCTCCGCTCCGGCCTCGTGATCCACGCCCTTGAGGATTAATACCTCCCCTTCCCCTGCTCAATGGCTTTGCTTGCCCGCTCCATTCCTGCTGCCGGTCCCTCAGCACCCTTTAGAGTTGCCCCCGCAACCTATTTCCGCTGTGCCATCCTCCGGCCCGGGATGGGGCGGACTGCCATAGCCATTACAATAGCTGTGGCAACCGGCCTCGTAGTCCTGGCGCTTGCTCTCGCCGACCTGCGCCTCGCTCTGGTGGCGTTGATGGTCATTTTTGTCGCAGCCCCGATGGTAATCGCCATGGTCTACTTTTCAATAGCCCTCTCTCCCGAGGCCACGGCCACCACCCTCCCCCACACAGCCGAAATTTTCTCCGACGGGACCCTTTTATTACAATATATTGCTGAAAGCGAAGAAAAATCTCCCCATGCTCCGGAGCACTTTCGCTCAACAGATGTTTCAGATAAGAAACTTATAGGCAATAATTTAGTTTTTACACTCGCCTCCGGTCGCCTCATAATTATTCCCCTGGATGCTTTGGGTCTTGACCGTGCCGAAATTATTGAATTGACATAGCGACTTTTAGAGTAATATCTTCGTCGGCAAAGTTTAATAGCTATAATGGCCCACTGCGCCTGACGCGCTTCCCTCGATGTCAGAAATAGGCCTTGATGAACTGCACTAACACTCTGATAAAAGTTTTGTGAAGAAAAAAATGCAGAAAAAGTGGAGAAAATCTTTAAGGTAATTTCTCTTTTTTTCGTACCTTTGCAAATCATTTCTCAAGCTTATAAGTTTCTTATGTCAGATAGCATCAAGATTAAGACTGCTCTCGTCTCTGTTTACCACAAAGACGGGCTCGATAACATATTGCGCGCCCTCGCTGCCGACGGGGTGCGTTTCCTCTCTACCGGGGGCACACGTTCCTTCATCGAAAGCCTTGGCTTTGAATGTGATGCCGTTGAAGACCTCACCGGTTACCCCTCAATCCTCGGCGGTCGCGTCAAGACTCTCCACCCTAAGGTTTTTGGCGGCATCCTTGCCCGTCGCGACAATGAGGGCGATGTCTCTCAGCAAGCTCAGTATGAAATTCCTTCGATAGACCTTGTCATCGTCGACCTGTATCCTTTCGAGGACACCGTTGCCTCGGGTGCTTCTCCCGCTGACATCATCGAGAAGATCGATATAGGCGGCATCTCACTCATCCGCGCCGCCGCGAAAAACTTTGCTGATGTAGCTATCGTAGCCTCTAAGGCTCAGTATCCCATTTTGGCCGATATCCTCGAAAAGCAGGGCGCTACCACCACCCTCGACCAGCGCCGCCGCCTCGCAACCGAAGCCTTCGCTGTATCCTCGGGCTACGACTCACATATCTTCAACTGGTTTGCCTCATCTGCCCCGGAGGAGACTCCCGCCACAGCTGCCATGCGCGTGGCTCTCGATGGCGACAAGTCGCTCCGCTATGGCGAAAACCCTCATCAGAGCGCTCGTTTCTACGGCGACTTCGGCGCAATGTTCACCCAGCTTCATGGTAAGGAGATTTCTTACAACAATATCCTTGACATCGATGCCGCAGTGGCTCTTATGAGCGAATTTGAGGGTCAGGATCCCACTTTTGCTATACTGAAGCACAATAACGCTTGCGGTGTGGCCACCCGCCCTACCCTCCCCGAGGCCTGGACAGCCGCTCTCGCAGGCGACCCCGTCAGCGCTTTCGGCGGGGTGCTTATCGCCAATCGTCCCCTCGATGCCGCTACTGCCTCAGAAGTTGGGAAAATCTTTTTTGAGGTGATAATTGCTCCAGCCTACGACCCTGAAGCTCTCGCTATCCTCCAGCAGAAGAAAAATCGCATTATCCTCATCCAGAAATCGCCTCTGAAGACCACCCGTCAGTTCCGCTCGGTCATCAACGGCGCCCTCGTCCAGGATCGTGACCTCAAGATAGAGACCCCCGATGACCTCCGCTGCGTCACCACCACTCCCATCCCCGCCGATAAGGTGGCCGACCTCCTCTTTGCCAACAAGATAGTGAAGCACTCCAAGAGCAACGCCATCGTCCTCGCCTCCGGATGTCAGCTCATAGCCTCGGGCGTAGGGCAGACCTCGCGCGTAGATGCACTCCGTCAGGCCATCGACAAAGCCAAATCCTTTGGCTTCGAGCTTAAGGGCGCAGTCATGGCTTCCGACGCTTTCTTCCCCTTTGCAGACTGCGTGGAGATTGCTCACAAGGCAGGTATCGACGCCATAGTCCAGCCCGGTGGCTCTGTCCGCGACAACGACTCCATAGCTTATTGCGATGAAAATGGCATTGCAATGGCAATGACCGGTTTCCGCCATTTCAAACATTAAGACTCTTTTCTTCCCCCCTAACCCCATAATATTCATTCCTGAAATGGGAATTTTCTCACTTACTAAAGAAATTGCTATTGACCTCGGCACGGCCAATACCATCATAATCCACAACGATAAAATCGTTATCGATGAGCCATCTATCGTGGCTATCGAGACCCGCACCGGCAAACTCATAGCCGTCGGTAAAGAAGCCCAGCAGATGCGCGGCAAAGAACCTGCCGGCATCCAGACCATCCGCCCCCTGCGCAAGGGCGTGATCGCCGACTTCAACGCTGCCGAGATGATGATCCGCGGCCTCGTGGAGAAAGCCTCGAGCAAGAGCCGCTGGTTTAGCCCCTCGATGCGTATGGTCGTCGGCATACCCTCCGGATCCACCGAGGTTGAGATACGCGCTGTCCGCGACTCTTCGGAGCATGCGGGCGGTCGCGACGTCTACATGATATATGAGCCAATGGCTGCGGCTCTCGGTATAGGCATCGATGTGGTGGCGCCTGAAGGCAATATGATTGTAGATATAGGTGGTGGCACCACTGAAATTGCCGTTATCTCTCTCGGTGGCATCGTTTCAAACAAGAGCATCCAGATAGCCGGCGACGACCTCACGGAGGATATCCGCGAGCATATGCGCCGTGTCCACAACGTCATTGTCGGCGAGCGCACCGCCGAGCTGATCAAGATGAACGTAGGCTCTGCACTTACCGAGCTTGATGAACCGCCTGCTGATTATATCGTCCATGGCCCCAACCTCTCCACTTCCCTGCCTATGGAGGTCTCGGTCTCATATCAGGAGATAAGCCATTCCATCGAGAAATCAATCTCCAAGATTGAGGCCGCCGTGCTCTCGGCTCTGGAACAGACTCCCCCCGAACTCTATGCCGACATCGTTAAAAACGGCATCTATCTCGCTGGCGGCGGTGCCCTCCTCCGTGGCCTCGACAAGCGCCTGACCGACAAGATCGGCATCCAGTTCCATGTGGCTGAGGACCCCCTCCTTGCAGTCTCGAAAGGCACCGGAGTTGCCCTCAAGAATGTCGATCGCTTCTCGTTCCTCATCCGATAAGTGCATAATCTCTACCGCTTTATATTGCGTTACTCCGCATGGATCCTCTTCGTGATCTATGTGGCGGCATCGCTTTGGCTCCTGCTCTCGCGCAATCCTTTCCAGCGCCATTTCTATCTGACGAGCGCCAATGCTCTAAGCGGGGCTCTCTATTCTGCGGTCAACTCCGTGACGTCATATTTCTATCTTCGCGAAATCAACGAAGACCTTCAGCAGTCTAATGCCCGCCTCTCACAGGAAATCCTTTCCCTTAAAGGGCAGCTCGATGATTATCGCGCCAAAGAATATGCCGACACAGCGCGCCTCGACTCCGCTCTTCAGCGCTACTCCTTCGAGGTTGCCCACGTGATTAACAACACTGTCAACCGCCCGACCAACTATATCACCCTCGACAGGGGGTCGGAAGATGGCCTGCGTCCGGAGATGGGTGTTATTGATGCCAATGGCATTGTGGGAATCGTCAATGTCGTGGGTCCCCACACTGCCAGGGTGATATCACTCCTCAATCCTTACCTGCGCGTGTCGTGCAAAATCAAGGGGCAGACCATTGTGGGCTCCCTCGTCTGGGACGGCCAAAATCCCAATGAGGCGCTCCTCGAAGAGCTTCCGCGCCATGCTGTCTTCTCGCCCGGCGACACTGTGGTCACCTCCGGCTTCTCCTCGGTCTTTCCCGAAGGTGTGATGGTGGGCATAGTCATGGACCGCATCGCAGCCCATGAAGAGAATTTCCGCACCCTTAGAGTGCGTCTCGCCACAGATTTCACCACTCTGTCGACAGTCCGTGTCATCATCGACTCTCTGGCTGACGAACTCAAGGTGGTGGAAGATGACGGAGCCACCGAGCGAAAGACCTCCATGCCCCGCAACTGATAATAAATAAATTAACCACTGACCGCCGCCGTGACCCGCACCGCATTCTTCTACTTCATCCTGGCAGTCATCCTTGTGATGTGTCAGGTAGTGGTGTTTAACCACATCTGCCTATTTGGTGTGGCGGTTCCCTTCGTGTTTATTTATCTCCTTATCACCTTGCCTCTTACCATAAACAGGAGCGCCTATATATCCATCGCCTTCTTCCTGGGTCTATTTGTGGATATCTTCTCTGACACCGCCGGCCTTTATGCCCTCGGATGCACCATAATGGCCGCTCTGCGCCATCCCGTCATACGCCTTTATTTCAACCGCGAAGATGAAATGACCGAGTCGCGTCCGTCCATCGAGTCGCTCGGCCCCGGTGTCTTTATCCGATATGCACTGACCCTTACGGCGATATTCTCCACCGTAGTGACTCTGGCCGACTCCTTCACATTTTTCGACCCCGTAAAAATTCTCCTCATCATCGTGGGCTCTACCCTTCTCACTACAGCTCTCATAGTGGCCCTCGATTTTATTACCGTCCATCGTCGTGAGAAAAGATTATAACCTCGAGAAGCGCAAATACGTCATCGGTGGATTTTTTCTCATCATCCTGGTCATTTATCTGTTGAGGCTCTTTGACCTCCAGGTGGCCGATGAGAAATACAAAGCCTACGCTGACTCCAACGCTTTCCTCAAAAAGACTATCTATCCTTCGCGCGGCACCATCTACGACCGTAATGGCAACATTGTGGTTTTCAATCAGCCCGCTTATGACATAATGTTTATCAAGCGCGATGTCGAAGAGTTTGACACCCTCGACATGAGCCGCGCTATCGGTATCACCCTTGACGAATTCCGTGCCCGCTGGAACGACGTAACTAACCGCGAGACCAATCCCGGCTATTCATCCTACTCGCCTCAGACCCTCTTCACCAATCTTGCTCCTGAAGACTATGGGCGCCTCCAGGAGAAGATGTATCGCTATCCCGGCTTCTATATCCAGAAGCGCATCGTCCGCGACTACGGCTACCATTGTGCCGCCAATGTCCTCGGAAATATTCGCGAGGTCAACCGCGACGACATCAAGCGCGACGACTATTATGCTTCCGGCGACTATACCGGCGACAACGGCGTGGAGAAAAGCTATGAGACATTTCTTCGCGGCCGCAAGGGCACTGAAATTCTCATCCGCGACTCTCGCGGCCAGATACAAGGCCGGTATGAGGATGGTCGCCACGATGTGGAGGCTGTCAGTGGTCGCAATCTCAAGCTTTCCATCGATATAGAGCTTCAGCAATATGCCGAGAGCCTGATGGTCAATAAGCTCGGAGCAATTGTTGCCATCGAGCCCAAGACAGGCGAGGTGCTCGCCTTGGTGACATCGCCCAACTATGACCCGTCGCTACTCGTGGGACGCGACCGAGGCAAAAATTACCGGATGCTGATGAACACTCCACATCGCCCCCTCAACGACCGTTCTATCGCCGGTTTCTATCCCCCTGGCTCAACCTTCAAGCCGTCCCAGGCCCTGATTTTTCTCCAGGAGGGAATTATCACACCCGACACCCGCTTCCCCTGCCATGGAGGATATGTCAATGGCGGCTTGCGCGTCGGTTGTCATGGTCACGCCTCCCCCCTGCCCCTCCTGCCGGCCCTCCAAACCTCATGCAACGGCTATTTCTGCTGGGGCTTTAAATATATGATCGACAAGCGCTCAAAATATGGCTCGGTCAATAACGCCTTTGAGGTGTGGAAAAACCATCTCGTCTCCATGGGATATGGCTACCGGCTCGGCATCGACCTCCCCGGTGAGATCCGCGGCTTCCTCCCCAATGCCAATTATTATTCCAAAGCATATGGCGACGGCCATTGGAGTGCCAACACGGTTATTTCCGTCTCAATCGGTCAGGGTGAGGTCAGTGCCACCCCGCTCCAGATTGCCAATCTATGCGCCACCATAGCTAACCGCGGCTGGTTTATCACACCACATGTGGTCAAAGAGATCGAGGATACTGTCATTGCCCCTGAATATCGCGAAAAACGATTTCCGACCATTGACAGCAAATATTATCCCTATGTGGCCCAGGGTATGAGGATGGCGGTAACCGGCGGCACCTGCCACGCTGCCAATCTCCCTGACATCCAAGTAGCCGGCAAGACCGGTACGGCCCAGAACCCCCACGGCAAGGACCACTCGGCCTTTATGGGCTTTGCTCCCTATGAAGACCCTCAGATCGCCGTGGCTGTCTATGTGGAAAATGGCGGCTGGGGCGCCACCTACGGTGTCCCCATAGGCTCTCTTATTATTGAAAAATATCTCAATCGCAAAATCTCTGATGCCCGCAAGGGGGTGGAGACTGCGATGCTCAACGCTTCTACCCAGCAGTTAAGTGAGTACAAATACTGATAATCTCTATCACACCTCGGGTCCGGGGCAACCCGTCGGAGCCGGCTCAGTCTTCCGCTATGTCGACTGGGTCACGGTCTTTATTTATCTCATCCTGGTCATAGCAGGGGCAATAAGCATCTATGCTGCTTCATACGACTTTGACCATGCAAGCATATTCTCCTTCGACGAATTTTCCGGGAAGCAGATATGCTGGATAGGGCTCTCCCTCCTTCTGGGTCTGGGCATCCTGCTCATTGACCCGAGAGTCTATGATACATATGCCTATCCGATATACATCTGTATGATGGGGCTATTGGTGGTCACAATCTTTATTGCTCCCGACATCAAGGGCTCCCACTCCTGGATAAAGCTCGGTCCCGTAAGTCTTCAGCCTGCGGAGTTTGCCAAGTTTGCAACATCTCTGGCGCTTGCCAAGCTCTTCTCAGGCTATGAGTTTAATCTCAATGCCTCCCGTCAGAATTATTACAAGGCTCTGGGCATTATCTTCCTCCCCATCCTCCTGATCCTGGCTCAGAGCGAGACCGGCTCTGCTCTGGCCTATCTTTCGCTCTTCTTTGTGCTCTATCGCGAAGGGATGAGCGGGATAGTCCTGCTCTCGGCCCTCAGCGCAGTGGTGATTTTCGTAGTTTCCATCAAGTTTACGACCCTGAGCGCCATAGGGATGCCTGTAGGTGAGCTTGCCGTCTTCCTGATGTTGATGCTCATCATGGTGACCATGACAGCCATCTACTGCCGCAATCTCCGGGCCGCCCGCAATATCCTCATTTTCTACGGGGCTACGATGCTTATCCTCTTTGCCGTTTCACTCATCGGCAAGGTTGTTATCCCCTTTGCCACATATATCCTCGCCGCCATCATTGTCATATCGGCGGCCTATCTCGCCCTTATCGCCCTTCAGGAGAAGAATTCCAGGGTGTGGATTACTATACTTGTCGGAGTGGCTTCGATTGGCTTCCTCCTGTCAGTCAACTATGCCTTCAACAACATCCTCCAGCCTCACCAGCAATCGCGAATCAAGGTCACCCTCGGCATGGAGGAAGACCTGCGCGGAGTCGGCTACAATGTCAATCAGTCAAAGATCGCCATCGGCTCAGGGGGTATCTATGGTAAGGCGACGGGGCTTTTTTGTGCTACGAGGGACTTATGTTTAAGAATTTTTTTAATGA
>CAZAUV010000003.1:0-45841 GCA_964488335.1 uncultured Bacteroides sp.
TCATCCCCGCCATCGTCAAAGGTCTCATGGACCGTATGGAGCAGGGCCCGCTGACCGGCTCATATGCCCGCGATGTCCGCGTATGTATCTACGACGGCAAGATGCACCCCGTTGACTCCAACGAAATATCCTTCCGTCTGGCCGGCCGCAACGCCTTCTCCGAGGCCTTCCGCAATGCCAATCCTAAGATCCTCGAGCCCGTCTACGACGTCGATGTCTTCGTTCCCGCCGACGCCATGGGCGATGTTATGAGCGATCTTCAGGGCCGCCGCGGCATCATCATGGGTATGAGCAGCGAAAACGGCTTTGAGAAGATCTCCGCCAAGGTTCCCCTCAAGGAGATGGGCTCCTACTCCACCGCCCTGTCGTCGATCACCGGCGGCCGCTCATCCTTTACCATGAGCTTCGCCGGCTATGAGCTCGTGCCCGGCGACGTCCAGGAGAAGCTTCTCGCCGAATATGCCGCCAAGGCCTCTGCCGACGAATAATCCTCTATCCGCCAAGTCATTTCCCTGACCGTATAAAACAGAGCGGGGGAGCATCAAGCATTAAGCCCGTTGCTCCCCCGCTCCTTTTGCCGGATGACGATATCAGGCGCGGAGCTTGACATCGACAAACGGACGCAGACCCATTTCAAGGCTGACGCTCTTCACTCGGTGGCCGAACAATACGCCACGGCACTTAAGCATCTCATACTGTACTGAGACCCGCTCACAATAAATAGCGATCGAGCCGAGCTCATCGGGGGCGATAGCGCTCGGATAGAGCACATAAATAATCCGAGGCATTGCCTTAAAAGGCTTGGGTTTCTATCGTTTTTCATGCACCACGGATTAAATATTTTGTAAATCAACAGTTTATAAAGCACCATTTTTGAGGAGCCGTAGACGCTTAACGCCGTGACCGAGGGCGACGGAGGTTTACCGGGCCTCCGGGCAATATTCGCCGCTCTCCGGCGTTATCCTTATATGAAGATGCTTACTGACCGTCGGCTGGCCACATGGGCCTTCCTGCTGGCTGCGCTCGCCGTGGTCGGTGCTTTTCTATATATTTCCAACAACATAGTTACCGACCTCGCAGCCCAGGAGCGCCAGCGAATGCAGCTCTGGGCCAACGCTACACGGGAGATAGTATCTTCAAGCCCCGGCAGCGACATCGATTTTCCCCTTGCCATCGTGCAGGCCAACACGACAATCCCGGTGCTCCTCACCGACGACGAGGGCAATATCATAGACCATCGCAATTATGACCTGCCGGAGGAGCCCGATTCCACCCGCCCGCTCTTCATCTCCGAGGCCAATCGTGTCTTTCTTCTCCATCGCCTCGAGGCCCTGCGGGAGTCGCCGCGCGTAATTCATATCGATATTATGCCGGGCCTCACCCAGCACCTTTATTACGAGGAGAGCCGGACTTTGAAGCTGCTCAGCTTCTTCCCCTATATCCAGATAGCCGTGATGGCGGTGTTTGTCATCGTGGTCTATTTCGCCGTCTCCACTTCCAAAAAGGCAGAGCAAAACAAGGTGTGGGTAGGCCTATCAAAAGAGACTGCCCATCAGCTCGGGACGCCCATCTCTTCGCTCATGGCATGGGTGGAGCTTCTGCCCTCCTATGGCGTAGATGCCGAAGTGACGGCCGAGATGGACAAGGATGTCCATCGCCTGGCATCCATTGCATCGCGCTTCTCAAAAATCGGCTCCAAGCCGGCCCTTGAGCCGGCCGACATAAACGCCACCGTCAGCCGCATAGCGGCCTATATGAAGACGCGCATCTCATCGCGTGTGAGCCTCACTGTCAGTTGCTCTGAAGAGCCGCTGAGAGTGGCCATGTCGGAGCCCCTGATGGAATGGGTGCTCGAAAATCTTATTAAGAATGCCGTCGATGCCATGGATGGCCACGGCTCTATCTCCATCACCACCACCCTCCTCCCGGCCGACCGTCGGCGCCCGGCATCGGCCCGCATCGACATCACCGACAGCGGCAAAGGTATAGCGCGGCGCGACTTCAAGAGCGTCTTCCAGCCCGGTTTTACCACCAAGAGCCGCGGCTGGGGTCTCGGTCTCACCCTGGCAAAACGCATCGTAGAGCAATATCACGGCGGCTTAATTTTCATCGCCGGCTCCACCCCCGGCGAGGGCTCCACCTTCTCGATTATCCTCCCTCTCGAGGGGGAGTAAACTTTTACGCACCCGGGAGTGTTGTAAGGTAAAAGTAATATAACCCTTACTCCCCTAACCACACACACTCCACACTATGCGTAAACTTGCCACTCTCGCCATCGGCGCCGCTATAGCCCTCTCCGCCGCCGTCGCTCCCGCCGAAAGCTCGGCCTGCTCCCGTGTCCTCTACGTCGGCTCCGACTCCACTCTCCGCATCGTAGGCCGCTCCCTTGACTGGAAGACCCCTATCCCGACAAATATATATGTCTACCCCCGAGGCATCACCAAGATGAGCAATAGCATCGAAGGCTCTTTTTCCTGGACTTCAAAATATGGCGCCGTCTATGCCGTGAGCTACGACAGCGGCATCACTGAAGGCATGAACGAAAAGGGCCTCGTGATCAACGGCCTCTTCTGCAAGGGCACTGTCTACGGCAATGCACAGACCGAGGGCCGGCCCCCTATGTCGCTCGCGGTATTCGTCGCATGGCTTCTCGATATGAACGCCACCACCCCCGAGGTGGTCGACGTGCTCTCCAAGCACGATTTCAATATCTCCGGCGCCACATTTGACGGAGGCACTGTCTCTACCCTCCACTGGGGCATCACCGATGCCGAAGGACGGTCAGCCGTCGTAGAGTTTGTCGACGGAAACATCAATATCTATCAGGGGCAGGATATCCCCGTGCTCACCAATGATCCTACCTTCCCCTCGATGAACGCCATCAACGACTACTGGATGAAAATCGGTGGCGCTAACTTCCTCCCCGGTCGTGTAGCCAGCCCCGACCGCTTCGTCCGCGGCTATTTCTTTGACCACAACGTGCAGAAGGTGGCCGACCACGACTTGGCTTTTTCCATTGTCCGCTCCATCATGGCCAATGTCTCCGTCCCCTATCTCTATGAAGTCAACGGCGACCCCAATGTGAGCTCCACGCAATGGCGCAGCTATGCCGACCTCTCGCTCCGCCGCTATTACTTTGATCTTGTCACCAATCCGGGCGTCTTTTACATTGACCTCACTAAGGTCGATCTCTCCGAGGGTGCACCCGTCCTCAAAATCGACACCTCCAAGAGCAGCGGCTTCGTAGGCGACTGCACCGATCGCCTCTTCAAGACCGTCCCCTTCACCCCGATGTATTAATCCTCTGACTTGACTATGCTACGCCGACTTTCCATCACCATCATCGCCCTCTTTGCGGCCATTCTCCCCTTCTCTGCCCGCGCTCAGTATTATCAGATGGCTCAGCAACTCCCTCAACTCATCTCCCCCGCCCTCTCCGGCTCGCTAAATTACAAGGGCTTCGTAGATCTCACGGGCACCGCCGGCTTCGGCCACAATAGAGCCAACGATCTGAGCATCACCACTTCCCAGGGCTTCCAATATGCCTCATGGTTTTTCATGGGCGTAGGCGCCGGCGTAGACGTCATGATCGGTCAGGATGTAATAGACCATCCCGTCATCGATGGTGCCATGGACTATTTCGGCCACCCGGCCTCGAAGACCAAGGTGATGATACCCCTCTTCACCGATTTCCGCTTCACCATCGGTCCACGCACTGCTGCGTCGCTCTTTGCCGACATAAAGATAGGCGCATCATGGCTTTTAGGCAACAGCTACCTGAAGATGACCGACGGCGTGCTGACCGGAGCCACTCAGTTTTTCCTCCGCCCGTCGGTCGGTGTCCGCGTCCCAATCAACAAGGCCAATGCCTCGCAAGCGGTCAATATTGGCCTCACTTATCAGCTCCTGACATCCAACAGCAATTACTACTGGGCCTCCCGCTCGTTATCTCTTAATAACGTAGGCCTCTCCATAGCCTACGAGTGGTAATTACTCATCCCTACAATGTGTCGCCCCGACTCTTTCGAGCCGGGGCGACACATTTTGTTATCCTCTTCCTCGAGCATTCTTCGGCCATCCTCCGCGCTATGGTGGCGAGGGCATCTACCCCGAAGGGGTCGCATCGTCACCATAATTCGCTTAGGATGAATAGCCTGGTCGGAGAGGTATGGGCAATAGTTTTTCTTAGGGTGGGGATCAGAGAATACCCTGCGACATCATAGCGCGGGCCACTTTCATGAAGCCGGCGGTGTTGGCTCCCTTGACATAGTTGATGAAGCCATCTTCTTCTTTGCCGAAGAGCTCACACTGATGGTGGATGTCGGCCATGATCTGCTTGAGCTTCTCATCGACCTCCTCTGCAGTCCACGACATCTTCTGGGAGTTTTGAGCCATCTCAAGGCCTGAGACACTCACTCCGCCTGCGTTGGCAGCTTTGCCGGGAGCATAGAGGATGCGGGCGGCGAGGAACTCTTTGATGGCATCGGGAGTGGAGGGCATGTTGGCACCCTCGCTGACTGCTATCACGCCCTGAGCGAGGAGAGCGCGGGCATCGTCGCCGTCAATCTCGTTTTGTGTAGCGGAGGGCATGGCGATGTCACACTTGACATGATGCCAGGGGCGCTCGCCGGGATAGTAGGTGGCGGCATCGGGATACTGATCGATAAACTCGCGGATGCGCCCGCGATAGATGTTCTTGAGCTCGAGGATATATTCGAGCTGCTCGTGGGTCAGACCGTCGGGAACGACAATGGAGCCGTCGGAGTCGCTCATCGAAACCACCTTTGCGCCGAGCTCCATAAGCTTAACGGCAGTGAAGGTGGCGACATTGCCTGAGCCGGAGATGGCCACTCGCTTATCCTTGATGTCGATGCCGCGGGTCGCAAGCATATTGAGCAGGAAGTAGACATTGCCGAAACCGGTGGCTTCGGGGCGCACGAGAGAGCCGCCAAATTCCAGACCTTTGCCGGTGAAAGTGCCGGTAAACTCGCGAGCGAGCTTCTTATACATGCCATACATATAGCCCACCTCGCGGCCGCCTACGCCTATATCGCCGGCGGGGACATCGGTGTCGGGGCCTATCTGGCGCCAGAGCTCGGTGATGAAGGCCTGGCAGAAGCGCATCACCTCCATGTCGCTCTTGCCGCGGGGGGAGAAGTCGGATCCACCCTTGGCGCCACCCATTGCGAGGGTGGTCAGCGAGTTTTTGAAGGTCTGCTCAAAGGCGAGAAACTTCAGGATCGACTGGTTGACGGAGGAGTGGAAGCGGATGCCGCCTTTATACGGGCCGATGGCATTATTGTGCTGCACGCGGTAGCCCATGTTGTTGCGGATACGGCCCTGGTCATCGACCCACGACACGCGGAAAGAGAAGATGCGGTCAGGGATGCAGAGGCGCTCGATGAGATTATAGCGTTCAAACTCGGGATGAGCATTATATGCGTCTTCGATAGAGGTTACTACCTCTTCTACCGCCTGGATATATTCCGGCTCGTTGGGAAACCGGCGGCGGAGATCGTCAATCACTTCGGCTGCTTTCATTGTTTCAGTAGCTATTGGAATTGATATGGAATGAATAGTGTTGATTATATTGCAAAGGTAACGCAAAAATGCTGTAATGCCAACGATTGAGCCGGAAATAATTCATCCACTCCCTATTTTAGCCGAAATTGACGGATATGACTTGCCGCCGGGCGCCCCCGCAACATATTGCCCGCTTTGATTGTTAGTGATGAAGAGATATTATTATATCTCATGAAAAGTTCCGGAGATTTTTCCGGTCGGCTCACCACATTATGAATTATTTGACGCATGAATCAAGTTAAAGCAGGCGCCGTCCTCAACTATGTCATCATAGCCCTCAACACCCTGACGGGCCTCCTCTATACCCCCTTTATGCTGCGCTCCCTGGGGCAGAACGAATATGGCCTGTATTCGCTCGTAGCCTCCGTAATCGCATATCTGACGCTGCTCGATTTCGGCTTCGGCTCGGCCATAGTGCGCTACACCGCGCGCGTCAGGGCCACCGGCTCTCGACGCGACGAATGGGAGCTTTACGGAATGTTTGTCAGCGGCTACACCGTCCTTGGACTTATCGTCACCCTCGCGGGGCTCGTGCTTTATTTCAATGTCGACTCAATGTTTGACCGGACGATGACACCCGAGGAGCTGTCGCAGGCACGGGTGATGATGGCCCTTATGGTGGCCAATCTCGCCATTACATTCCCCTTCAGCGTCTTCGGGTCGATTATCTCGGCTTATGAAAACTTTATATTCCAGCGTATTGTTACCATCACCCGAATACTGCTCTCGACGGCGGTCCTCGTGGCGGTGCTCCTGATGGGCTATAAAGCCATAGCTCTCGTAGTGGTCCAGACGGTTTTTTCCGTAGCCACCCTTATGGCCAATTTCCTCTATTGCCGCTACAAGCTGAAGATTAAGGTATGGTTTCACGGCTTCAAGCGGGCTCTCTTCAAGGAGATCATGGTCTTCAGCTGGTGGAACTTTCTCGGCGCCATCGTTGACCGCATCTACTGGAGCACGGGGCAGTTTATCCTCGGCATCTATAGCGGCACTGTGGCTGTAGCCATTTTCTCGGTGGCTATCTCTCTGATGAATATGTATATGATGCTGTCCACATCCGTCAACTCAGTCCTTTTGCCTCGGGTCACTGTCTTAGCCACCGACCGGGCCAACGACACCGAGCTCTCCAACCTCTTTATCCGCGTCGGGCGCCTCCAGTTTTGCCTCATGGGGATGATATTGGCCGGCTTCATTATCTTCGGCAAGGCGTTTATCACCCTCTGGGCCGGAGCCGATTATGCTCAGAGCTATGTCATTACGCTGATGTTTTTTGCAGTGCTCCTCTGTCCTCTCATTCAAAACATAGGCCTGACCATCCTTCAGGCCCGCGCCCAGATGAAATTTCGCTCGGTGAGTTACCTCTTAATAGCTCTTGTGAGTCTCGGGCTTCAGTTTCTCCTGGCCAGGCGCTACGGCGCTTTGGGATGCGCATGGGCCGTGACGGCCGCTCTCTTTGCCGGGCAGTGGGTAGTGATGAATATTTATTACAAGACTAAGCAGCGCATAGCCATAGGCTCCTTCTGGGCTCAGATCGGGCGCATGGCCATTGCCCCGGCCATCCTCACCGTTGCGGGTATAATAGTCTTCTCCTATGTCAGCATTTCCTCTTGGCTCCAGCTTGGCTGCTCGATAGCTCTCTTCATTACTCTCTATATTCCCGTCATATGGTTTTTCTCGATGGGCGATTATGAGCGCTCTCAGTTACGCTCACTCGTCAAAAGAGCCTGATGACCTATATCCTTCATTATTATGCTGTCTAAAGTGAAATATATCGCCGGAGCCGTATGGTATAAGCTCCGCTATCTCCTCTCGGCCCCACGCCGCAACAGTGTCAGATTGCTCGACTCCGACGCCACTGTTGAATATATCAAGACCACCCGTTGCTCCGTAGGCCGCTATGGCGACGGTGAGCTCAATATGGTCTTCAACTATCTTGACCATAACGCTTCGCGCCTCTCCGGCTTCCAGAACTATGATGAGGCCCTGGGGCGGCGACTCTATGAAATCCTCCATGAGGGGGGCAATGAAAGCAATAACTTCAAGGTGGCCATCCCCGGATGTATGCTTTCCGTAGGCACGGATTATCTCCTGCGCTATTCGGCCGTGTTTTGGCATGAATACTCGGTCAAAAACCTCGGTCGACTTCTCAAGATACTCCCGGAGGGGAACCATACTTATCTTGACTCATCCTTCTCCCGATTCTACCTGAGCCATAAAGACAAGAGCGGCTGCCGCGATTACCTTGCCCGCGTCAAAGAGCTCTGGCAGGGGCGCAACCTGATAATTGTCGAGGGTGAATTTACCTGCCTCGGTGTGGGCAACGACCTCTTTGACAATGCTGCCTCGGTAAGCCGCATCCTATGCCCCGCCACCAACGCCTGGGGGAGCTACGACAGCATCCTTGCCGCCGCCCGCGATGAAGCCACGGCCATGGACGATCCACTCTTTATCTGCGCATTAGGAATGACTGCCACCATCTTGTCTTATGACCTTGCCGCTTCCGGGCTGCAGGCTTTGGACCTCGGGCATATCGACATTGAATATGAATGGATGAGGATGGGCGCCACTCAGAAGGTGGCCGTCCCGGGTAAGTTTACCAATGAATCACGCTCGGGCCATGAGGTAAAGCCCTCTACCGACGCCAGATATCTCTCTCAAATAATCCGCCGTATCTGAGCTATGAAAGTCATCGCATCCCACAACAGCAATCCCTCTGTCCGTCGCCTCAGCTCGGCCGGCGGAGTGTTTTCAATCCTCGCCGAGCAGACACTCGCCCGGGGCGGAGCCGTCTACGGCGCTGCTCTTGACGATAATTTCCGAGTGGTCCATAGGCGGGTAGACAAATCAGACGATCTCGCCGCTCTCCGCGGCAGCAAGTATGCCTTCAGCCATATAGGCTCATCCGTGGCCGACGCCATGGCTGACCTCGAAGCGGGGCGGGAGGTGCTTTTTTCCGGCACTCCCTGCCAGATTGCCGCCATGGCCAGGCGCGCCGGCGACAATCCGCTTCTGCTCTTGGTGGAAGTGGTATGTCACGGCGCCCCAAAGCCTGAATATTGGGATCGTTACCTGACGGAACTTTGCGACTCCCTCGGGCGCCGGCGGTCCGATATCACGGCCATCAATTTCCGCGATAAAGTCACGGGCTGGAAAGATTACAGCCTTACCGTGACCTTTTCCGATGGCTTCACTTTCGCTCAGCGTCATGTAGACAATCCTTATCTCTACGCCTTCATCAAAAACTACACCCTTCGCGAAGCATGCTTCAAGTGTCCCTTCAAGCATCCGGCATCAAAAGCCGATATTGCCATAGGCGATCTCTGGGGTATAGCAAATTTTGCCCCGGAAATAGACAACAATTTGGGCACTTCGTCTGTTATCATTTTGACCGGTAAAGGAGATGAAGCCGCCCAAGCACTGTGCATCGACAAGGAGCTCGACTTCGCCACGATAGCCCGGAGCAATAAAGCCCTCACCTCTTTAGCCACCAAAGGCCCTCACTTTGAGGATTTTAATCGCATGGCCCCGACTCATTTCATAAAGGCCTGCCGCAAGTATGCCTCCCGGCCCCTCAAGGAGCGCCTTATTCAGAAATTCTTTAACATCATCGCATCGCTTAAATCAAAGTAACAGATGAAAATTGGGATATTGACGCAGCCGCTGCAAGCCAATTATGGCGGCCTCCTTCAAAACTATGCTCTCCAGCAGGTGCTTATCACCATGGGGCATAAGCCCGTGACCATCGACCGCCATTTCCCCAGGCGGGAGAGCTTCGCAAAAAACGTGGCCAAGAAGGTGATGCGCCTTATCAAACCCACTTACGAAATAGGATATCTGACTGCCTCGCAGCGGAGATCACTCTCCAAAAATCTGCTCCGCTTCAAAGGCCGCAATATTATCGCCACCCCTGTGATCACATCTCAGGCCGATTTTGACAAAGAAGTCATCTCGGGCGGATACGATGCTTTCATAGTCGGGAGCGATCAATGTTGGCGTCCGATATATTCCCCCAACCTCCCTGACTATTACCTCGATTTCGCCGCAGCTCCCGGAGTGAAAAAGATTGCCTATGCAGCTTCATTCGGCACCGACGACTGGGAATATTCGCCTGAGCTCACCCGGCGCGTAAGGCCCGGCGCTCAGGCACTTGATGCCATATCGGTCCGCGAGGAGAGCGCCGTTGACCTCTGTCGCGACCATCTCGGTGTTGAAGCCGAGTGGGTGCTCGACCCGACGATGATTCTCGGTCCCAAGGCCTTCCGCTCTTATGTCAGGAGCTCCGAGCCCACCGGCGTCACTACCTGTCTGCTCGAAGATATCTCCGGCTCCCGGGCCCTGGTCAACAAGGTATGCTCATTGGCGGGTGTCAACACCGTGACCAACAATCTGATGAGCCCGGTCTTCCACCGCTTTGAGCCGATACGCAACCACACCGAGATACCTGTGGAAGATTGGTTGAGCAATATCGCCAACGCTTCGCTCGTGGTCACCGACTCCTTTCACGGAGCCGTGTTTTCCATCCTTTTCAATGTGCCTTTCGTGGTGAAGCTCAATGGCGTGCGCGGCAATGCCCGCATCCTCTCGCTCCTTAAAGACTTCGGGCTCGAGCAATGTATCTGCTCCGATATAGACTCTTTCACCCTCCCCGAGATTGACTGGAAGCGCGTCAATAATCATCTGAGCCATCGACGCGAGAAGTCAATTGCCTTCTTATCAACAGCTCTCTCATAATAATGACTCCACCCTCCTCTCCCCTGCTGTCGATTATCATCCCGGTATATAACGGCGAAAAATATCTCCGCCCCACACTTGAGAGCATTATGACTCAGCCGGGGGTCGGTCGCTGCGAGATAATTGCCGTCAACGACGGCTCTACCGACCGCTCATCTAAGATACTCTCTGATTTTAAGTCGCGTTATCCCAATATCCGTGTCATTGACAAGGCCAATGAGGGAGTGAGCATTGCCCGCAACCGTGGTATGGAAGAGGCTCGCGGACCCTACATCCTCTTCATGGATGCCGACGACATGCTCCATAGCCGCGCCCTATCCATAATCTTCCCCATCCTTGAGGCCGATTCCCCCGATATCCTCGTCTGGGGCTACTCCACTTTCTATAACAGGCCTAAAGAAGCGCCGCTCCCCTCCGTGGCCCCCATGTCGCTGAAGGCTCAGGAGGCCTTTAACACTCTGATGGACCGCGGATGCGGTGTAGGACTCTGGCTCAAAGCGTTTAGGCGCGAGCTCATCCAAGAGCTCTCTTTTATCCCCGGCATGACATTCGGCGAAGATATGTTTTTCGGCTGGAAGGCCATCCTTCTCGCCAAGAGCATCCTGTTCATTGACCTTCCTCTTTACCTTTATCGGCAGACCGCCTCCAACGCCACTTCCCGCTACCATAAGGCATTATATGAGAGCTATGCAAATGCGTTTGCCGACCTTCGCGCCTTCATCGACAGTAAGCGACTAATGACTCCGGCCCTCGACGCCGACCTCGATTATCATTTCGCCCGGCGCATACCCGCTCTGACGGCTATGGAGATCAAAGCGCCCTACAGCCGCGAGGAGCAGGAGAAGAGCCTGCGCAGAGTCATTGAAGATCAGCATATATCTTCGGCCCTGGCCTCCGACAGCCGTCTGCGGGGCCGTATCTACCTCCTGGCCAGAGACGGCAATATCCCCGCCATGCTTTCCGATGCCCGCTCAGCGGCCCGAAAAGAGAAGCTCCTTTATCCCCTCAAACGCCTCCTCAAATAAATTCCGTATGATTACACTTGCCTCAAAGACCTCCTGTAGCGGATGCGCAGCCTGCGCCGACATCTGCGGCCATGGCTGTATAGAGATGCACTCCGATGGCGAGGGTTTCCCCTATCCTTCGGTAGATGCCTCGAAGTGTGTGGAATGTGGACTCTGCGAGAGGGTTTGCCCGATTATCAACATCCCGGCCGACAACAATGTCGGCGAGGTAATCGCTGCCAAGAACCGCAATGAAGATATCCGCTTCCGCAGCTCCTCAGGCGGCGCATTTGAGCTCCTGGCCTCCGAGGTGATACGCCGTGGAGGGGTGGTGGTCGGATGCCGGCTCACTCCCGATATGATGGCCGAGCACGCCGTCGCCACCGACGAAAGCGAGCTCCGCGGGCTCCTCTCCTCCAAATATGTCCAGAGCGACACCCGGGGCATCTATCGCCTCGTGCGCCGGCTCCTCCGCGAAGGGCGGCTGGTGCTCTTTTCAGGCACTCCCTGCCAGGTGGCTGCCCTTCGAAATTTCATGATGCGCCCTTACGACAACCTCATCACCGTAGATATTCTTTGCCACGGAGTGCCCTCCCCCCGGCTCCTTCGCGACTATCTCGACACGCTCGAGAGGCGTCATAAGGGTGCGCGAGTCACATCCCTCAGTTTCCGCAACAAGGAAAAGAGCTGGAAGCGACTCTATATCAACGCCACTTTTGATGACGGTAGCCGCCATTTCCTATATGCCGGCTACGATAGCTTCATGCAGCTCTTTCTCTCTAACCGCCTCCAGCGCCCGAGCTGCTTCGAATGTCCATATAACAACCTCCACCGATCCGGCGACATCTCGCTCGGCGACTTCTGGGGCATCGGCGTGAAGCATCCCGAGGCCGACGACAACAAGGGCATCTCGCTTGTGATCATCAACAATGAGCGCGGACGGGAACTCTGGGACGCCGTGGCTTCCGAAGCCACCTCATTCACATCCGACATCGACACCGCCATCGCCGGCAACAAGGTGCTCGTGAGCCATCTCCCCTCTTCAGAAGCCCGCGACATATTTTATCGCGACTACGAGACTCTCGGCTATGAGGAGGCCATAGCACGCCACGCCCCCGAGAAGTCGCGTCTCCATCAGATTTATTACAATTTTATGCGCGCCGGGCTCGACCTCGTCCGTCGCCTCCGCCACCAAAGCTACTGATGAAAATAGGAATACTCACCTTCTGGAAGACGGAAGATAATTATGGCCAGCTACTCCAGTGCTACGCCACTCAGACCTATCTCCGCTCTCTCGGCCATGAGCCCTTTCTTGTCAAAGCCACCAACGGCCACGAATATGAAGTGACCTTCAAGGGCCTCATCAAAGAGAAATTGCGCACTGCCTATCGCCTTAAAAGCTCCCCTCTGTATCTTCTGCGCCGGGCTCTCGGCTCTGCATTTTATACCCTCACCCATGGCCGCCTGCGCCGCCACATTCCTCAGCGCGGCTTCGAGGAATTCCGCCGGGAATATCTCCATTCCTCCCGCCTCTACACTCTAGATGAGCTGTGCACCGATCCTCCCGAAGCCGATGCTTTTGTGGTGGGCAGCGATCAGATATGGAACTCCACCGACGGGCTCTATTTCCTCGCCTGGGCCCCCGACTCGGTGAAAAAAGTCTCTATCGCCGCAAGCTTCGGAGCCCGGCAGCCATCGGCCGAATTTTGCTCTCTCATCAAGCCATGGCTGAGCCGCTTCGATCTTGTGACAGTCCGCGAGAAGAGCGGGCTCGAGATATGCCGCGAGGCCGGTTGCGACGATGCCCACCTCGTGCCCGACCCCACACTGATGCTCCGCTCCGACGACTATCTCAAGATAGCGGCTCCGCAGGCCGAGACGTCGCCTTATCTCTTCATCTATTTCCTTGGCACCCGCACCGCCATCAATTGGCGCGAAATACATGCCTTTGCCAAGGCCCGGGGGCTGAAGATTGTCTATGTGGGCAGTCAGGGTCAGGAAGATAAATATCGCAAGGAGGAGCCCACCATCGGACAATGGCTTACGCTGATGTCGCGCGCCGAATATGTCATCACCAACTCTTTCCACGCCACAGTGTTTGCAATGCAGTTTCGGCGACGCTTCATCGCCCTCCCCGTCGGAGGCGTCTCCACCCGCATGAACGACCGGCTGACCACCCTCCTCACTCCTCTGGGCCTTCAGGACCATATCTACTCCTCTTCGCTCTCCCCGCTGACCGCCGAAATCGATTACGACAGCGTCTTTTCCACCCTTGACAAATCAACCGCCCACGCGCGTAAACTTTTTGAGCCTCTTTTTGGTTAATACGTTACAGTAATCTCCAAAAAAAGAGTCGGGAGAGTATTGTGCTCTCCCGACTCTTTTTTTTCATAATTACTCCCACCATATCATCAAGATGCTCATCATATTATCCTTATTCATCGTATGCGCCGGTTTTGCCTATGCCATCGAAGTGGCTCCCAATGACAGGCAGCGCAATCAGCTTATTATCATCTGCCTGGTGATGCTCACTCTTGTGAGCGGCACCCGACTCGTCGGCGGTCTCGACTTTGCCACCTATGAGGGACATTACCGCAATCTGCCCACGTTCCCCGACGTGCTCAATCCGGCCTTGCGCAACGCCAATTACGAGATTGGCTACACATATATAGCATCTTTCTTCAAGACCCTCGGCATATCATTCTACGGCTTCTGTCTCATCCATGCCGCTTTCTTCTACTTCTGCCTTTATAAGGGACTCCGCCGCTATACCACCCACTTCGGCATCGTCATACTCATATTCCTTTACAAGCTCTTTTTCTACAACACCATGATTTCGATGCGTCAGAGCATCACCGTGGCCTGCTTCCTCCTCATGGTGCCCCTTATCCAAGACAAGAAATATATAAAATATTACATTGCGGCTCTTCTGGTATCTACCATCCACAATGGCGCTTACCTCCTCTTCCTGATCTATCCGCTCGTCTATATCGCCCTATCAAAGAGCCGCATCCGCCTGCTCAATATCATCTTCATCCCTACTATTTTTATCGGGCTTGCAGGCATTGACGTCCTCGGCCCCATCGGTCGCTTCCTCCAGGACAATGCCGCCAACGCAAGTATGGCCAGCAAATCGGAGCTCTATTTCAATTCCGAAGGCTCCTCGCCAATTGGCATTTTCCACACTCTCGAGTATTTTCTCCTGATGTTTGTGGTCTACAAAAACATCTCGCATCTCAATCTGCGCAACGACAAGGTGCATATTGTAATGTGGATGTTTCTGTGCCTCCTCCCACTGTTCACTCTCCTGCGCGGCAGCGAAATACTCACCCGCGAAAAAGACTATTTCCTGATTTACTATGCCGTGATCATAGGTTATCTGATCGATGCTCTTCCGCGCTATCGCAAGGCGATATATGCTTTTGTCGTCCTGCTCTGCGCCTTCGGTTATTACCGTTACGTGATACTCTTCGACGGAGGCCATTTCCTGACCTATCACTCGTGGCTCTTCGACCCCGGATATTCGTTTTTCCTCAACTGATCCTCTCCCCTTCAAACTATAAAAACACACTACCTTACCAATTCTTTATGAGAGTTCTCCACGTCTACCCTCAGCTCAATTGCGGAGGCACCGAAATGGTGTTTTTCAACCTTATCAAATTTGGCTCGCGCCCTGATGTAAGCTACGAAATCCTCGTGCAGGCTCCGGGCGACAATGAGCAGGGCTTCCGCGCTCTCGGAGTGCCTCTCCACACCATCCCCTTCTCATCGCCCGAGCAATATGAGCGGGAGCTCAGGGAGTTTTTTAAGGTTAAGAAATATGATGCCGTCCACGCTCATATGCACGAGGAGATGCCTCTTGTGCTTCGGGCGGCTCAGGAGGCGGGCGTCCCCTGCCGGGTGGCCCATAGCCATAATGCACGCGTGGATATCCCCCGGTTTATCTGGCCCCTGCTCTATTTCAAGCACCATCGCTATGAGCGTTATGCAACCGACCTTTTCGGATGCTCTTCCCTCGCCCTTCAGTGGCTCTTCCCGGGGCGATGGCGTCAGGGCCGGGTGATCAACAATGGCATAGACCTCTCAAAATTCAGCTTCAATGCAGCCTTGCGCGGAGAGGTAAGGCGCGAAAATCATATCAGCCCTTCCACTAAAGTGTTTATCAACGTAGGGCGCACCACGGAGCAGAAAAATCAGGCCTTTATCCTCAGCCTCGCTGCCGCGCGCCGGGGCCGCGACGAGCTCTATGTTATCATCGGCGAGGGGCCTCTTCTTGAGTCGCTCCGGGAGCGCGTCAAGGCCGAAGGGCTGAGCAACGTATGTCTGCTCGGCAAGCGCTCCGATGTCGACCGCTGGCTTTGCGCCGCCGATACATTCCTCTTCCCATCCATCTATGAAGGCCTCGGAATTGTGGCCGTCGAAGCCGAGGCCACCGGCCTGAGGGTCATTGCCGCCGACACTATCCCGGCCGAGGCCGATATGCACCTGGGCAACTACGACACCGCTTCACTCGACGACATAGCCCGCTGGAATATGCTGATGGACAGGCCGCCGCTGAGCGATGCCGAGCGCGAGGAGATTTCCCGCGCCGCACGCTCATCCGACTATGACATTACCTCAGTAGCGGCCATGGTCGAAGACATCTATCGTCAACGCAATTCATAATCCCCATGCTCACTACCGTTTTCACCCCTACATACAACCGCGCCTATCGCCTCCCCGCGCTCTATGAGAGTCTGCTCAGTCAGACCTCAAAAGACTTTGAATGGCTCATCGTCGACGACGGGTCGTCTGACGACACCGAGGCCCTCGTCAATTCTTGGATTACCGACGGTCGCCTCGATATCCGATATATTCGGCAGTCCAACGGCGGCAAACATCGCGCCATCAACCGAGGTGTGGCGGCCGCCCGCGGCACCCTCTTTTTTATCGTCGACAGCGACGACATCCTTCCCGACGACTCTTTGGAGCGCGTCTCCGCCCATTATGATATGATCAAGGGCAGGGAAGGTTTCGGCGCGCTATGCGGTATGAAAGCCTATTACGACGGCCGCATCGTGGGCGACAAGCCTGATTTCGGCATCATCGAGTGCGACAATTTCGATATCCGCTACAAATATAAGTTTAAGGGCGATATGGCCGAGGTTTTCTATACCTCGGTCTTGAAAGAGTTTCCTTTCCCTGACATACCCGGTGAAAAATTTTGCCCCGAAGGGTTAATCTGGAACCGCATCGCCACCCGATATAAGACTCATTTCTTCAGCGAGATAATCTATCTCTGCGAGTATCTTGAAGATGGCCTTACCTCCCGGATAACGAAAGTGAGGAAAGAGAGCCCCGTGGCCGCTTCAGCCACCTATGCCGAGCTCACCAAGGCTCCCATTCCCCTGCTCTATAAGTTCCGCGCCGCCATCAACTATTGGCGTTTTGCCCATTACACTTCAGAGGCTCCTGCCGTAAGCCCCTTCTGGCTCGTGGCCAAGCCTCTTGCAGCTCCTTTCATTTTACGTGACAGAAAAGTTTAACGCCATGAAGACCTGCAACAAAGAAGACCTCTTCCGCTACGAAGGCTCCCGATGCCACTCCCTGGCCACGCGTCTCAAATATCTCCTGTTCGTCCCCGGCTTTCAGTATTCCTGCTGCCTGAGGCTCGCCCAAAGGGCGCGCAATCCTGTCTCGCGACTCTTCCGGGCCGCTATGCTTCGCCTGATGATGTATCATACCGGCATACAGATACCGGCTCAGGCAACCATAGGCCGGGGGCTGAAATTCAGCCATTGGGGCACCATAATTGTCAATGAGAGGGCCATAATCGGCTCTAATGTAACCCTATCTCCCGGATGCACCATCGGCAGCGCTCAGGGCAAGCGCAAGGGTGTGCCCAAGCTCGGCAATAATGTCCTCGTCAATACCAATGCCGTCATAGTAGGCGGCGTGACCATCGGCAACAATGTATTGATTGCCCCCGGGGCTTTCGTCAATTTTGATGTCCCTGACAATTCTATTGTCATCGGTAACCCCGGACGCATCATCCCCCGCACCGACGACCCGACAGAAAAATATATTGTTTATCCCGTAGAATACTATAAATAATGAAGATACTCCACGTAATCACCGACCTCGACACCGGAGGCGCCGAGAAGCTGATGGTCGATCTCCTCCCGCGTATGGCCGCCCGCGGCCACGAGGTGGAGCTCTGTGTCTTCAACGGCTCCCCTACCCCTTTGCTTGAGGCAATCCGCAGCCGGGGCATCACTGTCCATTCCCTCGGCCTGGAGCGTAATTATTATTCTCCCAAACATATAGCTCAGCTGGCGCGCCTGGCCCGGAATTATGACATCGTACATACCCACAACACGGCCCCGCAGCTCTTCGGCGCCATTGCTTCCTTCTTTTTCAGAGCGAAACTCTTCACTACCGAACACACCACTACGAGCCATCACCGTGTCTGGTGGTATCGCCCCGTGGAGCGGCAGATGTATCGCCGCTATGACCGGGTGATATGCATCTCCGAAGCTGCCAAAGCGTCTATGCAGGAGGTCGCCGGCAAAGAACGCCCCTCTGCCACGGTTATCCCCAACGGCATCGACCTTGATATTTTCCGTAAGGCAGAGCCTGTTGATAAAGCCTCCATCAACACCAGCCAGCAGTCGAGAGTGATCCTCATGGTGGGCCGGTATAGCTATCAGAAAGACCAGGCCACAATCATCCGGGCCATGAAGGAGCTCCCAGCCGACACAGAGTTATGGCTCGCCGGATATGGCGAGACTCAGCCTCAGCTCGAAGCCCTCACTCTGGAGCTGGGCCTCAATGACCGGGTCCATCTCTTAGGGATGCGCAGCGACGTGCCCTCTCTCCTGCGCGCCGCAGATATAGTGGTGCAGTCGAGCCATATCGAAGGATTTGGCCTCGCAGCAGTTGAAGCCATGGCTGCCGGAGTGCCTGTCGTGGCCTCCGATGTAGAGGGGCTGGCGCAGGTGGTCGACGGCGCGGGCCTTCTCTTTGAGCATGAAAATCATCATCAGCTCGCCATGCACATCTCCCGCCTTCTCGCCGACCCCTCCCTCCGCAACCGCCTCATAGAAAAAGGACTTGCGAGAGCTGCCGGCTATGGTATCGACCGCATGACCGACGCTTATCTCAAGGCATATGCCGACTGAACTTTTCCTCCCTCATACACATTAGTAATATAGAAATCTCCGACGATTTCTTTCTCCGCCATCTTTTTTGATAACACACACTCCTTCCTCACATTATGAATATCCTCCATGTAGTGAATATCTACTTTGTATTGCCCTTCTTCATCGGCGATCAATTTCGCTTCTTTAAGGACAAGGGCCATCATATGTTTGTCGCATGCAGCGAAAGTCAATATCTCCCCGATTACTCCAAGCTACAGGGCTTCGACTATTTGGAGACCCCGGTCAACCGCTCCATATCCCTGCGCGACGACTTCTCATCCATCCGCAATCTATGCCGATATATAAGGAAAAATAAGATTGATACCGTAGTAGGCCACACCCCCAAAGGCGGACTTCTCGCCATGATTGCCGCCCGGCTCTGCGGGGTGAAGAAGCGCATCTACTTCCGCCACGGCCTCGTCTATGAGACAAGCAGCGGACTCAAGCGCTTTATTCTTAAGACCGTAGATCGCGTCACCTCACTCTGCTCCACTCAGATTGTATGCGTCAGTCCCTCGGTCCTCAGCCGGAGCATTGAAGACCGCCTGGCTCCTGCCCGCAAGCAGCTGATCCTCAATCATGGCACCTGCAACGGTGTGGACACCTCGGGCCATTTCAATCCCGACAATGTCGACCCCGCCGCTGTTGAGGCTCTCCGCACTAAATATGGCATCAAGCCAGGCGACTTCGTCATCGGCTATTCCGGGCGCCTCGTCCGCGATAAGGGCATCATTGAGCTCGTCAAGGCCTTTGATTCTCTCAAGGATGCCGACAACTGCAAGCTCCTGCTCGTGGGCATGTTTGAAGAGCGCGACGCTCTCCCGGAGGATATCAGGGAGCGCATCTTATCCGACCCGCGCATTATCTTTACCGGCTTTGTCAATGGCGGTATGGAAAATTATTACGCGCTGATGGATCTCTACGTCCTCCCCTCTTATCGCGAAGGTTTCCCCACAGGTGTCCTCGAAGCTCAGTCGATGGCTAAGCCGGTGGTGACCACCCGCGTCACCGGTTGCTGCGACTCCATCGTGGATGGTGTGACCGGCCTTTTTGCCGACAACACTCCCGAGTCACTCGCTGAAAAAATCGACCGGATACGCCTGCATAATGCCATCGACGGAAACAACGGCCGGCGGTGGGTTGTTGAAAATTTCGACAGCAGGATTATCTGGAAAGAAATTTATAATCTCCTCAACCAATGAAACGTATTCTCATCACAGGCGCTAACAGTTTTGTAGGCACATCGGTGGAGCGATGGCTCCGCGACCATGATGCCGGGGCTTATCAGATTGACACCGTATCGACTCGCGACGATGCCTGGAAAGCTGCCGACTTCTCCCGTTATGACACGGTGTTTCACGTGGCCGGTATCGCCCATGTTGACCCCAAGCCCGAGATGGCTCCCCTTTATTATAAAGTCAATTGCGACCTCACCCTCGATATAGCCGCTCATGCCAAGGAGGCGGGTGTAAGACAGTTTATCTTTATGAGCTCCATGATTGTCTACCACGCATCCAAGTCGCTCAAAGGCACTGTCATCGGCCCGGATACCCTTCCCGAGCCCAATGACTTCTACGGCGACTCTAAGCTGCGCGCCGAGCAGGGTCTCGGTCTCCTTGAATCTGACTCTTTCCGGGTGGCTATCCTGCGCCCCTGCATGATTTACGGCAATGGCGGCAAGGGCAATTTTCAACGCCTGGCACGCCTGGCCGGAAAGCTGCCCGTCTTCCCGGCATGGCACAATAAGCGCTCCATGATTTATATCGACAATCTGAGCGAGGCGGTCCGTCAGATTATCGACCGCAACCTCTCAGGCATTTTTCCCCTGCAAAACCGCGAGTTGGCCGACACCGTTGAGATTGTAAGCCATTATGCCCATGCCGCCGGCCATCCGATCTGGATAAGCCGCATTTTCAATCCCGCCGTGTGGCTCGGCGCCAAGTGTCTCACTCCGGTCTGCAAGATGTTTTCCGACCAGTATTATCTCCCGGAGCTCACCACTTTTGACTTTGACTATCAGATAGTTTCATTCCGCGACTCCCTTGATCTCATTAAGCTATGATATATCTCTTAATCCTCGCAATACTTTTTGTCATGGAGCTGGGCTACTTCGCGCTGGCCAATCGCTTCAATATCATTGACAAGCCCAATCTCCGGTCGAGCCACACCCGCATCACTCTCCGCGGGGGAGGCATCGTCTTTCTTTTCGGGGCATGGCTCTATGCGGCGTTTTTCGGCTTTGAATATGCCTGGTTTCTGACAGGCCTTACCCTCATAGCCGCCGTCAGCTTCATCGACGACATCCATTCTCTGCCCGACAGCCTTCGCCTCGTCGTTCAGTTTGTGGCGATGTTTATGATGTTTTATCAGTTTGGCATCCTCCATCCTGCCGGCTGGTGGATGGTCATCATTGCCCTGATTGTCTGCGTGGGTATTACCAATGCTTACAATTTTATGGACGGTATCAACGGCATAACGGGAGGCTACTCGTTAGCGGTCGTTATCCCCCTTATCTATCTCAACGGCAGCATCGGCTTCATCTCCATGCCCTTCCTCTATGTCACTGCTCTCTCGCTCCTCGTCTTCTGCTTTTTCAACTTCAGGGGTCGCGCCAAGTGTTTTGCAGGCGATGTAGGGTCGATTACTATCGCTTTTATTATTATCTTTGCACTCGGAAAGCTTATCCTTGCCACCGGCAACTTTGCTTACATCATATTTCTCGCCCTCTATGGCGTGGATGCCGTGATGACCATTTGCCATCGCATAATGCTCCGTGAAAATCTCGGCAAAGCCCATCGCAAGCACGCTTACCAGCTTATGGCCAACGAATTGAAGATGCCTCATGTGGCAGTGGCTTCGATATATATGGCTCTGCAGCTTGTCATCTCTTTCGGGATGATTTTCTGCCCCGTCAATAACTATATCTTCCTTGCCGCCACTATCGCCTTCCTCGCCGCGGCCTATATCCTCTTCATGCGACGCTATTATCACCTCCACGCTGAATATCTCCGCTCACAAGAAGCCACGATATGATTATCGACGACAACCTCCTCAACCGGGTCACCTCCGACGCCCAGGCATCGCCCAGGCTCCGGATGAACTTTAATCTCCATGAGAGTCTTGACGCAAAGGCCCAGCGGCTCATCAATCTCCTCCTGCCGGGCACCGAGGTGCCGGTCCACCGGCACAGATCCACTGCCGAGACCTATATCATTCTCCGCGGCAAGCTCGAGGTGATGTTTCACGACTCCTCCGGCTCAGTGACCTCAGCCTTTATGCTCGACCCTCTGACGGGAAACTATGGGGTCCAGATCCCCAAAGGGCAGTGGCATTCTATCCGCGTCGTTGAACCCACTGCCATTTTTGAAGTAAAAGACGGCCCTTATACTCCCCTGGGCTCTGATGATATTTTGCAATAATGAGACAACGTATTCTGCTATGCAAACCCCGGATGTGCGGGCGCGAGATTGATTTCATCAAGGCGGCTCTGGCCGAGGACTGGGCAGTCCCGATGGGCCCCGATGTCAATGCTTTTGAGAAAGAGCTCGGCGAGGTGATAGGCGCCGGCCATATCGTGGCACTCGAATCAGGCACGTCGGCTATCCACCTGGCCCTCCTGCTCTGCGGGGTTGGTCCCGGCGATGAAGTCATTGTCCAGTCAATGACTTTCTGCGCTTCTACAAATCCGGTGGCCTATCTCGGCGCCACTCCCGTGTTTGTCGACTCCGAATCTTCCTCGTGGAATATCGATCCCGAGCTCCTTGACCACGCGATCGCTGACCGCATTGCTCTCACAGGGCGTAAACCCAAGGCTATCATCCCGGTGGCTCTCTACGGCATGCCTTATCAGATCGACCGCATCATGGAAATCAGCCGCCGCTATGATATTCCCGTCATCGAAGATGCTGCCGAAGGCTTCTGCTCCCGCTTCGGCGGCAAGGTGCTCGGCACCTTCGGCCGCTTTGGCATCCTCTCCTTCAACGGCAACAAAATGATCACCACCTCGGGCGGCGGGGCCCTAATATGCCCCACGGCCGAGATGGCCGCAAAAGCCAAATGGCTTGCCACACAGGCTCGCGAGAGCTACCCCTATTATCAGCATGAGACCGTGGGCTACAACTATCGCCTCTCCAACATCTCGGCATGCATCGGCCGAGCGCAGCTCACCGTCCTCGACCGCCATCTCGAGCACCATAAACATGTCCAGCAGCTCTATAGCGAGCTACTCGGCGACATTAAAGGGCTGGAACTTCATCGGAATCCTTCCGAGGCTTATGACTCCAACTTCTGGCTCTGCACAGCCCTCCTTGACCCCGGGCTACGCATCAAGGGGCAGGATGAAGTCTATAAGAGTGTAATCACCGGCGCGGTGGGAGGCGCCGCCGGCGTGACCCACGCCGCATCGTCGGCCACAACCGACTGTCAGCCTGCCGACAATGTCGAGGCTCTGCGTATTGCCCTCGACAGAGCCAATATCGAGGCACGGCCGCTATGGAAACCTATGCACCGCCAGCCGGTTTTCGCCTCATCCCCGGCCTATGTCAACGGCGTCTCCGACTCCCTCTTCCGCTCAGGCATATGTCTTCCCGCCGGTCCTTACGTGACTGACGACGACGTTAATTATATTGCATCTGCAATCCGCGCCGCCATCCTTCCCGGGTAAGGATTTGCCCACGTTGCGTTTTTTCACTACCTTTGCAGCTGCTAACAATATCCGCTCTTATATGGGATTCTTTTCACGCTTTTTTAACAAGGAGAAAAAAGAGACTCTTGATAATGGTCTTGAAAAGACCAAAAAAGGTGTCTTTCAGAAGATTGCTCACGCGCTCGCCGGCCGAAATACCATCGACGACGAATTCCTCGATCAGCTTGAGGAGATCTTTGTCACCTCTGATGTGGGCATCGAGACCACTCTCAAAATCATTGACCGCATCCAGGCCCGCGCCGCCCGCGATAAGTATGTCTCTTCTTCGGAGCTCAACAAGATGCTCCGCGAGGAGATCACGGCTCTCCTTGCAGAAAATGACGCTACGACAATGGTCGACGCCGACTTCTCTATTCCTCAGGGGCATAAACCCCATGTCATAATGGTAGTAGGAGTCAACGGCGCAGGAAAGACCACCACCATAGGCAAGCTCGCCGCTCAGTTTAAGAACGCGGGCCACAAGGTGCTCCTCGGGGCCGCCGACACTTTCCGTGCAGCCGCTATCGAGCAGCTCGAGGTGTGGGCCGAGCGCGCCGGTGTTCCCCTGATCAAGCAGCGTCAGGGCGCCGACCCCGCTTCTGTGGCTTTCGATACTCTCAAGAGCGCTGTGGCCAACGACATCGATGTGGTGATTATTGACACGGCGGGCCGCCTCCACAATCAAAAGGGGCTCATGGATGAGCTTTCGAAGATCCGTCGGGTGATGGATAGGGTCGTCCCCGGGGCTCCCAATGAGGTGCTTCTTGTCCTCGACGGCTCGACAGGCCAGAACGCCTTTGAGCAGGCACGTCAGTTTGTGGCTGCCACTCAGGTCACCGGCCTTGTCATCACCAAGCTTGACGGCACTGCGAAGGGCGGAGTGGTAATCGGCATATCCGACCAGTTTAAGATACCCGTCAAATATATAGGCCTGGGCGAAAAAATCACAGATCTCCAGGTGTTTAATAAAGAAGAGTTTGTCGACTCAATCTTCCCCGACTGAGATGGCCTCTCCCGCTGTTAATATCATCTCGCTCGGCTGCTCCAAAAACCTCGTTGATGCCGAGCAGCTGATGAAAGCCCTCCGGGATGCCGGATGCCGGGTGATGTTTGACGCCCCTCTGAAGTCGCTCCCGAAGGCCACGACAGTGATTGTCAACACCTGCGGCTTCATCGCTGACGCCAAAGAGGAGAGCATCAACACTCTGCTTGAATGGGGCAGTAATGAAGCCCGCAAGAGCGGTCGGGTCAAGGAGCTTATTGCAATGGGCTGCCTTTCTCAGCGCTATCTTGAGCAGCTGCCTCAGATGATACCCGAGGTGGATATGTGGGTCGGGAAAGGCGACTGGTCTGCCATCGTATCTCATCTCGCAAAGGCCAATCCCGCCACCGCACCCTACGATCGTGTGATCACCACTCCCCGCCACCACGCTTATCTTAAAATAGCCGAAGGATGTGATCGCTTCTGTGCATTCTGCGCCATCCCTCTCATCACGGGCCGCTATCACTCTCGCCCCGGGAAAGAGATCCTTGCTGAGGCCCGTATGCTTGCGGAGCGTGGGGTCACGGAGCTCAATGTCATAGCTCAGGACCTCTCGGCCTATGGGCGCGAGCTCAACGGTGAAGGCCGTTCCGGTCTGGCTTCTTTGATTGATGCTATGGCAGATATTCCCGGGATTGAACGCATCCGTCTCCACTATGCCTATCCGGCCGATTTCCCGATGGATATCCTCGATGTGATGGCTCGCCGGCCTAATGTCTGCAACTATCTTGACATTGCCCTCCAGCACATTGCCGATCCGGTGCTCGCAAATATGCGCCGCCATATCGACGGGGCCTCTACCCGGGCCCTTTTGGACGAGATACGCCGCAGGGTGCCTGACATTCATATCCGCACCACCCTTATGGTAGGCTTCCCGGGCGAGGGCGACAAGGAGTTTGAAGAGCTCCTCGATTTCGTCAGGGAGCAACGCTTTGAGCGTATGGGAGCCTTTGCTTACTGCGAGGAGGAAGACACCTATGCCGCCCGTCATCTCCCTGATGATATTCCTCAGGAGGTTAAAAACGCCCGTCTAGACAGGCTCATGGCTCTCCAGGAGGAGATTTCCCTTGAACTCCAGCAGAAGAAGATCGGTCAGACCCTCCGCGTGGTCATCGACCGTGAAGAGCCCGATTATTTTGTAGGCCGCACCGAATATGACTCCCCGGAGGTTGACCCGGAGGTGCTCGTCGCCAAGTCCCGACCGCTGTCGCGAGGCGAATATGTCGATGTTAGAGTAACCGATGCTTTACCCTTTGAGTTGATAGCCACTCCGGTGTAATCTCACCCTCTCTGATTTCTTATGCCTAACCTGTTTTCCTCCGAGCAATCTCTCGCTGCCAGGCGGGCTTTGGAGCTTAATATACCTTTTGCCCTCTATGCTTTCCCCGGCGACGAAAATTTTACTTTTATAGCCTCTTACCCCGACGAGGAATTGTTCAACGCCGCTTATGCCGAGCCTCCCGGAGCCAAGTCGTTCTTCATCAGTCCGTTTTGTGCTCCGATAAAGGATAGCTTTCTTATCCGCGACAGGCTTTCGCCAAGCGACATCCTTGCTATCCCCTCCTCTGCCAAGCCGTTTCCGGGCGCCGACATCACCCCTCAATACACCTCCACCCCCTTCCCGTATTATTATGCAAAGGTGCGTGAAGCCCGGGAGGATATTAAGAAAGGTAAGTTTGACAAGGTAGTGCTCTCGCGTTGTATCCACCAACCGACCGAACATCATCCCATTGATATAGCCGAAAGTTACTTCGCTTCGCTGCCGTCGACCTTCCGTGCGATATTCTTCACGCAGGAGACAGGGCTTTGGGTGTCGGCCACCCCCGAGCTCCTCATGGAGACCGTAGAAGACAAGGCCGAGGGCGATTATATCCGCGCCATGTCGCTCGCCGGGACGCGGCCCTGTTCGTCGTCAGGGCAATGGGACAGTAAAAACCTTGCTGAGCACGAAACTGTCCTTGACTATATCATCTCAATACTCACCGAGATGGGCATGGATTGCAACGTGTCTGATTCATCCGTGATGCCCTTTGGCTTTGTCGAGCATAGGATGCACATTATCGAAGCCCACGCCCGGGATAAAGAGGTGAATTGCTACGAGGTGATCGAGCGCCTCTCGCCCACTCCCGCTCTCGCCGGAATGCCTTTAGAGCCTGCGGTGAGGTTTATCTCAAGGTCAGAGCTTCATAACCGTCATTGCTACGGAGGTCTCATCGGCGTCATCGGAGACAATGGCATCAAGCTGTTTGTCAACATCCGATGCGCCCTCTTCGGTCCTGAAACCCATTGCTTCGGCGAGCACTTCAGAGATGTCAATATCTTTGCCGGAGGGGGCATTATGGCGCAGTCGTCGGCCATCCGCGAGTGGGAGGAAGCCGGCGAAAAAGCTGCCCCTCTCTACCTTTGTCTCGATTGTCAAAACGAACCGACAGAGCTGACATATGTGCCCGACCATTGGGTTGACCTCAAGTCATAAAAGGCCCTGTATCAGTCAGCTCCGAAGTAGCGTAGATGGAGAGCGGAGTATGCCGGAGTGGCCTTGAAACGCGTAAGGAGCGTATCTATCTTTTCTGAGAGCGACTTGTCATCGCGGCGCATAAGCCAGGATTGAAACTGGGTAAAAGACACTGCCGTAGAAATATCCACATCCGGATATGTCTCAGCCATAGCTTTGGCTATCCGCTCGTTGACCACAGCCCGCTCTATCTCTCCCGTTGCGGTGAGGATAAAGAGCTGCTCTGAACCGTAGAGAGGGTCTGTAATGATCATTATGCTGTCGCCTATCTCCTGCCCTAAAGCTTTAAGGCGCTCTATGGCAGGGCTCCCTTCAGGCACCCACACCTTTTGCCCCCCTAAGCCGATAAGCGATGTGATCAGGGAGGATGAATCGGCGCGCTGGACGAGCACCTGCCGGTCGAGATATGACGGTTCACTAACATTGAAACGGTCGCGGAGGGCCGCTGTCGACGGAGCATCCGCCACAACGATATCAAACGTCCCGTCGTCAAGTCCGTCGAGAGCTGTGGCTATGGATGAGAATGGGTGGAATTTGATTTTCAGGCCACCTTCAGAGGCGATCGAGCGCAAGAGGTCATAATCGAAGCCCCCGAGCGTGTCGTCCTGCTGGTAGAAGGTCAGCGGCGAATATTCAATGGCAATATTTATGGTATCTTCTCCCGAGGTTGCTGCCGACGCATCGGAGTGTGACCGCGATGTGAATGCTCTTAGAAGCCACATGGCTACTACAGCAAGTATCAGGAGCCCTGTGAGCAAGCCTGCCAGCCGTCGGCTCTTGGGGCGGATAGGTGAAGTGTTTCTCATTATCTGCTTGTCTCTTAAGTGTCCTCTCATTACACGGAGGTGAGAGGGGTGGTCAATTAGTGAAATCAACCGACACTCCCAACTGGAAGCGACGGGGGTTCATAGGATAATGCGGCAGGGCAAAATAATTGGTGCCCCCTATGGAGCCTTGGTTGATATGAGAGAATAACAAATAAAACCGCGCTTTGCTCAGTTTCATATTGACATAGAGGTTCATGAAGGGGTAGTTTCCCACCTTCACCTTGTCTTGCTGATAGAATGTTGCGGTGGCCGGCTGATAGGCATACGCATAATATTTGGAATACCAGTCGCAGTCAACGCCCATCTGCACCTTCATCGTTGCCACACGGAAAAGAAGATATAGATTGGAATTAACGGCCAGCTGCGGGAGCGGAAGGACACTCTCGTCAGAGCTTTTCTGCCATACTATCTTATTATCCCAGTTAAGGATACCGAGCCGGAAATTCTGCTCAACAGATGCGCTGACCACCTGGATATTGTTGCCCGTCTGAGCCGGGCAGGCAAGGGAGTCGAAATAGATTAGATTTTGGACATTGCGGAGATTAAATCCCAGGCGGGTCCGGCTCTTGGGAAAAGACACGGAGCCGCCTATAGTGGTGCTCCGGGTCTTACCGAAGTCATTGTGCCAGATAAAATGGTTGCTGACATAGTTATTCAGCAGATAGGGAGCTGCTTCATTGCTGAACTGTCCGTGGGCTTCGATGCTCAGGGTGTCGCCCATAAGGGGGATATTGGTCCCGATATTTCCCTTGAGTTCTATCTCGCCGAGGGCGCGCCCGAGGATACCGAAGCGAGCCAGGGCATCATACCGCAGGAGCGAGCCACGGTTTTTTGACAGTTCGCCACCTACCCACACAAAGTTTTCTGATGCCGACGACGGGAGCTGCTCTGCAAGGGGATAGGGTGTCAGCGAGGGATTGACCATACCCGGATTGCGGGGGTGGGTCACACTGTCGGGAGTCTGGGAATAATGACGCAGCTCGTGGGTGATAAACGCCGTCAGGCCAAACTTGGCATAGCGGTGGAAACCTTCCAGCAGTGAGAGGCCTATGGTGTTGCTCACGGAGAAATATCGCGTTTCATCAAGGGTGTTTCCAAGACTGAGATAGCGGTTTTGCCAGAAATCTTTACCCTCTTCGGCATTATCGTTGCGAAACATATGGCGCCCCTTGCGATAGTCAAAAGTCCATGTGATGGAGCTAACGGGAACAAATTCACGCTTCTCTATCGTGTCGGGCTCGAGTATGCCGTCCGGGCCCATAATAGAGTCGGGAGGGAGCTCTCGCCAAAATCCCATCTTATATTTATTATTCAGAAGAACTTCAGCGCCGGTCACTCTCGTGTGGGCTGCCGTCAGACGCGTAGGTATAGAGTGAGACTCGATAGTGGAGAGTCCCCCCTGGAGCTCCGCCGGGTCGGTTATGTAAAGGTCATCGGTAATGCCGCCATTTTCTTTATTCAGCGAGTTCCACGCATTGAAAAATGCCTGGAGCTCATAGCGGTCGCCCATGTAGGAGCCAAAAGCGCCCCAGCTGATTGATTTTACAGCCTGATAGGCATATGAACCCTTTGAGTAGAGATAGTCAAAGTTGGCTCCCACCTCGATTCGGCGGTTGACATTGCCGGAGAATGTGCCCCGCAAGCGGTCTTGAGCGCTTTCCTTTCCTCCTCCGGTGTTATAACTCAGGAGCGTAAAGGGAATGCGGGAGTTGTAAAATTTATGCGTCCCGAGGGCCGGGAGCCAATGCGACAGACCATCCCGGAAAAAGAAGGGAGTCGGGGCCTTACGGTCGAAGTATATCATATTGATACCCTCGGCACCATAGTTTCCCGTCGAAGCCCAGGCGAGGCTCGACTCTGAGGGGACAGCCTGCAGACAATAATTCTGAAAAAGGGTATCCACAGGAGCTGAGACCCGGTTGCCTAATAGATCGGTCATCTCCCAAGCAAAGATACTCTGGGGCGGAAGAGAGGATGACGAGCTCTCGGAACTCTCTCCTCGTCCACTCTGCTGGGCCCGGGCTGCAATGGCGATAAAAAACGCCATTGCTACCAAAATATATCTGTAAAAACGGATTGTCATGAGTAATAACGACTGAGAAATGGGTCTGTCGACAGCCAAAATTCTCCTTTTTAAGCCGCAAAAATACATAAAAATACCCGTAATGTCACACGCCTGTGTCAAAAAGTCGCTCCTATTACTATTATATCAACATTCTTCTCATCTCCTTCAACTTTGAAAAGCATCACTCGACTATTGTATCATTCCATCTGCCCGGCATCAGTCCCCCGTGCAGATTTTGCGAAATAAACGTTGCAGGCTTTGGTAATTACGATTATTATGCTTACCTTTGCACCCGCAATCGGGCTCCCCCTGAGCGGCAGTGTCCGCCCGAGGGCCCCGGGCAACAATACAAATCCAATAATTCACTAATGGCAACAAAAATCAGACTGCAACGTCATGGTCGCAAGAACTATGCGTTCTATCCTATTGTTATCGCCGACAGCAGGGCACCACGAGATGGTAAGTACATTGAAAGGATAGGTTCCTACAACCCGAACACTAATCCTGCTACAATTACTCTGAATTTCGAAAGGGCTTTGTATTGGCTCAACTGCGGCGCTCAGCCCACCGACACCGCCCGCACAATCCTCTCCAATGAGGGCGTCCTCCTGATGAAGCACCTTCAGGGTGGCGTAAAGAAAGGCGCCTTTGACGAGGCTGAAGCTCAGCGCCGTTTCGACGCCTGGAAGCAGAAGAAGCAGGCCGGCATCGATGCTCTCCGTGCCTCTATGGCCGACAAGAAGGAGCTCGCTGCAAAGGCTCGTTTCGAAGCCGAGCAGGCTACCAACAAGTCCATCGCCGAGGCTGTAGCCAAGAAGAAGGCTGAAGCCGCTGCCAAAGCCGCTGAGGCAGCTGCTGCTCCCGCCGATGAGGAGGCTCCCGCCACTGAAGAGGCTCCCGCTGAATAATCTCAGCTCCCCTCCGGCTCCGGCCCGACAATCTCTAAACAGGCCCCGAACACTTTCTTAGCGTCGGGGCCTGTGATTTTTTATGACTTCTTTCGGTTATGCTTGATATTCCATCGTGATTAATTGATGGTGTTACCGGGAAGAGAGGGCGGCGCGTGCAGCAGAGAGCGACTCGGGACGACCTATATCAAACCACATCCCTGGCGTCTCGGCCCGATAAGCTCTGAGGGTCATATTCGATGCCTCGCTAAGATAAAAGTCCATAATAGAGAACGCCTCTCGCCCGGTTGAAGCGGCATATTCTGCAAGGAGCTCAAGTATCCGGGGCCTGATGATATGGATGCCGCCGAAGGCCGCTTCCCTAAGCCCCTCAGGGTCAAGATTATCGGGCGTGACAACGCCTGTCGAGTGGTTGATCCGCCCCAGGATGCGATCATCGTTGTCGACAAGCAGACGGCGAGAAGAATCCCGCTCCGGATCGACCATCAGCAGGGCATCCGGATTAAGATAGCGAAAAACGTCGACCATCATATCAAGATGGGCCGAGGTGACGATGTCGGCATTGTGGATGATTATAGCCTCCGCATCAGCCAGCAGCGGAGATGCTTTGAGAAGCCCGCCGCCGGTCTCAAGGAGGGCATTGCTCTCATCGGATATCACTATGCGGGCCGGAAAGGTCTCGCGCTCCCGCTCGATATAATCCACTATCTCCCGGGCAAGATGATGGATATTGACCACAATCTCCTCCGCCCCGGCGTCAGCCAGCGCAACTATGACCCGGCGGAGCATCGGCTCACCCCCTACCTCGATGAGGGCTTTCGGCATAGTGTCGGTCAGTGGCCGGAGGCGTGTCCCCATTCCGGCAGCAAAAATCATTCCTTTTATCATAGCGAATTATTGTTGAGGGTCTGACTGATATTTTGTTCACGATGAATGATGCGCACCTTGACGCCGAGGCGATGATTGAGAGCCTCCCCTACATGCTGGGCACTGTAGACCGATCGGTGCTGTCCGCCCGTGCATCCAAAGGCAATGCTAAGATGGGTAAATCCCCGGCGGCGATAAGTCTCCACGGCGGGCGTGACCGTCTCAATGACACGCTCTACAAGCCCGGGCAATTCGCCATCGCGCTCGATGAAGTCGATAACCTCGGGGTCAAGGCCCGTAAGGCGCTTATATGGCTCATAACGCCCGGGATTGTCGGGATAGCGGCAGTCAAAGATAAACCCTCCGCCATTGCCGGAATAATCTTTCGGGAGACCTCTCTTATAAGAGAAGCTCATAACTGTTACAATCAATTCATTGCGTCTCTCGGAGGCTTCTATCACGCAAGGCAGGTTCTTAAGGCCTCTCACTGCCGCCGCAAGAGCGGCAAACCCGGCTGAGTCCATCCAGGGAAGAAGGTCACTCAGTTCGGTAACTAAGGCCGGTATCGGCGTGACAAAGGCTGCGTTGCCGCCCGTGAGACCCCTGAGGCCATAGGCTCCCGCTACCTGAAGGAAGCGGAGCAGAAGCACCGGCCTGAGCGACTCTTCGAGCTCCTCGCGGCTTATCGCAAGCCCTGTCACCTCCCTGAGCGACTCCAGATAGCAATCCACCAGATGAGAGCGTGTGTCAGAGGGGATATGGGCGCGGGCGTGCCATATCATCGACGCAAGGTCATAAGTCACGGGGCCCATCCTTCCCCCTTGGAAATCAATCCATTGAAGGGAGCCGTCGGGTGCAAGCATCACGTTGCGGCTCTGGCAGTCGCGCAGAATAAACGCCCATAGCGGCCCTCCGGCCTGACTGCATATCATAGATGTCAGCCGCTCAAAATCATCCTCAAGGCCCTCTTCGTCGATCTCATCGCCTGCGGCTTTGAGGAAGCAATATTTGAAGTGGTTGAGGTCCCACATCACTGAGCGGCGGTCCATCCCGGCCCGGGGATAGCAAACGGAAGTATCAAGGCGCGAAGCCACCCCGTATTGTATCACCGGGAGCTGCCTCATAGCTTCTTCAAGGGCCCGCAGCCCCTCGCTTCCTTCCCAGATGCCGCTGCGGATGCAATCATTGACAGCATCCATCATCAGCCTGTCGCCGAGGTCGGTGACGATATAGGCTCCCGAGCCTGCCTCGACAGCTATCACCCGCGGAGCGCCCACGCCAATCGCCTCAAGCACCCTCGCTATGGCAACAAAAGCTTCATTCTCAGCCTGTGACTGGCCTATGGCCCCAATGAGAGATGCGTTTCCTTCAGGCATGATCAGCCGGTAATAGCGCCGGCTCGAAGCAGCAGCAGCTATAGGGGTGATTTTGAGAGGCTGGGGGTGGCCCGTGGCCACTGCCAAGCGGGATAGACGCTCTGTATCTGTCATATTGATTGGGATAACGGTCGGCCGGAGAGATGTCCGGGAGTTTTAAGTTCTGCAAATTTAATGCATCCCCCGTAATTTACCATCCTATTCCTGAAAAAACTCTCATCAGCCCCCGCCATCACATTCCGTCCTTTACCCCCTATCCCGGAGAAATATTTTCAGCAATCAGGATAGTGGATACGGGGAAAAATCGTACCTTTGTAGTCATATTTTTCATCACACCCCCGCTCAGCATGCTTACCTCCGCTGTAATATGGAACGCCGACCCGGTGCTCTTTACCATTGGCCCTCTGACTATCAGATGGTATGGCCTGATGTTTGCCATCGGCTTCCTCATTGGCTACGAAATTGTAAGCCGTATGTTTCGCCATGAAGGCGCCCCCGAGCGCTGGCTCCCTATCCTCCTGATATGGGTCCTTGCCGCCACTGTCATCGGCGCTCGCCTCGGACATGTATTCTTCTATGAATGGGACTATTATTCAGCTCATCCCGAGAATATCGTCAAGGTGTGGGAAGGCGGTCTGGCAAGCCATGGCGGTACAATCGGCATAGTTATCGCAGTCTTTCTCTTCTCATATTTCACCACCCATAAATCACCTCTGTGGACCTTCGACCGCCTCGTGATACCAATCGCTCTTGTCGGCGGCCTCATCCGCATAGGCAACCTGATGAACAGCGAGATATTTGGCCATGCCACTTCCCTCCCCTGGGGATTTATGTTTATCCGTTCCCATGAGTGGCATCAGCTCTACGAAGGGGTGGCCTGTCATCCCACTCAGCTCTATGAGGCCCTGGCATATTTTGCTCTCTTTGCCCTCTTGATGTGGATGTATTGGAAGAAAAACGCCGAGGAGCGCCCCGGATTGATTTTCGGTGTGTTTTTCACGGTCCTTTTCTCGGCCCGTTTCCTCATCGAGTTCGTGAAAAATCCTCAGGAACCGTGGGAGGCCGGGATGGTGCTCAATATGGGGCAGCTTCTCTCCATTCCGTTCATCCTCATTGGCATAGGCCTTATAATCTACGCTATGGTGCGCCCGAAGGTGCATATCGATTTCCCAAATCATTTTGCCGACGAAAGTCCTAAGAAACACTGACACGATGACTCTCCCGGAAGCTCCCGACCGTCTCTTTATATCCGGCATTGACACCGATGCCGGCAAGACCTACTGCACCGCCTGGCTCGCCCTCGAGATAGCCGCCCGTCAAGGGCGCTCCGTCATCACCCAGAAGTTTATCCAGACCGGCTGCGAGGATATGAGCGAAGATATCGAAGCTCATCGTCGCCTCACGGGCACCGGTCTTCTGGATGTAGACCTTGACCACACCACCGCCCCGGTGATTTTTTCTTATCCCGCTTCGGCTCAGCTCGCGGCGCGTATCGATGGCCGGGAGATTGATCTCAGCCTCATCGACGGAGCTTCCGACCGCCTTGCGTCGCGCTTCGACACCGTCATCATCGAGGGTGCCGGAGGCCTTATGGTGCCAATTACAGATACATTTCTGACAATTGACTATATCTCTTCGCGCCGACTCCCGGTGGCGCTGGTCACCAACGGCGTCCTCGGCTCCATCAACCACACCATCCTGTCCCTTGAGGCGCTTATGAATAGAGATATTCCCGTGTGGGCCATCCTCTATAACACCTATTTTGACACTGACCCGACCATTGCGGCCGACACCCGGGGATTTATCGAGCGCTACGCCGCTACCCACCTCCCGGGCGTCCCGGTGGTCAACGTCCCGGCAATGCCTCTTCCCTGATTTTTGCCACCCCCCTCAAATGTCTGAAACTTCCATCCCTACAATATCCATCCCCAAAACCGCCCTTGCCGACATGCCTCTGGCGCATTTCAGCGGCCGGGTGGTGATAGTCGACACTCCGGAGAAGATAGAGGCTGCAATAGCCCGCCTCTATGCCGCCCCCATAGTGGGCTTCGACACCGAGACCCGCCCGAATTTTCAGAAAGGGAGCCGCCATCCGGTGGCTCTGATGCAGGTCTCGACGGCCGAGGTATGCTATCTGTTCCGGCTTAATATCACCGGCCTGACCGACACTCTTATCCACTGGCTCGAGGATGAAGAGCATATCAAGGTGGGCCTCTCGCTCAAAGATGATTTCCATCAGCTTCGTCTGCTTGAAGAGTTTACTCCCGGAGGCTTTGTGGAGCTCCAGTCGCTTGTAAAGACCTTCGGTATCATCGATGCATCGCTTCAGAAAATATATGCCATCATCTTCGGGCGACGCATATCCAAAGGCCAGCGGCTCACCAACTGGGAAGCGTCTCAGCTCGCCCCTCCTCAGCAGGCCTATGCCGCTCTCGACGCTCAGGCCTGCCTCGATATATATAAATGTCTTGAGTCGGGTCAGTTTGACCCTGATAAATCGCCTTATCAGGTTGTCGCAGAAGACGTGGCCGCTGACTCTCCTTCAGCTATTGCCTAATGAAATCCTCCATCGCCCCGATAATTGCCACCCTGGCGCTATCTGCATCCGCCGCCATATCCGCCGCTCCGCTGATCGAAAGCAATCCTGCGCCGGAGCAGCGTCTCGTGATCCTTCACACCAACGACACCCATTCCCAGATTGACCCCGACGGTGACGGCCTTGGAGGCGTGGCCCGTCGCAAGGTTGTCATCGACAGCGTCCGCGCCGCCGAGCCAAATACGGTCCTCATCGATGCCGGTGATGCTGTCCAGGGCACTCTCTTCTTCACCCTCTTCCGCGGGGCCGTAGAGGACTCTTTGATGAATCTCCTCGGCTATGACATCCAAATTCTTGGTAATCACGAGTTTGACAATGGCCGCGAAGAGCTGGCGGAGCGCTGGAAAAAGCTAAGGGCTTCGCGCCTCACCACCAACTATGACCTGACAGCCGCTCCGGGCCTCGACTCCATCTTCGCCCCATACGACATTCGCCGCTTCGGTGATAAGCGCGTAGGCTTCATTGCTCTTAATCTCGATCCCAAGGGGATGATAGTCGATGCCAACGCTCAGGGAGTGGTCTATCTCGACCCCGTAGAGGCCGCTAATGCTACTGCCTGGCATCTTCGTCATAATGAGAAAGTCGACTATATAGTTGCCATAACTCATATAGGCTATTCCAACGCTTATCTCGCCAACGACCTTGACCTGGCCCGGCAGTCGAAAAACATCGATATTATCATAGGGGGCCACTCCCACACCTCCATCAATCCCTCCAACCCTGATGCACCGCTACATCGTGTGGCCAATGCCGCCGGCGACACTGTCCTCATAGCCCAAAATGGCAAAGGGGGCGCCACCGTGGGAGAGATTACCATTGACTTCACCGATGGAGGCATATCCTCGCGTCTTATCCCCATCGACAGCCGTCTTGACTCGCGCGTTGACGGCTCGGTGGAGGCTGTGCTCCATCCCTTCCGTCATGCCGTAGACTCCATTACTGCCATTGAGATCACCTCATCGCCCGTGACCTTCCCCCATCGGTCGGCCGAGCAGATCAATCTCGTCGCCGACATCGTCGAAGCTGTCGGCTCGGAGCTGATTGGAGAGCCTGTTGACCTTGCGTTTATGAATCGCGGCGGCATCCGTTGCCCCATCCCCGCAGGGACTGTATCGCGAGGTCTCATCATGCAGATGCTCCCCTTCGACAATCGCATCGTAATAATGAAAATCAAGGGTTCTGACCTCGCGGATGCCTTCGATGCTATGGCTATGAGAGGGGGCGACGGGGTGAGCCGCGGTGTCCGCGCCGTCTATGATCAGGCCTCGCGAAAATGCTCCTCTGTTACGATCAATGGTGAACCTATCGACCCCGACCGCACTTATACTCTTGCTACCATCGACTATCTGGCCGGCGGAGGCGATTATATGGAGCCCCTCACCCGGGGCGAAGTGGTGGTCGTTGACCGCATGGTGTTGTTTGATATGGTATCTGACTATCTCATCAAAAATCCGGTCATCGTTGCCGATCCAACAGTCAGGTTTGCAAAGCAATGATCTCCCCTCATCAAGTGACTATCCGTGTTTAAGATTATCAACCTCATAGGGAGCTTCATGATGATGCTCCTCTTAGGCCCTCAGGCAGCCGTTGACACCCCGGGCGAAAGCCCTACTCTCTCCCAGGAGGTGGCCGCTCTACCCACTGCCGGGCAGGCATGGGTCGACTCGGTATATAATTCGCTTACGCCAAGGCGTCGCGTGGCCCAGCTGTTTGTGCCTCATATCGTTATTAACGACAATGCCGCCGGACGCGCCACTCTCGACCGCCTGTGCGCTACAGATGGTGTCGGCGGCATTCTCCTTGGCAAGGAGAGCCTCACCGGCTATGCCAATCTCATCAATTACGCCCAGAGCAAGAGCCGGACTCCCCTGATTGTGACCCTCGACGGTGAGTGGGGACTGGCAATGCGCATCAAAGATGCTCCCCGCTATCCATATAATATGGCTTTGGGTGCTATCCGCGACCCCCGACTACTCTATGAATATGGTAGGGAGCTCGCCAGGGAGTGTCGTCGGCTCGGTATTCAGGTTGATTTCGCCCCGGTGCTCGATGTCAACTCCAATCCCCTCAACCCCGTCATCGGCTACCGCTCCTATGGCGAAAATCCCCAGTCTGTGGCGCGCCTCGGCGTGGCGTTTTCGAAGGGCATTGAAGCAGGAGGGGTGATGAGCGTAGGCAAGCATTTCCCCGGCCATGGCGACACGTCGGCCGACTCTCACAAGACCCTCCCTGTGGTGGAGCACTCTCGTGCGCAGATGGAAGAGACCGACCTCGTTCCCTTCCGCGAGTATATCGATGCCGGCCTGTCGGGTATTATGGTGGGCCATCTCAACGTCCCGGCCCTTGACCCCACCGGCGCTCCGGCTTCGCTCTCCCGCCCCGTCACCACCGGTCTCCTCCGCGAAAGCCTCGGTTTCGGCGGCCTCATCTGGACCGATGCCCTCGAGATGAAGGGTGCCTCCGTGAGCGGCCTCAACAACTGCGTTGCAGCCCTCCTGGCAGGCGCCGATGTGCTCCTCGGGTCGGCATCCCCCTCTGCCGATATCGATGCGGTGATGAAAGCCGTCGAGAGCGGCAAGATTTCCGAAGATGAAATAGAGAAGCGCTGCCGCAAAATACTCGCATATAAATATATATGCGGATTGGCCGACTATAAGCCGGTCAGCACCTCCAATCTGGTCTCCGATATCAATTCTCCCGAAGCGCGCAATCTCAACCGCGAGCTCTCCAATGCAGTGGTGACTCTCGTGGCCAATCGCGACAGCCTCGTCCCCATCTCCGACCTCGAGAGCAATCGTGTTGCAGTGGTTTCCATCGGTGCTGAGGCCTCCAATGAGTTTGCAGAGATGTGTAGAAAATATGTCTACTGCCCTACATATAGCGTCACCGCCGAGCAACCTCTTACTGATGCTACCCTCAGGAAGCTCCGTGAGGGGGCCGATATAATCATTGTCGGAGTCTTCTCCGACAAGGCCTGGGCACGAAGCGCTTACTCCCGCCTGGCCGCCCTCCCCTCCATCGTCCCCGCCTTCTTTATCAATCCCTATAAGATGGCGTCCTTTGGCTCGCTTGATAAGGCTCCGGAGCTGATGGCCCTCTATGATGACACCCCCGACCTGCGCCGCGCTGCCGCAATGGGCATCTTCGGCGGCATAATCGTTGATGGCCGCTTCCCGGTCAATGTCAGTGGTGTGGCCCGTGCGGGTCAAGGTCTCGACTTGCCAAAGACACGCCTCGGATTTGCCTCTCCCGAGGCTGAGGGGTTTAGCCCCCGGCTGAGTGCGAAGGTCGACTCCATCGTGGCAAAAGCCATCGCATCCAAGGCTTTTCCGGGCTGCCAGCTCATCATCGCCAAGGGGGGAAACGTGGTCATCGACCGTACGTTTGGCCACCTCAGCTATGCCTCCGGCTCATCTGCCGTAGACCCCGCTACCCTCTATGACATAGCCTCTATGAGCAAGGCTACGGCCACTGTCAGCGCAATCATGCGCGCTTATGATGAGGGCCTCCTCTCGCTCGATACTCGCCTTGATGAGGTATATCCCGAGCTGAAGGAGACAGACAAGGCGTCCCTTACCGTGAGAGAGCTTCTTTACCACGAGAGCGGGATGCCGGCCGTAATTAACATGCACAGGCTGATGATGGACACCGCAACATATTCAGGACCGCTCACCACTGCCCGACCCTCGGCAACCAACTCCATCAAGCTCTATGCCAAGATGTATGGCAATAAAGATGCCCGCTTGCGCACCGACCTCGTCACCTCAACCCCGGGAGAGATACCGGTAGCCGAAGGCCTCTTTGCCACCGATGCGGCCTACGACACCATTATGAGCCGCATCTTCAACGCCACCCTCCGCAAAAACAAGAGTTACAATTACTCCTGCCTCAACTTTGCTCTTCTGGCCGAGATGCAGCAGCGCCTCACGGGAGTAGACCTTGACCAATGGGTCGACACCGAGGTTTTTGGCCCGCTCGGAGCAAATCTCACCGGCTATCGCCCGACCCTCTGGTATGACCCGGCTAAGATTGCGCCTACCGAAAACGACCCCTTTCTGCGCCGACAGACCGTCAAGGGTTATGTCCACGACGAAATGGCCGCTTTCGCCGGAGGGGTCTTCGGAAATGCCGGACTATTCTCCACCGCCGGCGATATAGCCAAATACTGTCAGATGCTCCTTCAGGGTGGCTCCTACGGAGGCCGGCAGATAATCTCTCCCCAGACCGTAAGCCTCTTTACGACCACCAAGAGTCCGACGGCTCAGCGCACCCTCGGCTTCGACCTCGTAGGCAACTACAAGAGTCTCCGCGAAACCGGCGCACCCCTTAACGCCTTCGGCCATACCGGTTTTACCGGCACATGTTTCTGGATCGACCCATCCCGCGATCTTTTTATGGTGTTTCTTTCCAACCGCGTCCATCCCTCCCGCGACAACTCTGCCTTCTCGAGCCTCAATCCACGCGCGGCCATCCTTGAGGCCATCTACTCCTCTCTTTGAGCACTTTTATGTTACGAAATGTTAATCGCAGCTTAAATTGTGTTAATTTTATCAAAATCAGCATATGTTTTACAGCATAATTTTGCAGTATTATTAAAAAGCTATAACTTTGCATCAGTTTTTCATGGTATTAGATTTAAGGTAAGAAAGTTATTCGTCGTGACGACGAATAATTTTTTTTGTCTTTCATCCCATAGTTAAGATTTGACCTATACTCCTAAGATTTTGGCCCTATCCTCTTGCAGCCACTTCAATATGAAGTAACCATTCTCGCCACGCGAATTTTTCAGGCGGGTAATTGTCTGTATCTTCCGTTTTTTCATTAATTTTGCGGATTATTCATCATTAACCTTCTCGCCGACTCACCCGCCCCGCTTCTTTGAAGCGACTACCGGCTTCTGATTTTTCGGGGCAATCAGGTTGAAGGCTCCTTATAACTCATCCAATGATCTCCCGCATCCTGCGCCTTGCGCTCCTCTATATTGCCGCTCTCCTTATTATGGTGGTAGGAAAGCTCGCGTTTATGCTTTGCCTCCCCGATTTTTTCGGCACCATCTCATGGTCTGACCGCTTTGACGCAATCCTTGCCGGCATGGCAATGGACAATTCCATAGCAGGTTGTATCACCATTATCCCGGCCCTCCTTACTATTCTGTCATCTATAATGCTCCCCCGGGTCATTGATCGGGCAATGCGCATCTACTATATCCCGGTGGCGCTCATCATGGTCATGGCGTGGATTGCCGACACCATCCTCTATTCATATTGGGGCATAAAACTTGATGTCACTCCCCTCTTCTATTTCTCCTCTTCCCCTTCACTGGCCATGGCCTCAGCGCCGCTGTGGCTCATCGGGCTCGGCATTATAGCATGGCTTCTTGTCGCTGCCATCGTCTGGGGCATCTTCTCTCTCGTCATCAAGGCCACTCCCCTCTCCGACCCCTCCCGTATGCGCCCCCGATGGCCCGCTGCCCTGGTGCCTTTTGTCATCACCCTGCTCCTTTTCATTCCAATTTTCGGGGTGCTCAAAGGACCGGTTTCTAATGTCTCGACCGGCTATTTCTCCCCCGATACCCGACTAAATCATGCAGCCGTCAACCCGCTTACATCGGTCGTCAGCTCCCTTGCCGGCTCTTCAGGATTTAACAAGGAAATGCTCTTCATGGACCCTGAGGAAGCAGCCCGCCTGGCAGCCCCTCTGATGGCTCCCAAGACCTATCAAGCAAGCGCAGCCGACTCTCTCCTGACCAATAATCGCCCCGATATAATCCTCATTATCCTCGAGAGCTTCTCAAGCAATCTCATCCCGCTTCAGGGGGGTGAAAATATTGCTCCCAAGCTTGATAGCATCGCTCGCCGAGGCCTTCTCTTCGACCGTTTCTACGCATCCAGTTTCAGGACCGACCGGGCCATTCCCACCATTCTCACAGGCACTCCGGCGCCCCCCACTAAACCCCTGCTTATGCACCTTGAAGTAGCCCGTCGCCTCCCCGCCCTCCCCGCCGAACTCGGATCTGCCGGCTACACATCATCATATTACTATGGCGGCGATCTCAATTTCACCAATCTCAAAGATTTTGTCTCTGCCGCAGGTGTGGACAAGATCATTACCGGCTCCGACTTCCCTGCTGACAGTAAGAAAATGGTATGGGGAGTGAGCGACGCCGATCTCTTCGCACGCGTGGCGGCCGACATGGCTTCAGCCTCCGGCTCTTCCCCTACCCTCACCATTGTCCAGACCCTCAGCAGTCATGAGCCTTTTGACGTAGGGTCTTTCTCGCGTCATTCCGATCCGGCAGTCAATGCATTTGCTTACACCGACAGCTGCCTCGGAGCGTTTATCGACACTCTGGCCCTCTCCCCTAAGTGGGATAATACTCTCATAGTCATCACCCCTGATCACTACGGTTGCTATCCCAAGGGGATTGATGAGATCAGAGGCCATCATATCCCGCTGGTGATGACTGGCGGAGCTCTCAAGACCCGTGGCAAGATCTCTACTCCGGCCTCTCAGTCAGATATCGCCGCAACACTTCTCGCCGCCCTCGACATCCCCTCTGAAAAGTTTATCTTCTCGCGCGACATACTCGCAAAGCCAGCTCCGGAAATGGCCTTTTTCTCCAAACCTGACTATGCTTCAGCCGTATGGCCCGACGGCCATATCACCCGCATCGACATCACCGGCGACACCTCTTCGGCTCCCGCCGACTCCTCCCGCGCTCTGGAGGCTTATCTCCAGATCCTTTATTCCTACCTGTCATCCCTCTCGCCGTCAGCCAAGTGACACCAAAGCCGGCCAGGAGGCGGGATAAGGGGCTGTGAGATCTATCTCCTCTTTGCTCACGGGGTGGATGAAGCGGAGGCGGAAAGCCTGAAGTGAGATTGATCCGTCGGGGTTGGATCGGCGGTCGCCATATTTGAGGTCGCCGCGTATCGGCGAGCCTATGGAAGCGAGCTGGACCCTTATCTGATGCTTGCGTCCGGTCTCGAGGTTGATCTCCACGAGGGTAAACCGGTCAGTCTTCCCCACAGTCTTATACGACAGTTTCGACAGCTTGGCACCCTCCTTGGGGCCGGGCCAGGAATAGCTTTTGTTAGTGCGTTCGACAGTGGTGATATAACTCTCAATACGGCCCACGGAAGGCTCCGGTGCATTGCGGACAAGCGCCCGATAACTCTTGTGGATCTGCCCCTGACGCAGCATATCATTGAGGCGCGTAAGGGCCTTTGACGTCTTGGCAAAAATCACAAGGCCGCCAACGGGACGGTCGAGGCGGTGGACCACACCGCAAAACACATTGCCCGGCTTATTATACCGCTCCTTGATATATTGACGGACAATCTCGACCAATGGTGTATCGCCCGTCTTATCGCCCTGGACAATCTCGCCCGGGGCCTTATTGACTATGATGATATGATTATCTTCGTAGACTATTTCCATAGTAGGATTGACTCAGAGTGATGACACGAAGTTGCGAAACGCTTTGCGGCTGGTAAAGACCGTGATGATATCCCCCTTGACGGCGCGGAGCGACCCTTCGCCCTCGGTCAGCGGCATGAGAGTCATCCGCCGGCTGATGATGCCAAGCTTATTAGGGGCTGACGAGGGGCGGCTTACGGCGATAAGAGTCATATCGTCACCCTTGAGCACCGGAATCTCTTCATATTTAAGACCGTCGAAAATGTCGGGCAGAGCAAATTTGAGGACGAAATGATCGTCGGCATCGTCGATAGAGAGGCTTTCCACCCCCCTGCCGAGAGCCATTTCGCGGGTCAGGTCCACGGCGGCGCGCTGCTCGGGCGTCAGTATGCGGTCTATATGGAAGCCCTCGAGGATCGCCTCATGCAGACGGTCGATGCCGCGTGCATAGATATGCTTGACGCCAAGCTCCTTGAGGAGAGCCACGGTGCGTATCGAGGCACCGAAATTTTCGCCGATGGCCACTATTACGGTGTCGACATTTGTCAGCGGGAGGGCCGAGAGGGCCACCCTGTCGGTAGAGTCGACGATATAAGCCGTGGAAATATAGTCTTTTATTGACTCTACGAGTGTGGGCTCCTTATCGGCGCCTATCACCTCATGCCCCATCTCGGTGAGGTCGATGGCGAGGTTGGAGCCGTAGATGCCGAGGCCAATGATAAGGTAACGCATTTATTTATCTGAATGGAGATTTAATCAGTTGATAATAAGATTGTCAGTAGGGAAGGTCGCCGGAGAGTCATGGCGGCGGCCTACCAGACCGGCCATAAGCGAAATGATGCCCACACGGCCCAGAAACATTGCCGCGCAGAGCACTATCTTGGAGGCTACCGAAAGCAGAGGTGTGGCCCCGAGCGATGAGCCGATGGTGAAGAGGGCAGAGAGGGTTTCAAAAAGAGTCGAGCGGGCGCTCAACTCAGGCTCGAGCGCCAGTATAATCATCGAGAAGATGAAAAAACTGATGATGGAGGTGGCCACAACGGCATTGGCGCGGCGGATTGACCATACGGCGATAGTGCGCCGGAAAGCGGTCACTCGCTCGCGCCCGGTGACTATGCAGCGGAGATTGAGGCAGATCGCCGCGAGCGTGTTGACCTTGATGCCGCCGGCCGTCGACTGCGACGCGCCTCCCACCCACATCATAAACATCACCATAACGAGAGTGACATTGAGAAAGCCGGCCGGATTGACGCTCGCAAACCCCGCCGAGCGGGGGGTAACGGCATTGAAGACCCCCTGGGTTACCTTCCACGGAATATCGTGCCCGGCCAAGGTATTGTTCCATTCAAAGATAAGAAAGCCGGTCACCGTGATGAAGAAGAGGATAAAGAAGGTCGTGAGCACTATCTTGGTGTTCATGTCGAAGAGATGGACCGCAAGGGGCTCCTTAGAGGGGCGGCCCGTGACATAATGCCACATCTTCCTGAGCCGCATGAAGAGGGCATCGCGGAAGTTAACCAAAATCGGGAAACCTATGGAACCGAGTATCACTATACCCGACGTGACCCAATAGATTGACAGATTGCCGCTGAGCAGCAGCGGATTGGCCATCCCGCCGGGAATAATGGAGAAGCCCGCGTTGCAAAACGACGACAGGGAATGGAAGGCCGATATCATGGCTGTGTCCCAGAAGGACAGTCCAAGAGTGTCATTGATGGAGATGAATATAAAGATTGCCCCGATAGCCTCCAGCACTGCCGTGAAGCCTAGGATATAGAGCAGTGTGGGAACGAGCGAGCTCATCGATTTGGAATAAATCATGTCGCGGAGCATAAGCTGGCTATAGACGCTCTGGCGCCCGGAGAAAAAGAGCGCAAAAAATGATGTGAAGGTCATCACTCCCAAGCCCCCTATCTGGATCAGGACGGCAAGGATAAGGATGCCCAGCGGCGTGAAGGTCACGAAAGGGTCTATGGGAGTCAGGCCGGTGATACACACGGCCGAGGTCGAAACAAACAGGGCATCGATATAAGAGAGTGGCCCGTAAGTGCATTTTGGGAGCATCAGAAGGAGCGATCCTAAGAATATCACTACCAGGAAGCTAAGCGACAGGATTATAGACGGATTGGTGCGCCGCCCGACAAGCCTCATCACCGATTCCGACACCTCCACGACAGCATAAGCCGCCAGGACAGGATAGATAAACCTCCGCGAATAGAGAAGGGTCTCGAGCCAGGGAATCAAGGGATGGGCGCTCTCGGGGATAAGGAGCGGGATGAGGGTCACCATCACTCCCGTCTTGGTAGCTATTCCAATGAAACTCTTCTTATGGCTCCCGCTTTCAGGCGGGGCGATGAGAGTGACGATTATGTCTATGATAAACACTATCCAGGAGCCGCTGATTACACCCCGGAGGAGACCTAAATCGTGATCGGAATGATCAAAACCGAGATAGACCACAAAGGTGGCCAGGAGGAGAAGAGCTGCCACAACGCTCACTATGTGCACTCCGGAGGCTATCCTCCTGATTGCTTTCACAAACCGATGGGTCAGGCGGCGGTAGCTCCGCCCGAGATGGGTGAGCCGCGCCTCTATATGGCCAATCAGTCGGTGGTCAGTGAGCTTCATGGCGGGGAGTCGGTTATTGCAGTTCGGAGAGCTCGAGCCAGCGCATCTCCTGCTCGTCAAGGAGATCGGATATCTCGGAGTAGCGGGCTGAGAGGGCGGCGGCATCGTCAATGACTTCACCTGAGGCAAAGCGGGCGTCGATAGCGCGCTTCTCCTCCGTGAGCCGGTCAATCGACTCCGTCAGCTGTTCAAATTCCTTCCGCTCCTTGAAGCTCATCTTGCGGGGACGCTCCGCCACCGTTTTGCCTGAGGCCTTGTCGGAAGATGGTGAGGCAGCCGCCGTGGACCGTCCGGCGGCCTTCAGGCTGGCACGATAGTCGCTGTAATTGCCGGGGAAATCGGTCACTTTTCCGGCTCCTTCAAACACAAAGAGATGGTCAACGATTGAATCGAGGAAAAAACGGTCGTGGCTTAT
>CAZAUV010000004.1:0-44574 GCA_964488335.1 uncultured Bacteroides sp.
GGTGGGGGGCACCTTGTCCCGGGGTTGCACCCCGGGCTAACCATGGGCGCGCCCCGGAGGGGCACCTGCGACACACAAACCGCTGAGGATGAATGATTTGGCGACGACACGCGGAGCGGGTCTAAGGACGTTAACCGGGGGTGACCGAAGGGAACCCTCGGACTCGGGGACCTCTTCTCCATCCCGGAACCCCCGGCGGGGGTGACTGATGGCCCGTGAGACTACCGTCCCGGTGCGTCTGATGAGGGTCGGGGACCTGATATTGTGTGTTCCACCCTTTGGAGCGCAGCGAAACATTCACCACAATATCGCATCTACGATGCTCCTAAAGAAGCATAGGCCCGCTAACCCCACGTTCCGCTACGCTCCACGTGGGGTTACACACAATCCCGCCTCTCCGAGGCTACGACGCTTCCCGACCCAATCATCCATCCCGGCGCGCCATTTCGCATTGAAAATTACATTTGGCGGACGGGGTCGCAATATATCGCGACCCTACAATCCCATCCATCCGCACGCGCGTCCCTCCGCGACCAAATCATTCATTCGGGCCGACAAACGCCGACCAATTATAATCCACAAAACGAAATGTTCTGAGCGGGTAAAACGAAACGTAAGTCAAAAAAAAACGAAACGTATCTTCTACCCCTTTTTTATCAGGAGGTATTATATCCCTATCCGTTGTCAGGGTTAGGGTATAAGTTGAGTTTTATTAGAAGGGCGATCAAAGGATAATTTAACGCCCTTCTAATAAATTGCACGTAATAGCTATGGTCGGCGGTGGCCGAGGTGGATAAAAATACGGCTCGGATACTTGTGGAGGCCTTGATATAATAGGACCGGAGTCTGTTGATAAGACTCGTAGACAGATTTTCGGCGGGGCTCGCTGATGGGGAAGAGTCATTGGGATTGTGCTCAGACAATGCTGATGTCTGGTTTGACTAAGGTTTCTTTTCATAAGACTGATATGCCTGAAGAGGGTTAGAATATAATTTTTCATTGGCCTGTTCCGTTTTTCTGATCGATGATGGTGCAAAGTTAGGATGTGTCGGCGAGTGCCGTATGGTGAAAACGTGGGGAATACTGAGATTTGAAAAAGCTCTCAGGATGGAAATGACCGTCCTGAGAGCTTCGGATGAGGGAGCTTTATGTTATTTAGAGAGTGTGGAGTTAGAAGAAGTTCTGGTAATGGATGGTGGGGTGAAGAGCATGATGTCGGTGTAGCCTGCGGCATGGTTGAGGGTGGCTTTGAAGTCGCGTCGGGAGCAATGGGCAAATGGGTCGCCGAGGCCTGGGTTCCGGCCCATCCATTGACAGAGGTCGGTAATGGCTGACTTGTCGGAAGTGAAATAGATGAAGTCGTGGCCTGGAAGGATTGAGAGGACATCGAGATAGTCGGCCAATCGCCAGGCGATACGGTAAGTCCCGACCTCGGTGGAAAGGTATGGCGGGTCGATGATGAAGACTGTGCCCGGGGCATCGCGGAAGCGGTCGAAGAGGGTGCGGTAATCGAGTGAGACAATCTCGAGCCCGTCGAGGTAACCATCGGCAGAGCGATAGTCACTTTTACGGACATTATTGTAGAGTGTCTCTCGGCGGAGGTCGGCTATAGTCAGCCTGTATTTCATCGAGAACAGGAGGGACGATGATAGAGTGATGAGGTCAAGGAAGCCTGTCTCTCGCTCTTCTTCTTCAAGGATTGAGAATATAAGTTCCCGGTCAGGTCCTGAGATTGGTTTGTGGCGTGGATGGCGGTTGGCGATGGGCCGAATGCTTGAAAGAACTGCGTTGGTCCGGGGGATGGCGTCGATGCGCCGGCGGTAGTTGTCGTAGTCGTTGTAGATGACGCGTGAGCCGGGGTGGACATGCCTGGCTATATGGGAGAGGAGCCCTGAACCTCCGAAGAGGTCAACGAAGGTTGTGCCCTCGGGATAACGGCGTATAACATCTATGAAGGGCTTGGCGAAATTGCGCTTCTGCCCTACAAAAGGCAGTGGCGCGGAGAGATGCAGGCGGCTCATACGTTGAGGGCGAATTTAATGGTGGTGTCGCCGGAGAGGAGAGCCTTCGTGGGGTCGACATTGTTTTTGTAGATATGGACGTTGGCCAGGAAGAGCGTGATGGAGCGCAGTGGAATATCAATCATCCGCGTTATGAGATAGATATGATAAATGTCGGCGGGGAGACCGAGGCTCGCATCGGAGGAGCGCTGATAGGCCGAGATGACGAGCTCGCCGTCGATGATCTGGAACTGGATGAGAGAGATGCACGGCTGCTGATTGGACTCTACACCTGTCTCGCCGAGGAAGAGAACGTAGTTCTTGGAGGGACGGAGGCCGGAGTTGATGCGACTTATGAGGGAGGGTAGTTTCTCGAAATACGAGGGGTAGGAGTTAACGAGGTAGTCTCCGCAGTAGTCCCACCACGAGATACCCTCTTCACGATAGCGGCTGACAGAGCGCTCGCCACTCATGAAGAGGGATAGTTCCGCACGGAGTTTCTTACGTGCGATGCCATGCCCCTCGAATATGTCGAGGAGGTCGGCGGGAGACAGGGTGAGGAGTTGGTTTACAAGAGCGAGGGAGGCACCCTTTGCCCCTTCCTGAGGCTTGCCGTCGCTCAGGATATGCGACAGGAGTTGATGGTATTTGTTCATAACTGAGCCGTTGAAACGTGATTAAATGATGCGGCAAAGTTATGGTGGGGGCTGATGCCGGGATGTTAAAAGATGGTCGATTAACGTGAGTTAAAGTTGCAGTGGTTTCTTGAGGCGTCCGATAAGGGCATAGATCGACCGTTGTGAAATGCCATATCTCTCGGCGAGTACCGATATGGCATAGGACACTTTGTGACCCGCGGCGAGCATTTTGTTGAAGGCGAGAAACAGGTCGAGATGGGCTACATCGTCAAGGCGCCCCCCTGAGTTTTTGATGCCGAGAAGGGCAGATCGATTAAGTAACAGAGCTTCAAAGATAGTCATTTGATTGTGGGTTAGGGTTTGAGACCGATGGTGACTGGGGTGGAAGCGGAGGCACGGTATCCGTCAGCGGCTTGGAAGGATATGGAGATTGTCACTAATCTCGAGGGGGACGAAGAGGTGGCCTTGGGGAGACCGGTGAGGTTGATGGCGACTTCGCGGGTCTCACCGGGGTCGAGGGTCAGAGGGTTGAGGAGGGCGTGGCTGGAGGCATCGTAGATGGGGCAGTTGCTTTTTTGGGCTGTTGCGGATGCAGAGGCAAGGGTGGGCGTTATGTCAGCATAGATGTTTCCTCCGGAGAGAGTTATGCGGCGCTCGGTGCGGTTGATGAGGGTGCCGAAGAGGGCGACGCGTCCGGAGTCGGTGATGCCTACGGCAAAATATTGCTGTGTCAGGGTGTCGCCATGCTCTATGAGTTGAGGCTGGTAGAGGATGATGCTTTGGGGATGCGCAGCGGTGGGGAGCTGTGCTATTCCGGAGGGGACGAAGGTGATAGGAGATTGGCGATCGAAGGTGAAGGCTCCTCCGGGGAGCACACCGGCGGGGAGAGGTATGGCGCGTCCGCTCCCCCATGATGTCAGGGAGCCGGGGGATATTGCACCGGGGCCTTCGGCCGGCGTTGCAAAGAGAAGGTAGTGGAGCGGTCCCCATTTGGCGGATGGTGAGCGCATGGCTCCAATGTCTTCCGTCGGGATTGTGATGTCGACGGAGGTAGTTCCTCCGATGATGGCGGGGGAGATGTAGGCTCGACGGATATATGGGCCTGTTGTCTCAAGGGAGTAGATGATTATTGCCGGATGGCATGGGTCGGCTGTGAAGTTGTAGATGTCAGTCAGGTCGAGGTCCTGAGGTATGCGGATTTGGGTGCATCCTATGGGGATTGTAGCTGTGGTGTCGTTGAGATAGATGGTGATGTCGCCGGGCGGTGTGATGGGAGGTGGGGCGAGATGGTGGTATCCGTCCCAGTCAGTCAGCCGGCAGAAGTCTCCCTCGCCCGGGGGAGTGTAGGTCCAGCGGCCACCGATGAGGTGGAGTGGTGAGGTGTCGCCCCCGGTCTTGTCAGAGTCACCGACCATAAAGGCGAGGCCGAAGCGGAGGTTGCGCCGCTGAGTATCGGTGATGTCGGCTGGGGTGTTGACCTTGAGAGGTTTGTATCGAGCCCAGATGTTAGTCCGGCCGTGGGTGTTACGGCAGGCGTATGCAAGGTCTTGGCCGAGGGAGGCCGAGCCGTTGAGACCGAGGGTATTGTAGACTTCGGCGATGCGGACGCCGAGGCCGTGGGAGTTAATGATGGTGGAGGAGGGCATGGTCGTTTATTGGGGTAAAGAGGATTGGTTCTGATAGAGCGTGCCTTTGATGTAGACGTCGCCGTTACGCTTTATTGTGAGGAGGGATGTGCCGGAAACGAAATCACCTATACCGATACGGATTAAGCCATTGTAATTGACTCCGAAAAATACAGCATTTGTGGAGCTGGATGGATTAAGTTCCATAGCCATACTTCTGTTAGCTGCCAGACATCTGAAGTTCTCGTAGCCCGATGCTGCTACATAATCATCGTGGGAGTGTGTGTAGGGGGCATAAACGCCGGTGTGGTAATGCGTTTTTGCGGCGTAGGAGCTGTCGTGATTGTGTGTGGCAGGGGTGAAAGTCGAGGGCTTACCGGTGATGTCGGACCATGCGACGGAGGCGGGGGCGGCGATGGGAAGATCAACGTCAATGGTTTTTTGTACGCCGCCAAAAGTTGTATAGTCAAGATATAATTTCCCCGAGCCGACACGCAAGGAGGGTCCCTGCACGGCTCCTGGGAACTGCATTGCTACGGCGAGCTTAAGGGTGGCTGTCTTGAGGTAAGGGCCTAAATCGGAGGTCTTGGCATAGTCTTCCAGGTCAGTGACCTTAGCGAAAGCATCTGCGTGGAGGCCGTCGAGAAGGTCGGCGTTGAGGTTGGCGACCCGAGTCGTGGAGGCTACAGTCAGGGGGGCGGTGCCGGTGTCAACTGTTGACTCAAAGAGCAACGCCTTGAGGGGCATCGTAAAGACCGCCTTTGAACCCGCCGAAAATTGAAGCTGAGTGAGGTCTTTTGACAGACTTATGAGCCACGCATTCGCCACATCGTCCCAAAGACCGTGATAGCCGGTAGAGCCGATGTTAAGAGCCATAGAGGCGCCGTTGCCGATGAGGCGCACGGTTGGATTAGCACAGGGACCGCCACCGGTGACTTCGATCGAGCCGGAAAGGACTTCCGATCCGGTGAAAGTGTTGCCCCAAAGCGAGGCCTTGATGGAGGCTCCCGATGATGAGGCCGAGCCGTTGGAGCCTTGACCCTTCGAGGAAATGAAGGAGTCGGAATAGAGGCCCTTGTCGATATGAATTGCGCCATATGAGGCATTGTAAGTAAGGGTCGCCTGGCCTATCTTTATGCTGTTGATTGCTGTCAGGTCGGGGAGTGTCAGGGTGCCGGTCATAGTGTCACCGGTCTTTTTGACGTAGGCCGACAGATCGCTTGTCTTGGCATAGGGTGTCAGAGCCGTGGCTACATATTCTTTGGTCGCATACGGAGCTAACGCCCCTGAGGTCAGATAGCCGTGGCCCGATAGATATGCCTGGAGGGCGGTCTCGTCGAGGCCTGTGGAAGCAGCTGAGCCATTGGTGCCCTGACCCTTCGAGGAAATAAAGGAGTCGGAATAGAGGCCTTTGTCGATATGGATTGCGCCACAGGAGGCATTGTAAGTAAGGGTTGCCTGGCCGATCTTGATGCTGTTGGTCGCTATCAGGTCGGGGAGCTTCAAGGTGCCGGTCATGGTGTCGCCGGCCTTTTTGACATATTCAGCGAGCGCTGCGATCTTGACATAGTCGGTCAGGGCAGAGGTCTTGACGTAGGAGGCGAGGTCCGAGGTCTTGGCGTAGCCGCTGAGGTCCGAGGAGGTGAGATAGTCGGCGTGTTCATGGCCGATCAGGGCGTAGCCTTCGAGGTCGGTCCGCTTTGCGTAGTCGGAGAGATAGGTGGCGAGCTGCTCGGAGTCGATAGTCCCGGAGCCACTTCCGCCACCGCCACCTGAAGACAAACTGCCTTCGGCCCCTTGCCCTTTAGCGGAGACGAAGCCGTCGGAGTAGAGGCCATCATATAGGGCGTGGATGGCGGTCAGTGGTGCGTCTTCGGTGCCGACATTTACCAGCTCGAAGTAACGGGCAAACTCGGCGCGGGTGAGATAGCCGGAGAGGTCAGTGGCCGAGGTCGTAGATGCAGAATTACGAGCGGATGCCCCACCGCGACGCTTGGAGCGAGGGGAAGCGGCCACTGAGCGGGAGGTTAACGAGTATGTAGGCATGGCTTAATTGACGGGATGATATATGTCCTGGGTAATCTCTCGGAAGGTAATCTCGGCGGTACCTCCCGCGGGATTGACAGTAGCAGCGGTAGGGATGAGCCGGCACGCGGATTCCTGAGCCCTGTCTTGCCAGGCATACGGTTCCGCTGCCAAGCAGGGCTCAAGGGAGGCTTCGCCGGAGAGAGTCACATGGGGCCGGTCATATTGACTCAGTAAGGTGTCGAGTAGGAGTTCTTCAATGAGGCCGGTCCGTGAACGATAGAAGGTGGTTCTGCCGACGGGCTTCACCACTTCGCCGGATATAGTTGAGATTACGGCCCGCGCCGTAGGCGCTGCGACAGCACTCCCGGCTTCAAGAGAGATGTCGACATCCGAAGCCGCCCCATCGATGGCTGTTGCGGTAAAGATTACATCGTCGGTGTTGATCTTCGTGCCGTCAGCCTTTACGATCTCCATCGTCGCCGGCCCGTAGAGGACCCATCTTACAAGGTCCTTCAGGTAATGTTTGTCTGCTCCTTCGCCTTTGCCTTTGTGGTTTTTCCAATCGGCCCCGGAATAGATCGTCAGGCGCAGGGCACCCTGCCGGGCGAGCTCTTCAGGGGGGGAAGGGATAAATTCACCCTCGCCCCTCTTCTCGGAAATGGCGGGGAGATCTCCGGTGGTGTGACCGATACACTGGCGGTTTTTCTTCCACCCGCCCCATCCGGAGGCGTTTTTGCGATTGCCGGGATCGTAATACGCCAGCCACATATCGCCGGCGTTCGCGGCTCCGCTAACCCACCGACCGGTGCCGGTACCGGAGGAGCTGTTTTTGATCTCCTTATTCTGATAATGGCACATGACCTTATCGCCGTCGATGAGCTCCAGCGCCACCGGGATATACCCGAAATTGGCCCATGACTGAAAGGTATCCCAGTCCTTTTTCTCCGCCTTTGAGGTGGGGCTTTCAAAGGGGTTGTAGCGGACGTCTATCAGCATCTCGAGAGCGACCTTGATCCAATAGCCGGCATCGCTGCCCGACGTCAGATAGGGGCCTGTGATGGAATATCTCCGATAGCCCGGGTCTCCAAAAAAGAAAGACTGATCATGGCCAAGGCCGGTATAACTGAAGCCGCATATGCCGCAGGAGTTTGAGCCGGAATAAGCTGCCTCGATGCGATAAAGATCGAGATGGGCAGTCGGGTCCATTCCCTTAGGGAACACTGTCGCCGGAGGGCTTGACAGGCCTCCATAAGAGGCGTCATAGCTATAGCGGTGGAGAATGAAACCGAGGACACTCTTGTCGTCCCGCGATAAATAGACGTGTGGCGGGTTGTAATCTTTAGTCTTGGCCAGGACATCGATATCAAGGGATGAGTCGGCGAGAGTGGTGTCGGCATATGTGGAGTAATTGATGGTCACGGCATGGGCCACGGGGGCTATACTCAGAGTCTGGTCTGTTGATGTCCATTCAATGAAGCGAGGAGAGGACGGCTCTTCGGTGGTCAGAGAATGCCAGTCGTAGAGCCACACGTGGCCGCCTTGCTGCCGCATCTTCAGGCCGAAAGGCCGGAGGATAGTCTCGACCGCATCATATAGCGTCTTAGGCTGCCCGTCTTCGTCATAGAAATTGTCAGACGAGATGCAGAGCCCGGTCATGTTGACCGGCGACCTGGAGTTTGCGGGGGCATCGTAAATGAGGGTGGCGCACTTGAGCGAATAGTCCTCCAGGGCCGTCACCGCCAGGGCTTCGTTGAGTATCTCATCAAAGGTCACTCGGCCGTTGCGGCCGAAGCCGTTGCGCTCCATCGGTCCGAAGTCGGAGAAAGAAAGCTCCACGACGTAATTGTCTCTGGTTGAATAGGGCTCCTCATAGAGCTCAGGCTCGATGGAGCCACGCCAGAAGAGCTCGCCGTCGGCCTTGACCTCGAGGACCACACTCAGGGGGTCGATGGCGTAGAGGTCGGTAAAGGTGCGGTCGTCGGGAGAGATGAGCTTGAGGGTGGCCGTTGACCCTTCGATGACATTTTCGGGCGACGTCTCGCCCCACTCAAAGAGCAGCGGGGTATCGGCGTCAAACATCAGCGCCCGGGGCTCGAAGGGGGCGTCGGCGGTCTGATAGATGGTCACCTCCCAGAGGCGCTCGGGGAGCTCGTCGTGCTCATTCTCGGATTTGGCGAAGGGCATCAGACCGAAAAAGCGGCCGAAATATCGTGGATAAAGCATTTTATCTTCAAAAAATTTTGGATTTGATAGAATCTTGTTTACCTTTGCATTAACGATTCCGTAGCTAATGACTACCGACTCGTTGTCTGCGGGGGCTGGCCTTATGGTCAGCCATCCGTCTTTTTAAAGAGTAAGTCAATCGTTCCATCTGGATTTCTAAGCCACACCTCGTCAACGCTAAGGCCAAGATTAATGCGGTGTGTTATACTTCTCTGCATAAATCTGTCTGTTAGGTTGGGCCTATCAATTATTATGCGATTGGATTGCTTTAGCCCATGGTTGACCATATTATTAAATGCTCGCTTGGGATTATCTGTGACGAAGCCCTCGTGCTCATACCATCTCCCGTCGATACGAAGGTCAGGGCACTTGCCATAGTAAGGAGTATTCTTTAGGTCTCCATAGACGCAATCATAGTCAAATTGAGCCGGTCGCGACATCTTTGGCGTTAGCTTCACCTCCGAGCCTCTCTCAGCAAAGAACCTGGCGACTTGCATCAAACGTTCAAAATCATTATCCTTACGGTTGACGAGGTTGCTGATTTCAATAGTGCCTTTACCATAAGGAATAATTTCGCTCCTCAGCTTTTCACACTTTCTGATATATTGGCAGGCTTGGCATAGGGAGTTGTCTGGTGGCGTAGTGCGGGCCATTGAAGCGGAACCGCGGGCGATGTCGCAGTCGCGGCAGTGGCGGATGGTATAGGGGTTGTAATCGGGGAATGTCTTTCCGAGCTTGCCGGGATTGAAGCGCATCATGCCACGCTTATCCTTGACGGTGGCCTTCTCGCCGCGCTCGATGGCTTCGGCGATGTCGGTCATCGGATATTTGCCCTTGCGGACCTGGACCACCGAGCAGCGGCAGTTCCAACCGTTGGGGGGCATGAAGGAGTCCCAGAAGGGGGATGAGACCGGAAGGGTCACCTTATCGAGGGCGGCATGCTCCGGGCGCACCCGGCCATCGCCGGCGGTGCGATACTGGAGGTCATACCGGTCTCCGCCAGCCTCTATCTCCTCCCACCGGGCGGCCGACTCGGCCGATGCTACTGCGAAGTTATACTCAGCCCGGAGGTAGTTAACGTTATACTGCCTGTCAATCTTTTGAACGTCATTCAAAAACCGCTCGAACGGCTTTAGATCACCATTGGCATCAACCATCGAGGGGAAAGCCTCATTGAGGGAGTGGAAAGTCTTGAAGCCGGAGAAGATGAAGTTACTCTCTGATAGACGCTGACGCATGGTCTCGGAAAGGGGTGCCCGGCTTATGGCTGAGTCGAGGGCACCGGCCGTGGCCTGGATGAGTGGCAACACGCCGGGGTCGGCGAGGGCCTCCGGGTCAAGGCCGGCGGCAGAGTAACCTCGTCGATGGAGAGTCTTGAGGGCATTGTGCCATGCATTACCGATTGTCTCCGAGAAGTCCTTCAGGGCTGCGCACTCCACAGAGCCATAAGGACCCAGCACTTCGGCATAGCGGCGGTGGAGCCCCTCATAATCCGAGGGGCTCAGTCGAAAAAACTGTCAGAGCGAGGCTTTTCGGTCGCCTCCTCCGGCTCCATCGGTGAGATAGCACCACTAATGCGCTCGCCCACCGGCATGCCGTATTTGTCGGCAAAATACTGCGGATCCACCTCATAGCGATCGGCAATCATAGTCTCGAAGGCGATCTGCTGCTCCGGCGTATAGTTCACGGTATCATCCCACTCGAAGCGTAACCCTTGGAGGGGGAAACCTGCACGGATCATCAGAGGGATGAGGCGGTTGTTGACCACATCGCGGAGAAGGTCACGGTCGGAGTCACAGAGGTTTTCAAACACCTCCAGGTGAGTCTGGGACTGCGAGAGCGAACTGCCATCCTCGATGGTCATAGTCTGGCCAATGATGAGCTTGGAGAGCTCGGAGTTGGCGCGGTCGATACGGCGGTCGTAGACATTATAAGCATCGCCGCGGCTGCTCTCGATGAACTCGAGAGTGGTCTCCATATCGGTCAGGATGGCCATAGCCGAGGCTGCATTGTCGAGCATCTCCTTAAGCCGGCGGCGCTCGGCTGGGTCGCGAGAGGCAGTTCGGGCCACACGAACCGGCATACCGAAAATCTCGGCGAAGGCATCCCAGAACGCCATGGCATTCTTTTTGGCGATGGCCTGCGGCGCAGCCTTCAGGAGGAGCCCGAGGTCGTCGGAACGGCCCACCTCGATGACATTCTCATCGTATGGCGGAATGGTATAGTCAGTGCCTGAAGCGGGGTCATCACCGACATTGGCCACCACGACATGAGCTTCCGGGATGACATGCTTCCGGGGGATGAGCGTCACCGACGAGAACGCCGGACATCCGTCGCCATCGGAAGCAAGAGGGCCGAACTCAATCAGGGAATGCCCCCAGAAGATAGAGTCGTGGGCAAGCCTGAGAAACTCCTTGAACCAGGCCTGATCGAAAAAGTGCAGGGCCTTGTCGTCAGCCTCTCCTGCGGCGTTGACTATCTTGAACGAGCGGCTGAGAACGAATCCTCGGCGCTGCTCGATGCAGCCCGACAGATGGAGGTCGACGAGAGTGTCGCGGTAGATGTCTAGGAGCCGGGCGCGGGAAGGGCGCTCCACATTAAGAGCATCTGCCATGCAGCGCGCCAGTCGGCCACATCGCGGCGCGTCAGGGCATCGGTCTGCCGGACTATGGAATCCAGGAGAGCCTTCGCGCGAGTCTGAGCCTTGCGTCCGGAAGCGAGACGCAGGGGCCCGTGAGGGGTCATGATTATATTGGATTTTTTACGTCGTGCCATAGGATTACCAGTTGTGACGGAGTTTGTGATCGGAGGAATAGACTGTGCCGACGGCCCCGGAGTCATCATCGAGTCCGGTATCGGCGGCAGTGGGCAGAGCCGGGACAATCTTGCCGGCGCGGACACCCTCGAGCCATTTCAGGGCCGCATCATACCGCTCCTTGCGGATCTCCATCCCCATCTTCTGAGGGAGGGAGGAGGCCATGTGATAAAGGGCGATGTCGACGGCCACCATAATGAGCTTTGGGTTGCGCTCTCCTCCTTCGCCGGAGAAGATGACATCGGTGTCAAAGTCGGGCCGGAGGTAACCGGCAATCTCCTCCTGCGCCTCAAGCTCGGCGTTAGTGCGGATAGTATCGGAACAACGGGAGATGACGTCCATCGCCCCCTTGCCTATTACAACCTCATAATCGCAGTCGGTCAGAAACATAATCGAAGAGTGTTAGAAAAGTGTTTGAATATTGTCGGAACGAAATGGGCTTACCATGAGGCAGCCGGATGTCGTCGGGGCGTGAATTGCGGCTCAAACTTCTGCTGCCGGGCTGTGCGCTGGAGATACCAGATGGCGCCCTCATCGGCATCCGGGGCATCATCGTGGGCCCGGGAGCCTCGCTCCAGAGCAAGAGTCTGCTCTATCCCCACCTGCATATCAGGTGACTCCCGGAGTGCCTCGTTGTAGAAGACGAAGCCGCGCTCCCACAGAGGCGACACAGCCTCGATGCGCTGTATCTTCTGCGGCTTTTTGCGGCGGTCAGGCATAATGGGGAGCTGATAGCCCCTGATGTTCCCTTCGGCTGTAAACTCGTCGAGGATAATATCCTGCATGAAATTGGCCTCCATGAAGAAGGAGATCGCCGCATGGTCGCGTGTGCGCTCATAGAGGTCATACAGCCATCGTACCATCCCTGAGACAGTGTCTTGCCTGACGTAGCAATCGATGAGGTGGAGCTCGCGGCCGATCTTACCCCACAGTCGGCATGCCTTGTAGTCGTTGGCCGTCGTTGATTTGAAGGAGGGGTCGGTGTAGCAGACGAGCGTCTCATACTTCTCAAGTTTCGGGAGCTTCTTGTAATGAATCCAGTCATGCCGGAATATGGAGCCGTCGTGGATAGGATTGTGCATCATTTCCTTTTCCCATGCCCGGTAGCCTACGAAGTCGCGGTAGGCTTGCGCCTCCTCGCGCGTCCATTTCTCGCGCCATACAGGGTTCCCGGCCTTATCGATGGCCTTAATCTCCGAGACATGGACGCCCGGTATCTTGCACATATTGGCCAGGACTGATGTTTTGGAGATGAGGTTGCCAACCATAATGAAACGGCCGCGGCCGACGTCGAGAGAGCCGAAGAGCGCCTCCTTGACCCAGTCGGTGAGGTCCTTGACGCGGGATTCGTTGCGGCAGAGCTCATCATCATCGAGGTCATCGATGACAATGTAGTCCGGGCGGCTCTCACGGTCACGCAGACCGCGGGGGGACTGGCCGCGGCCGCAGGCGAGGAACTTCACCCCGCTCTGGGTCTTGAACTCACCGCCTGTCCATTCGCCCATAGATTTCTGAGGGCCGAAGTCTGCGATAAGGCGGCGGTTGTTGGAGAGCTCGGCCTGAATGTCGCCGAGCAGGCGTATGGCCGCGTCCTCCGACTTGCCCACGACCACCATAAAGTTGATGAGGCGCTTGGGTTGGAACATCAGCCACAGGGGCATGAAGATGTCGAAGTGGGTAGATTTCGCATGGGCACGTGGCCATTTGAACACCGCCTTGAGATTGGGTGTGGAGCGTACCTTCTGGGCCGCAGCGTTGTGGAACGGGGCGTTGTGGATTATCATCACGGCCTCGCCGGTGGTCTTGTCGCGCAGGGTCAGGTAATGCGGGAAATAATACTCACAGAAAGCCGCATAGTTTGAAAGAAGCCGGCGTATGCGGCGTTCCTTCTCCACAGGCGTCTCTCGGACGATGGAGCCCGTGAGCGAAGTAAGGGCGTCGATGCGCCGGCAATGCTCCTTCCACCGCTCGACGGCCTGTTTGACTTCCGCTGCCGTTGCCATAGACTATTTCAGGGTATTTGAGCCCATTGACTCGATGATATACTTATCCTGATACTTGTTGATGGCCTTAATGAGCTCGGGTGTAACCTCAGGGTCAGTCGCGGCGCGGAACTCCAGCCATCGAGAGAAGGCCATGAAGACCTCGATGGCGTCGATGACATTGGCCTTCTTGTCGAGTTTTTCTATCACCGCCGAGAGCTTGGAGAGCTTATCGGCCAGGCCGGCAGCTTCGGAGATGTCGTCAGACCCGTTGACCTGCTCGATGAGGCGGTCTATGGTAAGGAGGAGCTTGTTGACCAGCTCCGGACGGGTGATATTTTTGGCGGCCCGGGCCTCCTTCCACCCGTCGGCGTTGCACCACTTGGAGATGGTGACACGTGACACTCCCACCTTGTCAGCTATCTCAACCTGCTCCATTCCTGAGAGGAACAGAGCTCTGGCGAGCGACTTCTTGTTTTCAGTTTCCTTCTTTGATGCCATAGTGTAAATGCAGATTAATCGGGTTCAACAAGAGTCTCGGCAATATAGACCGAGAGAGTGATGGGATCAATGTCATCGCGGCCACCGATTGAATATGACGACGGGGCTTCCGGCACGGTCAGAGCTTCATGAAGCTCGATATACTGAGCGGGAGACAGCAGCTTATAGCGGAAAGATGATGTCTCCTTAAGCACCTCAGACCAGGCGGGGATAAAGAATGAATTGACCTGAGCCATGATACGGTCAGTCTCCTCATCCTTTTCCTCGTTTCCGATGCGGCTAATGAAATCCTCGGGGGCCTTGGCCGCCACCAGCGCGTCGCTGATAATACTCTGGCGGACGGGTTCCAAGTCGCGGATCACACGGCAGAGACCGCCCCGTATAAGGATGAGCGTTGGTAGATATGAGGCTCCCGGGCGAATGTCGAGCGGGATGGCCGACGCGATGTCGTAAGCGTCAATAGCTTCTTTATTTGTCATTGCAGTGGTATGAGTGGGTTATCTGAATTTCTCAAAAGCGGTTTCTTTCCGGAGGAGCGCCACGAGCTTTCGCCCCGGTATCTCCACACGGATAGTCTTGTATTCACCGCCGGAGTCACCCCCCGGCGTTATGAGGGAGCGCAGCCGGTCGAGTGGAGCGACGACCTCGGGGTTGGAAGACGCGCCGGCATATTCGCCGAAGATGCCCAGTGTGGGGCCATAGGCCAGGCCGCCGTTGGCGAACTTCGGAATGGAAGCAAAAGCGGCTATGACCGAGGCTATGGCCGCGCCGGCCATAATCCAGCCTACGACGGGGATGTCGGCCACACTCTCGGCCGCCTTGGCGGCGGTGACGGCCATAATGGCCTGAAACGCTTTGGCGCAGGCCTCAAGTGTCTTTGCACCCCACTGGAGCATCTTGGCCGTGCTCTCATCGGTCAGCGCTCCTATGCTCGTCAGCATATCGCCCATGCCGCCGAGACTTTGCGAGACAGCATCATTGACCGTCATGGATCCCTTGACCGTCTTGGCATATGCCGACCATTGCCTGAGCATAGCCTCCAGCCCTTTGCGGTCGGAGTCGTTAAGCGCAGGGTTAGCCAACGCCGACTTTATGGTGTTGATGACACTCATAACCTTGTCAGCGCCTATGAGCTTCAGCTGCAGTTTCAGCTCATTGTCGCCAAGGCCGGCGAGCCACGCGCTGTCGGCTTTGACCATGGCGAGATCGGCCTGTTTCTCCAGAGCGGTCTTCTTCCTCTCGAGCGCGGCTATGGTGGCCATTATGCCATCCAACTCTTCGGCATTGGCCTTGCGACGCCGGGCATTGTAGTAGCTAAGGGCCGTCTCGACATCCTCGATGCTGCTGACATCGCCCACAGGCTTGACCCCTACAGCAGTGAGTGTGTCATCCCACTGCTCCTTAAGACGCTCAAGGGCATTGATATGACCCTGAATCTCTGTTCGCGCATCGCCGGTGGCTGTCTTCAACGCGCTCTGGTAGTGTTCGAGCTGACGCGACAACTCATCATAAGTGTCTATATCCTCAACAGGTATAACCCGGAAGGCTGCGGTCTCCAGAGCGGCGCGTTGTCGCATGAGCTCCGCTATCTTGGCGTCGATTGCGGCAATAGCATCGGAGCTTTTGGCCTGACTGCGTAGATTCTGGAGATACTGGAGCTCCTTGTCGAAATCGCCGAGGGAGGAGAGCGACACGGGACGCGAGGCGGCAGCCTGGAGTCCTTCGATGGCCTCCTGCGCCAGCTTGGCATTAGCGATGAGGCGCGACAGGCGGTTGATCTCGTCAACCTCCGACGGCTTGGTCTTCTCCAGTTTGTCCTGATAGTACTGGATGTTGTTGCCGAGCTCTTTGTAGGTCGTGGCATTGGCGATGAGCTTTTTACCATCATATTCGTTGGTGGTCCTGCCGCCGGTCGAGAGACCGAGCGACTTGCCGAGAAGTTTATAGCGGGCCTCCATCTGCCTGAGGAGGGCGACCTCCTTCTTGGCCTGGTCTGAGGTAGCCTCTGAGAGCCCTGCCACCTTAACCTTCTGGTTCTCGATGGCCTGGCCGAGCTGCTCATAGCTCATAGTCTGCCAGTCATTGGCCTCCTTGGCCGCCATAGCCTCACGGGCGGCGCGGGCGCGCGCCTCGGTATTGTCGTCGATGGCTGCGGTCTGACGGTCGAGAGCATCTGTCTGAGCCTCGGTAGGCCCGTCGTCGCTGATGCCGAAAAAGGTCTTGACCCATTCCCAAGCCTTTTTAACGACCTTTGAACAGGCTTCGAAAGCCTTTACAAGATACTCCCAGACGGCCGCGGCCACATCTTTGACCACCGCCCACACCTTGTCGCAAATCCGTCGGAATGATTCACAGTTGTTATACGCCAGGATGACAGCCGCCACCAGAGCAGTCACCGCCATTATGACGATGCCGATGGGATTGGCCGAGAGGACCACGTTGAGGGCCATCTGCACACCCTTCCAAATAAGAGAGGCAGCCGCCACGGCCTTCTGACCGGCCGCCAGAGCTGCAGCCTTGATATTGGCAAGCGAAAGGATTTTGATTAAGGACCCGATAGAGGTATATAGCTGGCCGAATGTGGATGCAGCAGCCCCGACATTAGCAACCAGTTCAATATGTGGGCCGAGACACGATGCCGCTGCGCCTGCCCAACCAATCAAATCATTCATCAGATTTTGCATCATCAGGGCATTGGCATTGCCGGTCGATGACATAGTTTCAAAGGCTGCATCCATGGCTCCGGTGCTGTCGGCCATCGCCTGAATGTTGGTTGAGAAGGTCTCGCGCTGCTCGCCTGTCAGTGATCCGAGCAGGCGGAGGGCCTCAGCCGAGCCGAAGAGCTGGCCATAGATAGTTTCGCTCAAGGTTCCGGTCTTTGCAGAATACTCCTCGATGGCCGAGTCGAGGCCGAGAAGGAAATTCTCCAGACCGCCGGCAGACTTGACACTGGCAGCGTCAAAGCTTATGCCCATGGCCTGTGCTGCCTTTGTTGCCTCGCTGCTCGGCTTTACGAGCGAGTTGAGAACGGCGGCAAGCTGAGTCGAGACCTCGGCGGTGTTACCTGTGACGTTGGTGGTCGTGGCAAATACAGCCATCAGTTCATCGATCTGCACCCCGAGGGTCGCAGCATTACCGGTAACGCGCGGGAGCGCTTGGCTCAGTTCCTCGAATGATGTCACGCCGAGCTTGGCCGTCTGTTGTATCTTATCCTGGATCTCACCGGCTTGCTCCCAGTCGGCACCATAGGCCTTGATGATACCCGATGTAACCTTCACCACACCCCCGAGATCGGCACAGCCGCCGACGGCTGAACGGGCCGAGGTGTTGAGATAATCGAGCCACTGCGCCTCGGGAACACCCGCCGAGATGGTCTGATAGAGACCTTCGGCGAGAGCCTCGCGGGCGAGTGGGACCACCTCGCTTATCTCCTGTATGCGGTCCGTAAGGTTTGCCAGCCCCTCTTCGTTGGCCCCGGCCATGGTGTTGACCTTGGCCATCGCATCTTCAAACGAGTTGTAGGGCGCTGCCAGCCCTTGCACCATACCGTTGACTTCGCTGATAGCCTTGTTGAGGGTCGTGAAGGCCAGGCCGGAGTCGGCCATACGGCGGAGATTATCCGTAGCTTGGCTCGCACTCTCGACTATCCGCCCGATGGCTTCGTCGGCATTGGAGGCCTCGACGACGATGTTCTTGAGGACTTCGCCACCGGTGCTTTTTATTTTTACCTCAAATTCTACTGATTTAGCCATCGGATGCGTTATATTTGCAGAAAGTTTTTACGAAATGAAGAAAAGTTGGAAAGACATATCGGTCGGCAAGATTGGTTGCTGGTGTATTGCTCTGGGCCTTGCCATTCCGTTGGTTGGCGGCTCGTCGTTATTTATGCGTAAGGTCTCAATAGCCTTATGTATCATAGGCCCACTCCTTTTGGGATTGTGCTTATGTTATGCTGCACGTAACTATCTTAAGTGAGGCCAGCGGCCACTCGGGCAACCCGGTAGCGCTCCATCAGTTCCTCGCGCGTGAGCTCGGGTTCTGAGGATGTCGCCGGGTGCGCCTCGTTGTCCCAGGGGAAGCGCAGCACATCTTCCGGCTTGAGAGTATCTTTCGAGTAGGGTTGAAGGATGCAACAGCATTGCATCCTCACGCGCTCCCACTCTGCGCGCTGCAACATCTCCTCCCTCTCCCGCCATCGGCTCCATGTCTCGCCGAACTCCTCCGGGGTCAACGCCTCGAAGTCGGCAAGCCGGAGCCCCATGGAACCGATGGCCAGAGATAGAAGTCGGTTTATTCCGCCTCCGTCGGTGTCGCTTCCGTCGGAGGCGCTGTTTTTTTTGTCACCTCAGCGTCGACTCCAAGCGCGCCATACATCTCCTGAAGGTCGTCAGGCTCGATGGCATCGGCAAAGGTTTCCAGGTCCGGAATGTCAGTAATGCCATCTGCCTTACAGGCGCTCACGATGCAACACCAGATGAAGGTTATGACCTCCTCTATATCATCGCTGCGGAGCTCCTTGACATCATGGCCGGTCACACGCTTGAAGCGTAGCATGGCACCCATGGTAACGCGCATCGGCAGGGTGCGGGAGCCTACGCGGATCTGCATTTTCTTTTTCATTGGATGGGGGATTAATCGTTGTCGGTCTTCGGATCAGTTAGGCCGGTTCCGAGCTTGGAGATCTTACCGCAGTTCTGGAGCGTGAGACTGTATTTGCCGTCATCGCCAGCCTGGCCATCGGCATCAAGCTGAGTGATGATATACTTGCCGCCGTAGCCGCCCTCAGTCTTTCCGGCGCGGGTGTCGCCCTCGCGAAGCGAGTATTGAGCGGTTATCGGCTCACCTTTGAGCATCATTTCGCGCAGTTCGTCGTAGGTGGGCAGCTCGCTGTCGCCGTCGGTAAGGATGCAGCCGTCGGCGGTGACCTGCTCGGAGAAGCTCTTTACATACTTCTCCTTCCATTTGCCGCTCACGGCCTCTTTGGTGATGCGCTCACCGGTCTCGGCGGAGGTTGAGATCTTGCACCCGGTCGAGAAGCCGAGGGCGCGGCCCCCTACCGACAGTATCAGATTGGTGCCGTCAAGCACAGAGTGACCGGCATTGAGTTTTTCTTCCTGGTTCATTTAATGATTGATTTAATGGTTGATATCACGAGTATAAGCAGAACCGTGGCTGCGGCGCCGATAATCAGCAGCCGCCACGGGACATCCTGCTGGGTCTCCTTATGTGCATCGGCTGTGTCTTTGGTGAGACCGTTCATCTGTCGGGCGTTTGAGCGCTCCACGACAGTAAGCTCAGGTCTCATGCTGTCAGCCTCGGCCTCGATTATTACTCCACACGGTGACCGCTTGGCAGACAGACGAAGGCGGCTGTCTCCGGCAGTATAGGCCGCGCCTATCGGGAGGGCCATCACCGAGTCGATGGCAAGGTCAAGCGTCAGGCGGGCCGGGGACAGCCCCTGGCGCAGTGTCAGCACGGATTCGCTCCCGGACTCGACGCTCTCCGCTACGGCGAGCGTCTGTGACCGGCTCATCGACTTTGACGTCTTGCAACTTGGCGATGACAGGGCAGCCATCATTATGAGGACAGCGGGTAGCAGCCTCAACCGCTTTGCGGAGGCGACCCATCTCGCGTTTGGTCGCGGCCATCTCTTTCTTTGTCGCCTGGAGGTCTTCACGGGTAGCATATAGCTCTTCTTTAAGTGGTTTGACAATATTCTCGACGAGGATGCGAGTGGCACTCTCCGCATTGGTTATGTGTACGCTCTCGGCATCGGCTTTGGCCCGCTCGGCCTCAGCCTTGGCCTGCTCCGCCTCGGCCCTGGCCTTCGCCACAGAGCTGCGGAGCGTCACTATGCCGAGGACCGCCGTCAGCAGTCCTCCTCCCAATATCAGGTTTACGATTGCGCTCAGGTCCATGGTTGTTGGTCAGGGTCGGTTTGGTTAGCGGTTATCAGTGATGCCTATACTTCTGAGCCATTCGGCTACACTGAAGCATGGACAGGCTTTTGCTACGCCGGGAAGGTCGCGGTGGCCGAGGATCCGCACTCCGGGATGGCGACGGTGAAAGTCCATGACATAATCGGCCATCGCCCTCAGTTGGGCGGGAGTCCGGGTATCGGCGGTCTTGCCATCGGCACCGCGACCGCCGGCGTAGACGATGTGGCGGCTGACGCTGTTATATCCCTTCGCCCCATTAGTGATTTCCCATGGGTCTACCATAGCGTCCTCGTTGTTGTCGGCGAGGCGCTCCACGCGCCCATCGAGGCGGAAGAGGTCGGTATATCCAACTTGCATCCATCCCCGCCCGCCCTTCGCTACAGGGTCAGTATGCCAGTGCCGTATATCTGCCCCGGTCACGTCGCGCCCGGCGGGGGTGTCAGTACAATGGATTACGAGATATTTCAGCGCTGCCATCCTTATTCGGTCACTTCTTCAGTATTCTCGACAGGGTCGGTTGCGTCATTCTCCGCCGGGACATCTGCCCCGGGCTCATCAACGATGGGCTCATCGTTGATGTCATATCCGGAGGTGATTACCGCTCCGGCGTCCTGCTTTTTGGGCATGGCGATAAAGTAGTGGCGGAAGTTGATGAGATTGCGCTGATGCTCGGGGTCGGTGGCCGCCTCGGAGTAATACATCTTTGTCGAGCCGGTGGCCTTGAACACACGCTGGACATAGAAGGCAAACGAGCATTGGAACTCGCCGTCGTTCTGCCCTGCACCCACGGCCTTTTTCACGCCGCCGGTGGTGTAGACGGGGTTGGAGCCGTAGGTGTAGATATCAAAGCCGTAGATACGTCCGAGGCTTCCATCCTCGCGGTTGATGTTGAACATCTCGCGGAAGCTCTGCTCCGTCATCAGCAGATCATTGACATGGTCGGGGCAGAGGACGAGGCGACGGCCGGTGGTGGGGACTTTAAGACGGTCCATGGCGGCCTTGAGGTTGACCAGGTCAGTCATGGTCATACGGCGGCGACCGGTGGCGGGATCTATGGCACCGGTGGTGGTGAGCACCGGGGTCGTTTTCGTGTGCGACTGGGCGCAGAGGGCATGGGCTGCCTTGGCGAACTTCGCGTCGGCGATGGCATTGGCATGGCTCTCTTTGACGCGGGCCATCTTGTCATACGAGAGGGCATAAAGCTCATCATCGGTAACGGGAGTCACCTTAGTCTGGAATTTGTCAAGCTGAACGGTGATGTCCTTGTCATCGAGTGCCTGGAGAGGGATGGGATAAGTGGTGTTGTTGACCAGCACGTCAGGGTCTACACCGACATCCACCAGATGGATCGTATCGTTGTTGACAATTGAGCTCTGGTCGGGGATGCCGTCGAGCCAGCTCCCGGCGAGGAACTCGCGCAGAGCCTTCACGGTCTCTCCGGTCCATACCTCGGTCAGGACTCCCTCGCGGAGCACTCCGGTCGTCTGAGGCAGGAAGCTCATGGCGAAGCCGAGGGCTGTTCCGGCCATAGCTCCGGTCGAAGGCTCGAAACCGACAGCAAAGGCCACTGCGCTACCCATAATGGCGTTGGCCAGAAGGGCAAAAATAAATGTGATTATCGCTTTCATTTTTTGTTTGAATGGTGTTTGAATGGTGTTGAATTAATAGTCGTAGCCGTATTCAGCGCGGAACAAGCGGCGGTATTCGGCGTTGTTGTCGGCCTTCAGGGCCTCGATTTCCGAGGCGGGGACCTCGCTCAGTTTAGCGTAGCTCTTTGTCCCGGGCTGAGGGGTGGCGCTCTTCGGGTTGATGAGATGGCTCAGACGAGGAGCGGGGATAGCATCGAGGGTGGCCTTCAGCTTGTCGTAGCCGAGGTCTTTGCCAAGGCCGATAAACTGCTCGCGGCTCTCGGCTGTTATGCGCTTGATGCTTACAGCTGAGTCCACAAGGGCGGTGATACGCTCCGCTGTCAATGTCTCTTTCTCTTTCGCGAGCGCCTCACGCTCCGAGGATGCCTTTTTCAGCTCCTCTATCTTGGCGGTGATGTCGGCCTCGCCGGCACCCTCCGCCAGGCCCAGTGTAAGGGCCAGCTGTTTAATATCCATATTATCTGATTTAGGGTTAATAGTCTTTTTATGTGATAGCGCGGGCAGGGGATTCTCGCTATCTTTTCCAAGTGTCACCTGACGCCCTTCCCGGCGCATTACGATGGCATTGTCGTTGGCGCCGATGTCTACCACCGATACCTCGAAGATACGGCTGCGGGTAATGGTCGGCGACGTCTGTCCCGGCAGGACAAGCTCGGTGTCTTCGCTGAGCTCTAGCACGTCGATGCCAACGCTTACCATCCTCAGGCTCCCGACCTCCCATTGCTTCTTGCATTGCCTGGAGAGCTCGGAGGCGCAGTCAAAGACCGGCTCTCCTGTTATCTCGCCGTCCTTCTTCTCGAGATCCTTCATAAATCCGATGACTCGGCCACGCTCGTGCATATAGAGCAGCACCGGGTTGCGCTCATACTGCGCCGTGTCGCAGCCGGAGGTGATGATGCGGCTGCCGTGACTGTTGAGACTGTCGTCGGTCAGCCTGACTCGTTTTCCCATTGTCTTGTCTGTGGTGTTTGTGGGCATAGCGCCCGGTGATTGTTGCCGCAAAATTATCCTCTCCGGGAGCGCTCGGCAAGAAAGTGTGCATTCCCTGCACACTTCTATGCAATGACTTCACACTTTCTTCCGGGGCTAACCTAATTGACTTTTCTTTGCACCGGTTTTACCACTCAATATCAGCCCAATGAACTGCATCAATTTTCGTTCTGACTTCTCTTTCATCATAGACCTCGTATCCCCGGATGGCAGGCCTCTCGGAATCCCGTCATGCGATTTCTCGCTACGCCTCTTCACGGCCTCGGCCGGCAATTTTTACGAGGCACGGCAAGCCGGGGGCTCTCTGTTCGGGGCCATCAACGACGCCGGACGGCTGCGCGTAATCCTTGACTCCCACCGGCTCTTCCCGGGACGTCTCCACGCACGCTTCACGGCCAATATCCCCGATCCTCTTTTCCCTGACGGCTTCCGCCGTGTCGAGGTGTGCCACCCCCTGGGCATAACCCTTACCCGGGAGGCCACTTCCATCCCCTCCGGCTCGCTCACGGAAAATCTTGTCCTACCCATCGAGACCGAGGGCCCGGCAACCTCCTCTCCGGGGATACCATCAACACCATCCGAAGGCTTCTCGGATGATGACATAAACGACATCCTCAACGAAGTTTTGCAAAACGATAACAATACTCAACCCTAATTATTCAACCCCATGGCAGAAACACAGAAATTCGCCACGCGAGCCAATCTCGTCTCGCTCCTCTCCGGCTTCAAGTCTTGGGTCGAGACCCATGTCACCACCGCCATCAAAGCCCTTCTCTCCACCAAGAATGAGGGCAAAATTGCCGGCGACAAAATCCCCGTAGGCTCCGGCCTCAAATATGACGCCGAATCCGACTCTATCGCTTTCGACGGTCAGAACCTCAACCCTGAGGACCTCAACCTCGCTGCCGCCACCACCGAGTCTAAGGGCCTCGTCCGCGTTGGCTCAGGTCTCAAGATGGACGAGGATGGAGAGACTCTCTCCCTCGATGCTCCCACATTCACTGACGATGAGATCGACGAGATCCTCGTCGAGACCGGTATTAAGGCCGCTCCCGAGGACTGAGCCTGAAAACACCCAATCCTTTATTGCCCCGCTCGCCCTTCTTGATAAGAGCGGGCGGGGCATAAATCTTAATAGCAACCAACAATGCCACATACCATAACTTCTGCCCAGCTCACCAAAATCCTGGATCAAATCGCCCCGCGCCTCCTCGCCCCGAAAGACCGCTCCCGCCTCGACTCCCTTCAGCCGGTGATATGGCCCATCGACGGGGAACCTACCAATTCCAGCCCCTCACTAAACGGTTTCACCCTCAACGATTTTGTTTCACGGGCAAAGGTAGGCGATATTCTGACATTCACCGCTTACGGAAGCCTTCTCGGGACAGGCCACATTATTTCGCGCAATCAAGATGGTGCTGACTTTAGAATATCTCTGTATTATCCCTCTGAAAAATGTATAAGGCAATGGAGCGTCAGCGGTAATAGCATCTCGATAGATTTTGAGGGGCTCAGTGCGACAGGTATTTCCGGGATGCTTTTGGCGAAACAAATCCCATCACTATCTGCGAGCAAGATTAATTCGGGCAAATTCTCCTCTGAGCGTATCCCCGACCTTGACGCCTCAAAAATCACCTCTGGAACTTTTGACGCCGCACGCATCCCCGCGCTGCCCTACGCCGCAAGCGACCACTCCCACCCCGAATATCTCACAGCCGACTCCTCCCTCAACGGTTCCAAAATCACGTCTGGCACAATTTCATACGCTCGACTTCCGACCGCCACCTCCACTGCATCGGGCATTATATCCTCCACCAACTTTAAGTATCTCCTCTCTTCCACCACCGCCACCGCCATCACCGCCCTCTCAACATCCTATCGCCAAGTCATCGCCTCCATCTCCGCGTCCGCAGCCTTCGCCTTCACCGGCTCTACAGCCTTCGCCGCAGGCCGCGAAATCCACGTAATCATCAAAAACACCTCCTCCTCCGACATCACCGTCACCCTCCCAAACGCCGGCATCTACGACAACGGAGGCACCGACACCCTCACCATTCCCGCCGGAGCCCACGCCGAAGTCAACGCCATCTCCGACGGCTCCAAAATCTACCTCCGCGCCGTCTCCTAACACTTAACATCTAAAAACTAAAATGCACTACCTAAAACAAGGCCACGGCCTCATCACCCTCCCCGAGCCCCTCAACCCCGAGCTCTACAACAACATCGGGGCCACCCCCGCCGACTACCACCGCAGCTATTTCATCCCCCTGACCGATGAGCAGGTCGCCTTCCGCGAGGCCAACCCCTCCGCATCCATCGCCGAAATACTCGCCATGGCCCTTACCCCGCCCCCCGAGCCTACCCTTGACGACCTACGCGCCGAAAAACTCGCCGCCCTCGACGAACACGACACATCCCCAGCCGTCAACTCCTTCACATTCCAGGGACGGCAGATGTGGCTCGACAAAGCCACACGCGTAGGCCTCGCCAACTCCATCGCCATCGAAGCCGACGCCGGGCGCACCCAGACACGCCTATGGTTTGACGGCGCCCTCTACACCCTTCCCATCACCGCCGCCCGCCAGATGCTCGCAGCCCTCGAGCTTTACGCCCTCGACTGCTACAACGTCACCGCCTCCCACCGAGCCGCAATCCTCGCCCTTGACACCCCCCAAGCCATCGCCGACTACGACATCACCGCCTCCTACCCTTCCCCCCTTAACCTCGACACCTTATGAGACGACGACCCTTAATGACCACCCCCGCCATTCCATACCGCATGCGCATCCTCTGGAAATGCGATACCGCAAGTTATCAAGATTGGTTTTATAATGGTGGTAGCTATATTATCACGCAAACATTCTACTACAAGGTCGAAATTGACCCGTTTGTCACTGTCCCCGTTGATTGGGTTATAGTGAGCAAACATCAAGGATATCGCTATCCGGAGACTGATACAGTTCGAAAAACAGACATATCTACTGAAATAATCACCGACGCTAAAACCACGGAAACCGATGGTACATGGACATTTATCTTGAAGACAATCACACTCACCGCCTCAGCTATCGGTATCACAGCTACCACGACAATCCCTGTCAATGGCGCTTGTATCTCAGGTGATTGGCAATCAAGTGATTGGTTTGAAATGGGGGGGGGTAATTCCTTGATATTCGGCTTCTTGCCGCAGGAGGGGCACCCCCATGCGGCGTAGAACCCTCCACCCCCTCGAACCCTATCCCGGCTATAATTTCGTCGGCAAATTTTCTGACGACTCCACCACCGCCGACTGGTATTATTGGAAAGATAAAACATCAGCCACAAACGGCACAAAAGTATCTATCGCCGCCGATGTTGACCCGAAGACAAAGGTATTTAAGACAAACATCAAACTCGACACTTCTTCCTCTTATATGTTTTCCGACTCCAAGATTGAGCGTATTGATAAATTTCCCGATACCTCCTCTGTCACCAGTATGGACAATATGTTCTACTGCTGTGCGAAGCTGACCACGCTTAATCTTAGCGGGTGGGATACATCTGCGGTAACAACTATGGATGGTCTTTTCAGAGGTTGTACATCGCTGACCACGCTTGACCTCAGCGGCTGGAACACAACAGCGCTCACCAATATAAGATGGTTATGCAACGGTTGCACATCGCTGACCACACTTGACCTCAGCGGGTGGAACACATCCAATATTCTCTATATGCCAAGTGCTTTCGTCGACTGCAAGAAGCTAACCTCAATTAACCTCAGCGGGTGGGATACCCCCAACGCCATCAATATTAACCAAGTATTCCTTAGATGCCCAAACTTACAAAACATCACCGGTTCAACCAAAATCAAGGACTGGATTAACGACAACAAATCAACCATGTCCCTCTCAACAAACCCCACATTCACAATTGTAGACTGACCCCTATGCTCGCATCCCACAATACCCTTACTTACCTGCCGCCCCGCCGATGGTGGGCGCGACTCCTCCGCCCCTTCTGGCAGTGCCAAGACAAGACGGCGGTCAATCAGATAGCCGATGGTGCTGCCCGCCTCGACATCCGCGTCCGGCGCGACCACCGGGGCCGATGGTGGCCCTGCCACGGGGCCATCGACCTCTGGGCGCGCTCCTACCTCACGCTGACTGCTCTCCTCGAGGCCCACAACATCTACCCCCTCGCTGACCTCTCCCTGCGCGTAGTCCTGGAGCGCACCGCCGACACCGAAGCCGACATCCGCCATTTCCGCGACGCCGTGGCCTTCGCCATAGCCCGCGGCTACGACATCCCCGAAGCCGCCGTCAAATCCCCCTGGCAGTGGCTTCTCGGCCCTGACACCACACCCGCCGAGGACCACTACCACAAGCCTCTCGACACCGCCCGGCCATGGTATCGCCAACTCCCAGGCCTCCTCCGAGCTCTAATCACCACGCCCCGTCGCTACACCCATCATCATCCCATCCCCGACACCCACCTTACCGACTCCATCCTCCACTACCATGACTTCATCCGGTAATAAGACGCGGCCCGATGCTCTTAATGCACCGGGCCGCGCCGTTTCTATCACTGTTCGATTGCCATTCAATGACCGCTCGAAGACCTCTCTATGCTGCGCGTCACCCGACAACGATAGCTCTCCAGCGTCTCGACAAGCTCCTCATGATTGTGATTGACCTGAGTCTCGACCAGGCGCAGCCCGCTGAAGATGTCGCCGTGCAAGCCGTCAATCACTGAGGCCACCTCGTCGGCCGTCGACCACGTTGTCTCACGGCTCTCCGGCCCTTCCCATGCAGTGACTATATGCAGGGTTACATCTACGCTCCCTCGGTAGAGAGTCTCCTTCAGACACTCCCATCCGATGGGGCGGAACTCGACAAACACCGCCGGGGTCTCCCAGGCGGTCTCCTGCTCGATAAACTCTACGTTGTGGTTCCACAGGTCCACGTGTTTGATCCCGGAGCCCTCGAGTGCGGTCACTATTGCCCGGTATATCTCTCCTAATTCTTTCATATCATTGTTTATTTCTTGATTTCGAGGCTGTCGAAAAATTCGGTCAGCCCTTGGGTTATTATCTCTTCTACGGCTCGCTCCACCTCCGGACTCTCGCCGATGAAGCGGCGGCGGGGCATCTTTATCTTACTGCCGACCTTTTTTAGAGCCATCGCCTTGTAAAACTCAGCCACGGTACTTATGCGGACATTACGCTTATCCTTTTTGAGAGTGCCGTCTTTGCGCTTTCCGAGGCTGCCGGTGGCTTCGCGGTAGCGATACCAAAAGTAGCGCTTCATGCGCGCCGTCACTTTTATCTCGCCGCCGTCGTTGTGTATGCCGGCGGCCGGATGATGGGAGGTAAAGACTACGCTACTCCCTCTTACCTCGCTCCGGATGCTCCTTCGGAGGGAGCCTGTCTGTATCAGCAGTGCACCACCTTCGCGCCCGGGTGACCGCCGCCGCTGCCATGCCTCGGTGAAGAAGGCCTGCCGCTCGAAGTTGAGGTCAAACTCCTCCGTCAGCTCCGTCTGTATGTCGCGGATGATGGCCCGCATCGCCGCCTCAAGTGTCTTACTCTCCATTGTTGTCGTCAAAGAGGGATGGATAATCGTCCGATGGATTGGGTGGCAAGGAGGGGGCCTTGAGGATATTGTAGAAGGCCCTCTCACAAATGCCGTAAACGGGATAAACGTAGCGCCTCCAGATCTCGCGGTTGGTCAGACCGCGCTTGCTGTGCGCCACGTATATCTCGTTGATTTCGGCTACCCTCTTCCGGTAGCTTCTCCCCGGACGGCCTTTCATCCTGTGCTTATGCTATTCCTCGCTTTTGGGTTCGACAAAGAAGCTCTCATCCTGCACCACTTGGATGCCGCAGCGGCCCATCAGCGGGGCCACGGCCTCATCATCGCGGTCGGCGAGCAGTTTATCCTTGGCTATCTCCTCCGTAGTCCGGATATGGCCGGGAAGGAACTCTTTAACCAGTTGCAACGCGCTTGCCCAGGTGAAGCCTTTGAGGGTCTTGAGTTTCGGAGTTCCGGTGCGGAAGCCTATGGTGCCATGCACCATGTCTACGCTCTTCTTCTTAGCGAAGAGCTCTCCCTGGTTCTCGGTAGCCCACGCCTGAAGGGTTGCGAAGCTCCCGTCCATTTCCTCCTGGAGACGGCTCAGGCGCTCCTGATGCTTCTCGCGGATCCTGGCGCACGCCAGTTCTATCTCCGCGGTCACCTTTGCGGCCTCGGCCTGGGCCTTGGCATATGCGCCCAGGGCTTCCTCGGCCGCCTCGCGGCTCACGCCCGTTATTACCTGTTTCTTCTGTCTCTTGGTTGTTGCCATATTCTTTGAGTTTTTATGGGTTAATGATTAGTCATACTCTTCGAAGTCGCTCTCATCCATGCCATACTCAGCCAAATTAGCCTGTTCCTCGGCCCATACAGCCACGTCGCGCATCAGTTCCGCATACTCCGTCTCGCTCATAGTCGCTGTCTTCTCGGCCATGTAGCGCCGTATATCGTTCAGTGTTCTATTCATTCTGTCTCAGCTTTTTCCGACCTGTGGGCCGATGGGTAGATAATAAGTCCTCATTTCTTTTGGCAGTTGCTCCGGGCCTCCTGCTGTCTCGTCCGGCGCCTTACGCTGCCATCCCTTTCGCTGGATATTTCTCAGCTTCCTCGACAGAGCTTTCAGCTCCATGACGTTGAGCCGGCCAAATTCATGTCCTGCAATTTTTGGGTGTCGGCAGAAGTCATTTATCTGTGCCCAATCGGTGGTGTCGACCTTAAGCCCCTGCATCAGCTTGAGCGCTATACTGCGCTGTCGCTTAAGCTCGTCCCGGCTTCCGTTCTGCGACTCGAGAGCCTCACATAATGTCACATATTCTTTGACCGTCAGTTCCCGCAGCTCTCCTGTCCGTCCGTTGCTGTATTGCCTGACAAGGATTCCCTTCATCTCTTCATCGTCGTGGCTCCCGGCAAGCCGGTTGAAGGCCGCGTAGAAGCGTCGGTAATTGGTGATTCTTTTATCCATACTTTACAAATTGTTTGAGGTCCTTAAAACACCTTCTTCCCATACCACATAATAGCTGCCGGGGTCATCCGTGAATCGTCCTTGGCAAAATGCCTTATATCCTACGACCCTGACTTTCATCCCGGCTATATAGCGGAGCCTGGCTGCCGGCTTGCCCATCGGCTGTCCTTTATGCTCTTGCGAGATGAAGATGAAGCTTTTCGCCGGGAAGCGGTCTATGAGGCTCCTGGCCTGCTCATAGGTCCACTCAGCCACCTGAAAGCTATCCACAATCACGAAATGCGGACTCTTAGGTTTGGAGAGTCGCGCCACCAGTTCATCGTAGGTGTCGCTGGTCGCCACACGGAATCGTCCCTGCACCTCTGACATCTTGAAGCGGTCAATCCGTTCTTTGAATGACTGGCTTACTCCTTCCTCATACGAGACGTAAAGAGTCATCCCGTAGTTGCAGAGCTCTTTGGCCAGCTGCATCACAAAACTGCTCTTGCCCGAGGCCGATGCCCCGCTGATAAACCATATCTCGTTGGTAGGCACCGAGCCGAATGGCCCGCGCCATTTATCTCCCCAAGGCAATGTCTTGTAGGTCTTGGCAAGGATTTCTTTAGGGCTGTATGCTCGCTTGGCCATGGTTACTTTTCCGCTTCGTTCTTTTTTAGTTCTGCGATAAGTGCATCAGCGAATGTCAGGGACAGTTTGGCTAATATGGCAGGTACGTTCTCGCTCTCCGTCGGTTCGCATGCTACCCCTGCCGAGATGTCCGGATTGGACATTATGGCTTTCATCATTTCCTTTGCAATCTCATACCGACGCTGTTCCCAATCGGGTTCCGCATCGTGTGCTTTACGCATCATTCGATTAATGTTGATAACCGATTCCATATATTGTTTTTCTATCACCGTCATAATTTCTTTCGTTTTGAAGTCTTGTGTGGGAAATTATAGCACCACCCCATGATTTTTTTCAATTCAATGCCTTCCTGGAGAAGGCCAAACGTATTTACTTTTACGATCCCTAAACGGGGGCATACACGACCCAAATGGAGGTCAATGTATTTGCCGCTGTGAAAGACTACTCGAATCTCCCGCTGCTTATTTGCTTTTGCAAGTTCTGATGGTTCTTTGAGAACCCGTCTTGAGCCATCGGCAAAGGTCGCTTTTATCTTGATGTCGCTCATTGTCTTTTAAGTTTTTCTATTTCAGTATAGACTCGGCGGAGTCCTCCACAGCTTTTCCGGGCTATTATTGACGGATCTATTCCTTCAGGGGCGTTCAGCTTTGCTACTATGTGAGCCTGTCGCAGAAGGAATTTATCCCGCTCCTTGCCGTCATCAGGAGTCACCTTGCTGTATCGATCGCCATAGCGGCTCAGCATCTCGGTGTAACCCACCTTCTGACATTCGATACTCCGGTTAATCTTGGCCTTCAGTCCGTCTGCGCCCATCATATACCAAGCGCAGCAGCGCTCTGTGGCGTTCCACAAGGCCTTCAACTCCAGAAAGGCTTCATACTGGAGGTCGCCTGCCTCATCCAGGATGATGAGGGGGCTGTCGATGGAGCGAAGGTAGAAGACAAGGTCCTCATATACGTCTGCATACCTCCCTTTGCTATCCACTCCAAACTCCCCGGCTATTTTCCTCACGAGCTTGAGTTTGGTCTTTACCTGAGAGCAGTCGATATAGATGGCATTGGCATGGGTCTTGACGAAGTGTCGCGCTGTGAAGGTTTTCCCGATATTGGGAAGGTCACACATAATCGCGCTGAGGCTCCCCCGCTGACAAGCCTCCAGCTGTGCCGTTATGAACTCAAAGGTCGGTGTCTTTGCCGCCTTCCAGTCTATTTCTCCCCGGAGACTTACTCCGAGTTTGCGGGCTATGCTTATCCAGTTAGCGTCGCTCAGCATCCGGTCCGTCTGACCGTTCTTAACTGCACTGTACACAGAGGTTGTGATGCCCAGTGAGGCGGCATGCTTCGCGTCGCTCGGATAGTTTGCTCGGTTGGCTTTGATGGCCGCGAGTATTTTGTTTTTGATGTCGGGTGTAATCATATTCTATTCGTTTTCTAATGCTGTTCTAAAGGTCTGCTACGGCCCGTGCTGCATAGTCTTCATACAGACCGATATCTTCTGTCGTATTGCCTTCTGCCTCGGGTCGAAGTTCCGGCTCGGGGATGGGGTCTTCTACCGCCCCTCCTTCGAGGGGCTGTGAGTCGCTCTCCGTTATTATCACTCGCCCGATGGCCCGGTCCTCTATATACTTCTTGAATTGGCTGATCCTCTTCTGCTGCTCAAGGAAAATCTTCTCATCCTCCGCAGTCTGTTCCGCCCGGGCCGTGTTATATGTCCCGATATCCTCAAGCCGGTCAATATACATATCGCCTTGGTAGATGAACATATCCGTCACATTACCCTCCTCATCAGTCAGGTAGTAGGCATCCACCTTGTAATCATTCGGCGATAGCAGCTCAATAGCTTCGGTCTTGCTCAGCCACCAATCTTTGTTTCCGACCCGGCAATAGGAGTTGCGCCTGATCGTGGTGCTCACCCTCTCACCTACATACCGGGCTATGGTCGCTTTATCCAAGGGCTGGAGGGTGGGGTTGATGTTGGCTACCAATACTTCCCACCGGGTCATGCCCTTATACCGCTTCTGATTGGGGTGTAGCGAATGATTAAACTCATAGATGTCTCGCTGGTCATCGGCGATAAGTTCATCCCAGGTATAATACTCCTTCTCCTCGTAAGTATTGTTCCGTTCATCAAACACCTTGTTGCTTTCCGTCCGGTATTGTCGGCTCCTGGCATAGAAGCGGCCAATCCCCGTGTGGTTCCTGTGCTCGATGCTGCGCTTCTTCGCGCCGTTGAGATGCTCGGCATGCTTCTCCTGTGAGTTCATCGGCGCGCAGAACCTTACGAAGGGAAACATCACACCCGCCCGCAGGAAGGAATCCTTCCATTGGCTCATCAGATGGTTCTCGACCTCAACTTCTGCCGGGCAGCCCCAGCCCTGACGGTCAAGCAGCCGGAACATATTCCGGAACATATCAACCACAAGGTCTACATTCTTCGCCCGGTTGTAGGCGTAGCCGATGCAACATCCGCTCGTCACATCATAGGCATAGTAGGCTTTCGGGCGCTGACGTGTATCCTTCAGCTTGCGTGGCAGGTCGCGGTCGTCAAATGATACTTTGGAGAGTGAAAATTCCCCATGATGGCGGTGCATGTGCGGCATCACTTCGTGCATGAAGGTGGTCGGGCTCATTAGGCGATGATCTATGAGTGCCCTGTTTTTGGGCTTGTTGAGATAGTTGCAGATAGTGGCTTCACTCAAGACCATCGGCTCCCCATTCTTGTCGGTGAAGTCGTCAGGGTTGAAAAGTTCCCCCGTCTCCGGGTCAAACACATCATACTCACCCGTCACGAAGGCATTGTACAGCTCCAGGACATTGCTGTTCCATGGCTTGTTGGGCTGACACGCGATGCCCAGTATCAGACGCTCGGTCTTATGGTCTACCTTACGGGCCGACTGATTGCCAAACTTACCGCTTATCAGCGAGGCATACCCTGTGCTCCGGTAGTCATTGACCTTCTTCCGGAAACGCAGGGTGGAGGTCGGAAGGGTGTGGCCGAATCGCTTGCGCAGGGTCTCGATGGTAGCGGCCATCATAGTCCAGTCATATTTGCCCCCGAAGAGCTTCTGAGCGATGGAGGCTCTGTCGTATAGTTTGATGCACGTATTCATGACCGATGCGTTGGTGATGTATTCCTTGGCCTTGTCTGCCGGAAGTGCCACTCCGCATTGCTCCTTTGAGAAGAAGAAGGCTGTCGCATTCGGATCAACCTCGTAATTGCTGATAATCCATCCTTCAAGACGAGCCTGTGGGCCGCCGGGATAGACTTCTTCAACTTTCTCTTTGTAGCGTGTCGGGAGGCTGTCAACGGCAACCAGGGCATAGCAGCCCTGCCCACGACCCTTGCGTACCACATCGAAGCGGCCACGCGAGGCGAGCTGCTTGTAGTTTGGCTCTGTCATAATTCCGCCATCTACAAGGTCGCGCATCGATATGCAAAGTCTGTTGCCGTAATATTCCATTCCCCTCTCTCCTTATTTCAGCACCTTCGCCGCGTCCTGCATCTTGAATAATACAGGCAGCTCCCGGCAGTCTGTCTTTATGACGGTCATCCCCTTGAAGGTCAGCGTCCCCTCGCAGGTCTCCTTATCTACCTCGATCACGGCCCCGTTCGGAAAAACCTGTGTCATCCGTCCGTCAGCATCATGGATGGTCTCCATCTCCAGGGCCACGACATGAGTCAGGCATCCCATCTCGCGAGCCGCCTGGCGTATGCGCTTCGTCTTCGCGCTGTAGCCGCGGGCCGAGTCGAAGTTCAGCGCGTTGGATATCGTCTTCTCGCCGCAGCGGAATGTCTTCATCAGCTTCTCCCGCTGCTCCTTCGTTGTCTTGATAAACTTTCTCATCTCTTTTCCTTGTTGTTTATTCACATCTGATTATGTCGTCTATGTCATCGATGGCATGGCCAAGAGCGTAATATCCGGCCGCCAGCGCGCGGTAGCCCGCCGTCTTATCCCGAGGGTCATCTTCCTCCTCATGCGCCTCCTCATACTCGTCGAGCAGACGCCCGGCGCATAGGCGCTCCTTGATCAGCAGCTTCCTCAGACGCAGCGCCTGGTCCTTGACCCGTCGCTCGCTCTGGCCGCGGCTTCGCTTTTTGTAGCTTTCCATTAGTTTCATAGGGCTGTTGTTTGGTTGAATTTGGTGGGGACGGCAGCTGCGACTCTGCAACCTGGTCCAGATTCTTCCGGAGAGGCATTTCCTCCGGCGTTTCGTCCCCTTGGTGCCCGGTGGTGGCCTCACGGCTGTCGGGCGATCGGTAGTTTCTTACATCTTCTAAGCGTGGAGACGGGAGCTGCGACACTCCGACCATTGGCGAGGTTTCCCCGTAGGCGGCATTTCCCTACTGTCTCGTCTCCATAAGGCCCCGCCCTAAAGGGTGTCAATCTTCCTATCTATCATAGCGGGCGGGGCCGGTCCAAATGCTACAAGATTTCTCGCCTCTTCTGGCGAAGGCGGCCTCACGGCTTGGCCTTAAGCGACGCCTCGCGGCGCGGCAGTAGGTTACTTATCGTCCTCGCCCAAAGATTCGATGTCGTTTATGTCCTTCGCGGCGTTGATGAGCGAAGGAAACACATCTCCCTCGTCTTCGAGCTGCACCGCGATTGCGTTGATGAGTGGAACCACAGCACCTGCGGTCAAGGTCGTGTTCCTGTCGCCGTCGGTGATCAGGAGCATGATGGCGGGTCTCTTGCCCTCGGCCCTTACGGCGTCCATCCATTTGTTAGCGGCCTCTACCATGATTTCATACTTCATAGCCCCGGTGGAGGCGGTCTTTTCGTTGTCGTTCATTTGAGTTACTTGTTAAGGGTTGTTTTATGGTTTGTGATTGGCGGCTCCGGCAGGTTCGACCCTGCAACCTTGTGGAAAGTTATCCCCCGGAGGCATTTCCCGGGGCGTTTCGGAGCCTTGGTGCCATCAGTGATCAGCGTCCTCTTGATTTGACTGCCTGGCCTCGCCGATGGCGGCCGGTTGCCCGGCGGTTTCGGAGCTCTCCAGCACCCGGCTTCCTCACGGAGTCGCCAACCTTAAATCCATCTTGCCTATCATGTTTTCTGTATCGTGTCCCGCGATCATCGGTTTGCCGTTCTCATACTTTTTTCGTATCTTTGGCGCCGTTCTATCCGGAACACGCTGCAAAGATAGGTCAAAATATTGACCTACCAAAATATTTAGACAAAATAATGACCATTAAAGAGAAAATTTTAGCCTTTCTTGATGCTGAGGGCATAAAGAGGATTGACTTCTTTGATTCTGTAGGCATTGTTCCTTCCAATTTCAAGGGGACTGCAAAACAGAGTGAGTTAGGAGGAGATAAGATAGCTAAAATCTTATCTTTATATCCTCGTCTCTCCGCAGAATGGCTAATGAGAGGAAGTGGGAGTATGATAATAGAGGGAATACTATCGCCGAATGATGAGGTCAAAATATCGACCCGAAGGACGGGGGATGGCCAAGATAATAACCCCTTGTTAATTGATAAATTAATGACTCTGATTGCTGAGCGAGACGCAACTATACGCTCTCAAGCTGAAAGCATAGGCCGACTTAAGGAGCGTATCGAAAGCCTGGAACGCGAAAAAAACGTATCAGGGCGGTCCTTTCAGCCGTTCCCCCAAACCGAAGCAGTGGACTCCCTCGAGCCGTCTTAGATTTCTGGAACGCCCGCGGCTTCTGCCCCAACTGAAACCACCCGTATCCCACCCGTCCCCCCGAAAATACCCCTGGTCGCCTGTTCACCTGGCGTCACCCCCTGTCGACATCAATAATTTTCGACTAAGTTGCTGACTTCTGCTTTTTTAATAAGGTGCATTACCGAAACAGGGTAGTTTTTGCTTCGATGTGAAATGCTAAAACCAGGGGGGTATCTTAAAAAAATCGGCTTTTCCCCCCTCTCTATCTACCCCCCCGATTACCCTAAATGTGTAACCCCTAACTTTCGCAAGTGTAACCCCTAACTGTAACCCCTAATGTAACCCCTCTCCCCATTTTGACGGCTCTTTTACTCATCATCATTTATCGCCCTCCCACCCCGCTGTAACGCTATCTGACCATCCCACGAATATGCCCTCATTTTTATCCACAGACCCTCATGAGCCACTTTTCCCATATTGTAAGCCTTACGAAACAAGATGTCAACCACGCGCAAAATAAAAGGCCCTCCGGGGGCCCTCAAATTAAACCAAAATTAAACCAAATTAAACGCTTCGTTTTTTTCGCCCCACTTTTCTAAAGCGCCCTAACCCGCTGAAATAAAAAACCTTGCGCCCCGCATCTCCCTCACCACCCATATACGCTTCGTTTTATGCCCCATACAATGTAGGGTCGCGATACATTGCGACCCCCGCGACCTAATCATTTATTCGGGTGCGACGAGGCGACCCGCTCCGCGGGTAGTATATCCCCCTGAATATAAATGATTTTTCGGCCTCCTCGCGGCTTGCCGCAAGGCTACATCGCCCCCATCCCCCTCGCCAAAAATCTAACATCTAAAATCTAACATCTAAAACCTCACATCTGACCCCTGATTTTGTCATATCAAAAAAAATGCTTACCTTTGCAGACGAAAATAAAACGAGCAAACCACCACCAATGAAGGGGTCCGGCCACGCCCGAAGAGCGTGTCAGGGCTTCATTTCTTTTTACTCTCATAAAAAAACATAATCCTGTCTATACACCATGGCAATAACCTATATGACCAAAGAAGGCTATAATCGCAAGATGGAAGAGATAGCCTATCTCGAGAGCGTCAAGCGCCCCGAAATTTCCCGCGCCATAGCTGAGGCACGCGACAAGGGCGACCTCTCGGAAAACTCTGAATATGACGCAGCTAAGGAGGCGCAAGGCATGCTCGAGATGAAGATAGCCCAGCTCAAGGACCTCGTGGCCAACGCGCGCATAATCGACGACAGCAAGCTCAACACCGAGGAGATCCAGATCCTCAACACCGTCAAGATCCGCAATGTGGCCAACGGTATGGAGATGAGCTACACCATCGTGGCTGACTCCGAGGCCGATCTCAAGGAGAAGAAGATCGGCTCGTCGACACCCATCGCCAAGGGCCTGCTTGGCCACAAGAAGGGTGAGACCGTGGAGATCCAGGTCCCCGCAGGGCTGATGAAGTTTGAAATCGTCGACATCTCAATCTGATAGCCCATGGCATCAATCTTCTCTCGCATCATTGCCGGCGAGATACCGTGTTACAAGATAGCTGAAGACGCCGGCCACTTTGCTTTCCTCGACATTAATCCGGTCAATCCGGGCCACGTCCTGGTGGTGCCCAAGCGCGAGGTCAGCTACATCTTTGATCTCTCCGACGAGGAATATCAGAGCCTGACCCTCTTTGCCAAGCGTGTGGCCGAGGGTCTCCGCGAGGCTGTGCCCTGCGAGCGCGTGGGTGTGGCCGTGATAGGCCTCGAAGTGCCTCACACCCATATCCACCTCATCCCCATCACCACCGAGGGCGACATGAACTTCTCCCACAAGCACTTATTGGCCCCGGAAGAGATGGAGCGCCTGCGCGCTGCCATCGCCGCCAAGGTAGCCGAGAAGCTCTGATGGCAGAAGACGGCCCGTCATAAATCCCCCCTCACCACCATGGAAAACTTCACTTACTGCACCCCGACGAAATATGTCTTCGGACGCGACGCCGAGCTCCAGGCCGGCGCTGAGGCCAAGGCCTCGGGCATGACACGCGTCCTCCTGGTCTACGGCCACGGCTCCGCACGCCGCAGCGGCCTCCTCGACCGGGTGACCACCTCGCTTCAGAAGGCCGGCATAGCCGTGATGGAGCTCGGCGGCATCGACCCCAACCCGACCGATCCGAAGGTGCGCGAGGGCATAGGCATATGCCGCCGCGAGAATATCGACGGCCTCGTGGCCATCGGCGGAGGCTCGGCTATCGACACCGCCAAGGCCATTGCCGCCGGCGCTCTCTACGACGGCGACTTCTGGGACTTCTGGGCCGGCAAGGCCGTCATCACCGCCGCCCTCCCCATCGGCACCGTGCTCACCATCCCGGCAGCCGGCAGCGAGGGCTCGGGCAACTCTGTGATAACCCTCGTCGACGGCAATCACAAGATCTCGCTCCGCACCGACTATTGGCTCAGGCCCAAATGGAGCCTCCTCAATCCCGAGCTCACCTTCACCCTCCCCCCCTATCAGACCGCCAGCGGCATCGCCGACATGATGGCCCACATCATGGAGCGCTATTTCTCTCCGACCACCAATGTTGAAGTGACCGACCGGGTGGCCGAGGGTGTCCTCAAGGCCATTATCACCGAAGCGCCTAAGGTGATGGCCCGCCCCGACGACTATCAGGCGCGCGCCAACATCATGTGGGCCGGGACACTGGCCCATAACGGCATCTGCGGCACCGGGCGCGTCGAAGACTGGACGAGCCACGCCATGGAGCACGAGATCTCGGCCGTCTATGGAGTGACCCACGGCGCCGGACTCGCCGTAGTGTTCCCGGCCTGGATGACCTTCATGTCGCGCCACCGCCCGGCAAAAGTGGCTCAGCTCGGCCGCCGCGTCTTCGGAGTCACATCGGCCGACGATGCCACCGCCGCCATGGAGACCGTCATGGCTCTCAAAGCCTTCTTCGGCTCCATCGGCCTCCCCGTAACCTTCGCGGCCCTCGGCGTGGCCAAGCCTGACATAGACCTCCTCGTGGCCAAGCTCCATGAAGACAAGGGCGCCGAGATTGGCGGCTACTATCGGCTCAGGGCCCCTGACACCACCGAAATCTATCGCCTCGCCCTTTGATTGACATCCAATTATATAGCCCTCGGAATGCTCCGGAGTGGGACCGGCTCGTCGACGCCTCGCGCGCCCCGTCGTTTCTGCTCCGGCGCGGCTATATGGACTATCACTCCGACCGATTTACCGACTGCTCGCTGATAGCGCGCCGCGGCGTAGGTGGCGCTCCGATAGCCCTCCTGCCGGCCTGCGCCGGACCGGGCGACGGCACCGTCTGGAGCCACCGCGGCCTGACCTACGGCGGCTGGGTCACTGCCGGGCGCCATGTGGGCCCCGACACCATGATCGAGCTCTTTGAGCGCGCCTCGGCCATCTATCGCCCGATGGGCTTCAAAGAGCTCATCTACAAGCCCATCCCCCACATATATGCCCGCTATCCGGCCGACGACGACCTTTATGCCCTCTTCCGCCTCGGAGCCGCTCCATATTTCGTCATGGCATCATCGGCCTATCCCCTTGAAGAGCCGCGCCTTATGCGCCCCTCCACTCTTCAGGCAGCCGATCACGCCCGCCGCCTGGGCTATGTCATCGGCCCCTCGGCCGACTATGCTGCCGCCTGGGATCTGCTCACATCAACTCTCGCCGAGCGCCACGATGCCGCTCCGGTCCACTCCCTGGCCGAGATAACCATCCTTGCAGAGCGTTTTCCCGACAATATCCGCCTCTTCACAGCCCGCGATGGCGCCGGAGTGCTTCAGGCGATGACGCTGGTATATATCACGCCACGGGTGATCCACACCCAGTATATGGCCACAAGCCATGCCGGGCGCCGCGATGGCGCTCTGACACTCCTTGTCAGCTCCCTGCCCGCGCTGACAGCCCGCAATAGCGGATGGGTCGACTTCGGGACGAGCAACGGAGCAGACGGCCTGACCCTCAACACCGGCCTCTTCAGACAGAAAGCAGGCCTGGGCGGACGCACCATTGCCTACACCGCCTTCGCCCTCCCCCTCTGACCCCCTGACCGCAGATTTGGTGGGGATAACCGCGGGTCAAATTTGCAACGGGGCAAAAAATCAATTAATTTTGCGGGATGAACTGCACCACGCCCATTGTTGCCGCTCTGCTCACTGTCGCTCCGGCGACGGCCATGGCAGCGGCCGATGCTTCAGAAGCGGCTGTGGCTCCGGCCTGCGAACTGACGGCCGACAGCCTCTGCCGGCTGATGACGTCGGCCGGCATGGTCGATGCCGCCGCCTCCGACCCGGCCATTGTGGTCAGCCTGATGTATGCTCGCGACGATAATTTCACCGGCGCGGCGCTCTATCCGGCCGATTTCTCCCGGGCCTTTCTCCACCCCGACGCTGCTGCGGCGCTGGCAAAGGCACAGGAGGCGCTGACCTCGGCTCATCCGGGCCTGCGCATCCTCATCTCCGATGCCGCGCGCCCGATGAGCGTCCAGCGCAAGATGTATCAGCGGGTGAGGGGCACCCGGATGGCGCCCTACGTCAGCAATCCGGCCCGCGGGGGTGGCCTCCACAACTATGGGCTCGCTCTGGACGTTACGATAGTGGACGCCCTCGGCCGCCCGCTCGATATGGGCACACCCATCGACCATCTCGGCCCGGAGGCCAACATCGACCGCGAGGAGTCGCTGGTGACCCGAGGCATCATCTCGGCCGAGGCCCGCCGCAACAGGCTCATCCTCCGCCAGGCGATGAAGGCGGGCGGTTTTAAGCCGCTGGCCAGCGAATGGTGGCATTTCAATCTCCTCTCGCGCCCGGAGGCCATCAGGCGCTATAAGCTCCTCGACTTTTGACATACCCCCCCCTCTCCCCTCATCCCCCGGCCGGGGCTTCAGACCAGACAACCCGCGGCCGATATTAAATTGCCGACTACATAACCCACCCCATTTTTTTCGCTCATGGACAAAGAAAAGCAACATATCGTGATTGTCGGAGGCGGCTTTGCCGGCCTCAACCTCACTAAATATCTCAACAAAGACCTCTATGAGATCACCCTTGTTGACCGCAACAATTTCCACTCCTTTCCCCCGCTGTTTTATCAGATAGCATCGGGAGGTCTTGACCCCGGCAACATTTCCTTCCCCTTCCGCCGCGAGCTCCGCAAGCTCGGCCAGAAGGGTATGAACTATCATATGGGCGATGTCCACACCATTGACGTGCTGCGCAAGGAGGTCAGGACTCAATTTGAGACCATCGAATATGACAAGCTCGTGATCTGCGCCGGGACGACCAACAATTTCTTTGGCAATCCCGAGCTGATCAAGAGCGTCTTCACGATGAAGAGCGCCGCCGAAGCCACCCGCTGCCGCAATGAAATCCTCGACCGCCTGGAGCGCGCATCGCTCTGTGCCGACGATCCCGAGCGCCGCAAGCGGCTGCTGAGCTTCGTAGTCGTCGGCGGCGGCCCTACGGGAGTGGAGATAGCCGGCGCTATAGGCGAGCTCAAGCGCTTCATCCTCGAGCGCGAGTATCCCAACATCTCTCTCGACGACCTCCAGATCATCCTCCTCGAAGGGACCGACCGTGTCCTCGGCCCGATGAGCCCCGAGGCCTCGGCCAATGCGCTCAAGTATCTCAAAGACCTGATGGTCGACGTCCGCCTCAACCATCTGATGAAAGAATATAAAGACAATGTGGTGACGCTCAACGACGGGTCCACCATCTATTCCGAGATGGTGATCTGGACCGCCGGCGTCACCGGCGAGAGCTTCATCTTCGAGGGCACCGACTACCGGCCCGGCCGAGGCAACCGCTTTGCCGTCGATGAGCAAAACCGTGTCATAGGCCTCGACGACGTGTTTGCCCTGGGCGACATTGCCATGATGGCCACTGAGCAATATCCCAAAGGCCATCCCCAGCTGGCCCAGCCCGCCATCCAGCAGGCCCGCCACCTGGCCAAGGCCCTCAACAGCGGCGACTGGACCAAGCCCTTTGTCTACAACGACAAGGGCTCGATGGCCACCGTTGGGCGCAACCTGGCCGTGGCCGACCTCAAGAATGTCCACCTCAAGGGCACCTTCGCCTGGTTTGCCTGGATGTTTGTCCATCTGATATCCCTCCTCGGCATGCGCAATAAGCTTACGGTGCTCATCAACTGGATATGGGCCTATTTCACCTACTCCACCTCGCTGCGCATGCTCCTCCACTCCACCAAATACCCCCTGCGCACCCGGTGGGGCGAGCGCTGAACACCGCCCTCGCCGGCGCCTTCCCAAGATTATATATCAATCACTCTATATCTTTCAAATGAAGCCAATCTTATTGCTTATCCTGCCGACTCTCTTTGCCTGGACAGGCTCCGCTGCCGCGCAGACTGCCGACGACAACGAGAAGGTAATCGAAAAAATCATCGAGATGGGCACCACCGACAACCGGACGATGGAGCATCTCGACATACTCACCAACCGCTTCGGCGGCCGCCTGATCGGATCCGACGCTTATCAAAACGCCGCCGAATGGATGCTCCACGAATATGCCAAGTGGGGAGTCAAGGCGTGGCTCGAAGAGGCCGGACAGGTCCCCGTGGGCTTCAACCGCGGGCCTTGGTTTGGCCGCCTGCTCGGCGCCGACGAGCCCATGCAGCTCCATTTCGCCACCCCCTCCTACACCTCCGGCACCCGCGGCATCCAGCGCGGCCATGTCGTCATGGAGCCTCAGAGCCAAGCCCAGTTTGAGCGCATGCGCCATCGCCTCAAAGGCGCCTGGGTGCTCATCCCCGAGCTCTCCACCGGCTGGCCCATCAACAAAAGTGAAAAAGGCGACTCCATCCGCCGGGCTGTCAAGGCCGAAAACGAGGCCATCAACCGCCGCAACGACTCCATCCGCCGCCTCAACCGCCTCAACGGCACCGACATACCCCTCGAGCCCCTCAAGACTGAGCCCGCCTTATTCTACCGCGAGATGCTCGAAGCCGGTGTCCTCGGCTTCGTCCGCCGCTCCGACGTCCCCATCCGCGCCCTCTATGACCGCCCTCTGGTCAACGACACCACCACCACCTTTGACAATCTTCCCCGCCAGGCCGAGATCTTCCTTGACCGTCACCAGTTTGACAAGATAGCCGATATGGTCAAGGAGCGCCGCGACATCGAGCTCGAATTTGACATCCGCAATCATTTCAAGCTCGGCCCCGTGAAATATTACTCCGTGGTGGCCGAAATCCCCGGCACAGAGTTTCCCGATGAATATGTAATCATCTCGGGCCATCTCGACGCCTATGATGTGGCCACCGGCGGCGTAGACTGCGGCGTGGGCATCACTCCGATGATGGAGGCAGCCCGTCTGCTTGCTCTCTCCGGTGCCAAGCCCCGACGCACCATCCGCTTCGTGGCCTTCGCCGGCGAGGAATTTGGCCTCCTCGGCGCCCACGCCTACGCCAAGGCCCATAGCGATGAGCTCGCCCACATATCGATGCTCTTCAACCGCGATGGCGGCCCCACTCCCCCGGTGGGGATGCGCGTCCCCGCAGCCATGGCCGACGATGTCAAGGCCGCCACTGCCGCCATCTCCCGCATCAACCCCGAATATCCCTTTGAGGTGATCATAGCCGAGCCCACCGTGAAGCCCACCCAGACCGGCGGCACCGACGCAACGGTCTTTGCCGTCGAGGGCGTCCCGACCTACGGCTTCATGACCCGCGACTTCAAGGGCTACGACTTTGACTACGGCGAGATCTGGCACACCGAGCGCGACACCTACAACAAGGAAATCCCCGAATATCAGGAATATACCGCCACGGCTACTGCCCTCGCCGCCCTCGGCATAGCCAATCTCGACCATCAGCTCTCGCGCGAAGGCATGTTTAAAGACCCCGCTCCCGCCAAAGACAATAAAAGAGGCAAGAAAGCCCGTAAATAATCATCCGTCGCCGGCGACGGATCCTCCCCCGCCGCGTGGCGCACGACAGTCATACATCCCGCTCCGACAGGCGCCCATCTCCGGGCGCCTGTCTTTTTACCGTGGGAGCTGCAGAAGTCGCTTTCTGCTCAAAAAGAGACAAAATGCCGCCGAGGTAGCATTTCGATTTATTAACACGAAGAGAGCTAATCAACTGATGAATTAATATTAATTAATATTTCATACAATAATTTCACTATTTTTAACCAAAGCATATTTCCTTTTTTTGCCTTTTGCTTTTTTTATCCGCAAAAAGGCCGTAACTTTGACCCGCTTTTTGGCCCCGGAGCTTCTCCGGAGCCACAAACGCATCAACTATCTATCCGAAATAAATAGCAACAAATATCCCCAACCCTCTACAACCAATCATGAAACAGACCAATGTTAAGCCCGCTTCCGGCAAGCTGGGTGTGCTCGTAGTAGGTCTCGGCGCCGTCACCACCACTTTTATGACCGGCGTCCTCATGGCCCGCAAAGGTCTCGCTAAGCCCGTCGGCTCCATGACCCAATACGACAAAATCCGTGTTGGCAAAGGCGCTGACAAAAAATATCTCCACTATAAAGATATAGTCCCCATCGCCGACCTCAACGACATCGTCTTCGGCGCATGGGACGTCTATCCCGAAAACGCCTACGAGAGCGCCATCAACGCAGAGGTGCTCAAGGAAAAAGACATCAACCCCGTCAAGGATGAGCTCATCGCCATCAAGCCCATGAAGGCCGCCTTTGACAAAAACTATGCAAAGCGCCTCGACGGCGACAACGTCAAGGACGTCAAAGACCGCTGGGACATGACCGAGCAGATCCGCGAAGACATCCGCCGCTTCAAGAAAGAGACCGGAGTTGACCGCGTCGTTGTTCTCTGGGCCGCCTCCACCGAAGTCTACGTCCCCGTCGACGAGAAGATCCACGGCTCCCTCGAAGCCCT
>CAZAUV010000005.1:0-43334 GCA_964488335.1 uncultured Bacteroides sp.
GTTGTGAAAATATACATCACAACATCATCGCTCCCACTATTACAGGCCGCCGGGATAAAAAGAAAACGGTGTGTCGAACCTTGAAAATTCGACACACCGTCTTAATATATCGTGCGATGATCAGCGGCGGCGCGAGCCTTTCTGCTGCTGACGCATGGCGGCCTGCTGCTGGCGCTGGGCCTCCTCGAGGCGGGCCATGAAGCCGCTCTTCTTGCGGGGCTTGCGGGCGTTTTCGGCCATCTGGGCACGCACCTTATCCTCGTTGATCACCTGGCGGAAGATCCATGTCTGGATGATGGTGATCAGGAGCGACAGCAGGTAGTAGTAGCTCAGGCCCGAGGCATAGTTGTTGAAGAAGACCAGAAACATCAGCGGCATCAGATAGGTCATCCACTTCATGCCCGGCATGGAGTTGCCCCCCGGCTGGGAAGCCATGTTGATCTTGGTGTAGATGATGTTTACGGCGGTCATCAGCAGGCAGAAGAGGCTGATATGATTGCCGAAGGTGGAGGATATCAGGGGAATATTGGTGGTCCACGACACTATGGCGTCGGGGGCCGAGAGGTCCTTGGCCCAGAGAAACGACTTGCCGCGGAGCTCGATGGCCGACGGGAAGAAGTTAAACATCGCTATGAGGATGGGCATCTGGAGCAGCAGGGGCAGGCAGCCCGAGAAGGGGCTCGCTCCGGCGCGCGAATAGAGCGCCATGGTCTCCTGCTGGCGCTTCATGGCGTTGTCGTTGCCGGGCCACTTGTCGTTGATGGCCTTTATCTCGGGGGCGAGGACGCGCATCTTGGCCTGGGAGATATAGCTCTTGTAGGTGAAGGGGAAGAGCAATATCTTGATGAAGATGGTCAGCAGGAGGATGATGAGGCCGTAGTTGCTTATCCACTGGCCGAGGATGTTGAACACCGGGATGACTATCCAGGTGTTGATCCAGCGGAAGAGTGCCCAGCCCAAGGGGATGAGCTTGGTCAGGTGGAGGTCTTCATCGGGGGCGATGGTCTCCGAGAGGTCATCGAGGATGGGATAGGAGTTGGGGCCCAGGTAGAGGGTGAAGGCGATGGGCTGCTCGAGGGCGGGCGAATAGTCGAGGGTGGCCGAGGTAGAGAACTCCTTGAGATAGACGGGGGAGTCTTTGAGGGGCTTGGAGGATATGTCGGCCGAGGCCATGGTCGTCGAGGCCACTATCACCGACGAGAAGAATTGATTTTTATATGCTATCCATTTAAGGCGGTTGGAGAGCTCGTCGGTGTCGTCCTTCGACTCCGAGAGATGGTCCACGTCGCCCCCCTGATACATATAGTAGAGACCCGAATTGCGCTCCTCAAACATGCGGCCGGCCTCGTTGCGCATCATGCGCTGGCTCCAGGTGAAGTCGGCCGAGGTGACCGACGGGGGAATGACGGCCTGCATCCCCTGCTGGAGCATCTCCATCTTGACCAGATAGCCCTCTGAGGCGAGGGTGTAGCGCAGGGCGAAGCGGGCGCCGTCGCCTAAGTCGAGAGCCATGGTCACCGATGAGTCGGTCTGCTCAGTGGGGGTGAAATAGAAGTCGTTGGTGTCAAAGCGGTTGGTGGCCGAGGTGAGGGTGAAGCCCATGCGGTCGGCCGCGGGCGAGATGAGTTCAACCTGAGCGGAGTCGTAGCGCTGATATTTATCGAGCGAGGCGCGGGCAATGACGCCGCCTTTGGTGGCCACTTCGATGGTCAGGTCGCCGTTGGTGAGCTTCACGGCGGTGGAGTCGCCCGAGATATATCGGGCGAAGCCTTTATAGCGGGCCACGTCGGCCAGGGCTTTGCGGAGGGTGCCTACGGCGGCAGCAGCGGCGCTCCTGTCCACTGTAGCGGGATAGTTGGCGGTGACGATATCGGCCACGGCCACTTCACCCTCGGGGGTGGCCACGAAGCCCCCCAGACGGCCGCTCTCGGCAGCGAGGGTCAGATTGACGCCCCGGGTATCGAGGCTGTAGAGGCCTGTCACTGTGTCGAGGCGCCCATACTGCCTGATGGTGGAGCGCATGGTCTCTATCTCGGCGGGGGAGACGCTGTCGATGGTCAGGACATCGGGCTGCGGGGCCCGGGCGTCGGCCTCGGCCGCTATCTGCTCAGCCTCGGCGCGGCGCTTCTCGAGCTCCTCCTGCGAGGGCTGGTTGAGCCACATGAAGCCGAAGACTATGGCGGCCATCATTATCAGGCCGGTGATGGTGTTTTTATCCACTTCTTTTCTTTTTGGAGGGGTTTGGTTTCTTGGATTGGTGAGAGGGGGAGGGACTATTTACGCTCGCTCTTACTGTCGATGGCGGCGCGGATAAAGGAGAGGAAGAGGGGGCTTGGGGAGAGCACTGTCGAGGAGTATTCGGGATGATATTGAGTGCCGATATACCAGCGCAGGGACGGCACTTCCACCACCTCGACGAGCCCCGTCGAGGGATTGATGCCCACGCATTTCATCCCCGCCTGCTCAAAGCGCTCGCGATAGTCGGAGTTAAACTCGAAGCGATGGCGATGGCGTTCGGAGATGTCGGTCGAGCCATAGGCGCGGGCGGCCAGGGAGTCGGGCTCCAGACGGCAGTCATAGGCGCCCAGGCGCATGGTGCCACACTTGGCCGTGACGCTCTTCTGCTCCTCCATCAGGTCGATGACGTTGTGGGGCGTGGCGGGGTCCATCTCGGTGGAGTTGGCCTGCTGAAGGCCCAGGACATTGCGGGCATATTCGATGACCATACACTGCATTCCGAGGCAGATGCCGAAGGTAGGTATATCATGGTCGCGACACCAGCGGAGGGCCACAAACTTTCCCTCGATGCCTCTCTGGCCAAAGCCGGGAGCGATCACCACTCCGTCCATCCCCCGGAGCTTCTCGCCGACATTGTCGGGGGTGAGCTTCTCGGAGTGGACATAGACGAGGCGCAGGCGCCGGTCGCAGTAGGTAGCGGCCTGGAAGAGGCTCTCGTTGATGCTCTTGTAGGCATCCTGGAGCTCGACGTATTTGCCCACCAGAGCGATTGTCACCTCCTCGGTGGCCCGCTCCATGCGGCCGAGGAAGTCCATCCAGGGCTTCATATGGGGCTCGCCCTGAGCCTCGGGATCGAGGCCGGTCTTGCTCAGGACTATGGTGTCAAGTCCCTGGCGATGGAGCATCACCGGCACCTGGTAGATCGACGGGCAGTCAAGGCTCTGGATCACCGCCTCGGGGTCGACGTTGCAAAACTGGGCTATCTTGCGCCGCATCCCCTGGGGGATCTCATGCTCCGTGCGCAGGATGAGGATATCGGGCCGTATGCCAAGCTGCTGGAGCTCCTTGACGGAGTGCTGGGTGGGCTTGGTCTTGAGCTCCTTGGCTGCCCCGAGATAGGGCACATAGGTCAGATGGATGCTCAGGGCGCGCTCCCCGAGGTCCCAGCAGAGCTGACGGACTGCCTCGAGGAAGGGGAGGCTCTCGATGTCGCCCACAGTGCCGCCGATCTCAGTGATCACATAGTCATAGTCGCCGGTCTTCCCCAGGAGCATGATGTTGCGCTTGATTTCGTCGGTGATGTGGGGGATGATCTGGACGGTCTTGCCCAGATAGTCGCCCCGGCGCTCTTTGTCGATCACGCTCTGATAGATGCGCCCGGTAGTGACATTGTTGGCGCGGGTGGTGCGTACGTTGGTAAAGCGCTCATAGTGGCCCAGGTCGAGGTCGGCCTCATGGCCGTCGACGGTCACATAACATTCGCCGTGCTCATAAGGGTTGAGTGTACCGGGGTCGATGTTGATGTAGGGGTCATATTTCTGGATGGTCACGCGCAAGCCGCGAGCCTTGAGCAGGCAGGCGAGCGATGAGGATATTATCCCCTTGCCGAGGGAGGAGACCACGCCTCCGGTGACAAAGATATACCTGGGTTCCATGCCGTGGAAGATGCGATGATGGTTAATTCAAACCGCAAAGTTACAAATTTTACAGATACGCGCCCCCAATATCTCCGCCAAAAGATAATCCCCGAGGCGAAATCACCGGTTTCCCCACCCGGCCTTCACCACTCTGTCTCCCGTATCATCACCAATGATTAAACATGATTAATCTTGATAAAACATGATTAATCATGAAAAGCCGGACCCCCGCTTTCCCAAAGCGGCCTGCGGCCGCTGCCCCAATTCCTCATTCCTCATTCCTCATTCCGCGCGCATAGCGCGCAAAAGGCCCCGGAGCGGGATGCTCCGGGGCCGGGGTTGCGTAGTTGCGTAGAAGTGGAAGCTCTATGGGAGCTCGTTTACTTCACCATCACCTTGCGGCCGTCTATGATATAGATGCCGGGGGCGGTGGCGCTCTGCAGGCGACGACCCTGGAGGTCGTAGATGCCGCGGAGGGCGGGACGGACTGCGGCAGCCTCGTCGGAGACAACCTCGTCGACGCCGGTGGTGACGCCCATGGCGGCAGCCAGCTTCTCTACCACTGCACCGAGGGCCGAGCGGGCCTCATTGACCTTGGAGGCTTTGTAGCGGCTGGCGGTAGTGGCTTCGTCATAGACTCCCTGACCGGTCTTGGTGGCGGTGTAGACCTCATGGAGGAGGGCTTCGTTGACACCGGGATAAGCGGCGTTGGGGGTGCCGGAGAAGAAGGTGTTGTAGACTCTAAACTCGCTGACGATGAAATAGTAGTGGCCGCCGGCGCGCTGACCGCCATAGGTCTTGTGGACCATCATGCGGACGTAGCGCACGGGCACGTCGCTGTGAAGCTCATCAGAGATATAGCTCTTGTCGGTCTGGTCGGGCAGCCCGGTGGTGACTTTCTGGAGGTCGATCCACTTCTGGCCGTCGGCCGAGCCCTGGAAGGTCACCTCCGAGGGGGCGCAGGCATTGCCTGAGCCACGGGTGGAGTAGCCGATATGGAAGTCGGTGACGGTCACGGGGGTCACGCCGTCTTCCTGGAGGCCGAGGTCGATACCGATATAGTGGTCGAGGCCGTCGTCGGAGTTGGCGCCTGAGTAGTCGGAGTGGAAGAAGGTGGAGGTGGTGGTGTCGTTGACCACGATAAACGAGGTGAACTGGTCGCCATACTGGGTGGACTTACACTTGGCGTTGGAGAAGAACACTTCGTCGGAGATCTGCGGGTCGAAGGTGATCTGGCGGGGTTCGCCGTCGACGGTGCCGGCCTTGGACATCAGCTGCCTGGCAGTGGCGATGGTCTCGTCGAGGCGGACGATAGCCTCCTGAAGCTCGTCGGTGGCAACCTTGGTGAGCATCCACTGTGAGTTCCAGTGATCCTGGGCATCCCAGCCGATGACTTTTGTTCCGGTGTTCCAGTTCACGCCGCAGCCGTCGAGATGGATATAGGCATAGTTGAAGTCGTCTTTCCAGTCAACGGTCAGGGCTGTCTTCTTGTCGGCAGCGCTGGAGGTCATGCTCTGACTCTTGACGGGAGCGTCGAGATAGCGCTCGGTCTTGACATTCTTGATATAGAACTTGCCGCCGGGAGCAGGCTCGAATACCCACTGCTGGGCGGGGTCGTCGGAGTTCTTGGAAGTGGTGGCCTGGACGTTGGAGCGTGCGCCATGGGTGAGGTTCATGGGGAAGTTGTTGCCGGTGCCGCGGAGGGTCAGGACATATGTGGCTCCGGGGACGAAGGGCACGTGGGTCAGGCTGTTCTGCGACAGGTCGAAGTATTCGTTGGCCAGGCGGGTATACATGTCGATATACTTATCCTCCTGAGCGTTGTCGAGCACTTCCTGAGCCTCGGCCTGAAGGGCTGCGAGGGGGGCGACGTAGTTGGCCTTGAAGCGGCCCACTACGGTCTGGGTCTCGTCGGCGTTGTTGATATAGTAGTTGCAGCTCTCCACCATCTCGCGGAGCATCTCGGCGCGCTGGGCCGAGGTGAGGGTCGAGAGGGTGCTCTCGGCCTTGACGCTCTTGGAGTCGGTGCCCATAGCCTCTACGCGGGCGGTGCCGTTGAGGAGGGCCTGGGCGCAGGCTGTCGATACCGGGAACTCATAGCTGTTGGAGAAGCCGATGAGATTGTTCTTGTCGTCATAGATCACGAAGCCCACGCCGCCTTCGCCGCCGCTCATGGTGATGGTGGTGCCGTTGAGGAGGTAGGTATAGGGCTTGGTGACGGGACAGCCGTTGGCGAAGTCTTCGATTGCACCGAGGTCGCCGGCGCGGTCCTTGCTCATCCACTCGCTCCACGACTCTTTGGGAGAGCGGATGCGGTCGTCGATGAAGAGGATCGACTTATTCTCGGGGAAGCCATAGGCCTTGATCTCTTTCTTGACGGCGGCTATATCCTCGGGGGTGAGGGTAGCGTAATAGTTGGCATAGTCGCCGATATGGTAGTTGTCGAGAGGAACAAACATGCCCCAGGCCTCGAAATATTCGGTAAGGTCTTCCTCAGCGGCCAGACAGCACATCTTCACGAAGTGAAGGGCGTCGTAGCGGACATTGAGGTAATAGCTCTTCTGGAGGGGCTGCTCGCGGAGGAGGTGATAGAGGCGGGGATAGAATTTCTTGTTGTGGCCGGCTGCGTGGTAGTAGAGCCAGAGCTGGAGATACATGCGGGTGGTGCCCCAGATGCCGTTCTCAAGGAAGGTAAGGCCCTTGTTGAACACGTTGACCTGGTCGGAGATCATGTCGGAGCGCGAGGTGCGGTCGGTGTGGGTGTAGACGGCAACGTTGGAGAAGCAGTTGTTGGAGATCTCAGTGGTGCCGGCCACCTTCATCGGGGTCTGGTTCATGTGGCCATACTCGTGGGCGGGGCCCCAGATGTTGCCGCCGTTGAAGACGTCGAGGATCGAGGGGAGCGTCGAGCCGTTGTAGGCCGTGCGCCACCATGTGGCGTTCATGTAGAGGCCGCCCTGCATGGTGATGCCCATGTGGCGGTTGTTCCAGTATTCCCAGAAATCGTTGGGGGCGATGTCGTCGCCGGTCAGGGGCTCATACCAGTCGCCGCGGCCGGTGGCCTTGTCGGCATTGGCAGCGAGGATGTCTTCGTCGCTGACGAGGCCCATCTGGATGCGCTCTGTCAGGCCGAGCTCGTCCCAGTTGCGGATCACCTGGGCTACATCGAGCTTGCTCGACGGGCCGAGGAGCTGCTTGATACCGTCGCAATAGTTGCCGTTGCCGGCGTCGGTCTCGGTGCGGTCCCAGAAGAAGTGGAGGATGGTGTATTTGCCAAGGAGGTCATACATCGGGTGCTGGGCGCGCTCGCGGTAATAGTTGAAGTCCTCGCGGGTGTCGGCCTTATAGAGGTCGTCGCCCAGGAGGTTGAAGTAGGAGTTGATCAGGCCGCCCTCGATGTGGATCTTGATCGGGGGGAACTCGGCGAGCTTGTGCTGACGCTGATGGTTGGAATAGGTGTCGGCGGTGTAGTAGATATAGCCGATGGAGCCGTCGGTCCATGCGGGGACCACATTGAGGCCCTCATGCAGGGGGTAGTCGGTCTGCCAGTCGTTATACATGCCGCGGCCGGGGGCGTGGCCGTAATAGAGGGTGGTGCCCTCCTTGGGAGCCTGGTCTACCATGATGTAGAGCACATCGTAGGCGTTGGCCATGATGCCCGTCGGATTGTTCATGTTGGTGTAGGCCTGGATGCCGGTGAGCTCGGCACACTCGTTGCCGCGCGAGAAGACTTCATAGTTCTGCACGCGGAACTTGCGGGCATAGTTGTCGGCCCAGGTGATGGAGGGGTTGTTGTAGTTGCTCTCGGTCCAGTCGCCCTTCTGTATCTTGGCCACCATAGCCTGGAGCTCGGCGGGGAGCTCGGCCAGATCGGCGGCGGAGGGGGTGCCGGAGAGGTTGGTGCAGGCCTTGTCGGTGAAGATGCGGCCGAGGATTTCAGCATACTTGTCGGCGCTGTTGAGGATGTCATAGAGCTTCTTGACGCGGTCGGCGGCAGCAGCTTTGTCAGCGTCGGAGATGTTGACCTGAGTCAGGGTCCACTGTGAGGTGGCCGAGGAGGAGTCCCAGCATACCACGGTGTGACCGCCGTCGCAGTGAGCGAAGCCCATGGCCCAGTTGTTCTGGGATGAGGGGCGGATAGTCACGGTGCCGGTGGAGCCTACAGTCTCGAGGGCAAATTTGCCGAGGTCAGCGACGGAGGCGCTGAGTCTCCAGGGGCCCGACTGCTGGCCGGATGATGTCAGATAAGTACCGGTGGTAAGGTTCTTGAAAGCCCAGATGTTGTTGCCTGCGCTCTCGGCCTCCCACATTTGGTCGAGATTGGTGGCGTCGGGGGTAACGCAGGTAACGTTGCCGTTGGGTCCGTTGATTGTCATGGCCATCTTATATTGGTCATTGACAATCTGATAGACCTTGCCGGCGGTGATGTCGGCAGCCCGGAGGCCGAAGACAGCCAGGAGAGTGAGCAAGGTCGATAGACTGATGCGTCTGAGTAAATGATGTTTCATTCTCAATGGTTGGTTTATGGTAGATTGTTTTTGATTTAAGGCAGGTCTTTCCACATTACGGGAAATTTGGGCTAAAATTACTTCATATTTCTCAAACCGCCAAAAAAATTCAGAAAAAAAACCTTCCTTCATCACGGCATTGCCTCCAAAACGCCCGCGATGTCCCCCTCGCGGGGGAGCCTCGGAGAGGCGATATTGTGGTTAAACCCGGGCGTTGGATGTATCCTCTACCACGACATCGCCTCTTCGAGGCTCTGACATCTATCTTGTCGTCTGCTACCCCACGTTACGCAAGCTCCACGTGGGGTTACCCACGACCATCGGGTCTCCGACCCTCCGCGGCGCGGTCAATCCGCTAAATCATTCGTTTTCACGCGAATTAGGGTGACATTGACGCCCCGACGGGGCGAGCCTATGAATAGCCCGGGGTGAAACCCCGGGAAATGAGACAATAGGCTTTTTGCGCCCCGGAGGGGCGCGCCTAATGGCGGACCTCGTGCATAGACGACAAAGGCGCGCCCCTCAGGGGCGCTATTCGTATGGCGGGGACCCGACCCGGGGTTGCACCCCGGGCTAATCATGGACGCGCCCTAAAGGGCGCCCGCGGCGCGGTCAATCCGCTAACTCATTCGTTTTGAGGGGGGGGGGATGCCTGGATAGCGAAGCCTCGGAGAGGCGGTGATTGTGTGTAACCCCACGTGGAGCTTCAGCGCAACGTGGGGATATGGCGCCACCCCCGCGGCATGCGCGAGGCTACTTCGCCCATCTAACATCTAATATCTAACATCTCAACAAGAAGAGCGCCGGGGCCCGGGGGCCTCGGCGCTCTTCTTGTTGAGGGTCAGATGATGTTAGCGGATGCGGATCTTGATGGCCCGGGTGCCCTGGCGGAGGATGTAGATGCCGGGGGCGGCGTTGGCCGGATTGATGCGTGAGCCGCGGAGGTCATAGAGCTCGGCTTCGCCTGTGAGGGCGGGAGCGGTGACGGGAGCGTCGTTGACAACATCTTCGATGCCGCTCGGAGCGGGATAATAGCGCTCAAACTCGAAGCCGGTGCTGTTGGAACCGCCGCTGTTGGCAGTGGTCATGATGCCGTTACCGTTAGCGGCGATCGACAGATAATTGCCATTATCCTGAAGGAGGCAGGTATAGAAGTTGCTGGCAGGTGACTTGGCGTCGTAGTGGAGCTCGAGGGTGAAGCGTCCGGCGTTGTTGATATTGTCTACCATCTGGCGGTTGCCCGAGGCGCTGATAAACTTACCCTCGCCATTGTAGATGTAGAAGTAGCCGGCCTTCTCCGAAGGCATGAAGGTAAAGGCATCGTTCTGGTCGGTGGCACCATCCTTGATGGCCACGGCGCCGGTGGTGTTGACACCGATGCGGGCGGTGGGCACATTGGGGATGTTGAGACGGCGGGCCACGGAGAACATGATGAATGTCTTGCCGGCAAGCTCGTCGTCGAGCATGGAGCTGAAGTTGACCTTAAGCTGCTCGAGGGCCTTGGCCTCTTCGAGGTCGCGGAGGGCATCGCCGAAGGAAGCGGAATTGGAGGGCGCGAGGTTGGCGCTCAGGTCGCTGTCGGCCTGGTCGAAGGCGCTCCAGCACCAGGGATTGGCGCTGCGGAAATACTCGATGAGCTCCCTGGAGGCGTTGTAGTGGCTCTCCTTGACTTCCTCGAAGTAGGCCACCTCGTCGTTTTCGCTCACGGGAGTGAACACCCATGCAGTGCCCTGATAGTCAACGTTGCGGGGTGAATAGCCGTCAGACATAAGGTCAAAGGTATAATGAATATCCTTGGAGTTATCATCTGCACGGAAGACGCCGCGGTCAAGGCAGGTGGTGCCGCTGAGGTCGGGGGTGGTGGAGATATAGAGGCCGATGCCGCGGGCGGCTGGCACGTTGGTGCATTCCTTGATATAGAAGTCAGAAGAAGCGTCGAGGGCGTCAGTAGTCAGCGACTTGGAATGTTTGATCATCAGATCGGTATAGTAAGCGCTGCGGATCTTGTAAGTACCGTTGCCATTGTCGGTCACATACCAGAGGGATGCGGGCTGGGGATCCTTGAAGAGGCGGAGCTCGGCGCCGCTGTTGCCGCCGCCGGCGGTCAGATATTCACGACGCTTGTTTTCATCGCCCTGACGCATATTGTCGACGTTGCGGATATAATAGAGCTTGGGAGCTTCGGCCGTCGAGGGCTCGGGCATGAGGGTATTGGGCTGGTAGAGGCCTATTACCCAATATTCCGGCTCTGCCACTTCCTCTTCACCGTCGCCGTCGGCGAGGGTGCGGACGCTGCGGGTCGAGGCTTCGGCGCTCTCACCGTCGGCAAATACCAGGCGGCCCTCCTTGAGGGAGATCACGGCAGCCATCTTCTCGTCTTCCGTAGTGGCCATGCCGCCCATGACGGTCTGCTCGCCTGCGGAGTGGTTGAAGTGAGCGATATAGCTGTAGTTGCCATCCTCTTCTGCCGCCATCGACTGGATGTGGAAAAGGTTGGGAGAGCCTTCCTTGGCCACGAGTTTCCAGCGGTGGGTGGCGGCAAAGACATTGTTGTTGAGATCAGTGTCCTGGCGGTTGTCCACCTGCTTCTCGATCTGAGAGCCGGCATTCACGAGGATATGTCCGGAGGGATGGTGGGAGATGATCACCTCGGCATCCTGGCCGGAGGAGGCGATGGTCTGCTCTACGGTGGCAACGGTGCCCTCATACATGGCCTTGATCTGATCGGCTGTGGCGTTGCCGGCACCGACAGCGCTCTTAAGCGCCTTGATGCCCTCGATCAGGGTGTAAGCGCCCCAGGGGGATGCGCTCTTGGCATCTTCGAGCCAGCGGATATACTTGGCGGCCTCTACGTCGGCATCGCTTGCGGAGGCTATGAGCCAGCGCGAGGAGTCGTTGTTGCCGCTCCAGCATACGGGGTCGCCGGCATTGGCGTGGATGAAATACATGCCGGTAGCGCCGGGAGTCGACACTGTAGAGATGCCGGTCTGGTTGATATTGTTGCAGAATGAGGGGTCGAGATAGAGCGTTGCGGCCTGATCGGCATTGTCGGTGGTCTGCCAGCGCTGGCTTGTGCCGGGATTGCCGGAGATATAGCGGCCGCTTGCCTCATTGTAGATCTTGAAGCCGGTGCCGTCGGGTATCAGGGTGAAGATACAGCCGTTGGTCAGGGTCTCGGTCGAGAGGCGATAGAGCTTGCCGGGATCGGTGTCGTCGGCATTACCTACAGAGAGGATGCCTCGGTTCTGGGTGCTGATGAAGTAGATGGGCGAAGTGGTGGCCTTCTGCGACACCTCCTCGATGATGTCGTTTATCTGCTCGGTGATGTCGACATAGTCATTGAGGGGGAATTCCGAGTCGGGATCAATGCTGAAGTCGGTGATCTTGGCTTCGGCTTCATCGATATCCCCGGCGGTCCAGATGGCTGAGAGCTGGCGCATATTGTCGAGGGTCTTCCTTGCTTCGGCCACATCGAGGTCGAGCTGATCCTGAAGATCTTCGAGGCTGAGACCCATGATGGTCCATTGCGAATTTTCAGCGTTCGGCGTCCAGCGCACGATGTCGTCGGTGCGGCCGGACCATGTGGCGTTGTGGATTGTGGCATGGTCGGTCTCATCGCCGCTATTGGGATAGCTGATGAAGACCACCTTGCCGGTGACGCCTACGGTCATCACCTTAAACTGGCCGGCTTCACTCTCGTTGTAGGTGAGCTCCCACGAGGTGTTGTCGAGAGTGGGGCGCGACTTGATGTAGCAGGTCTTGGCATTGCCATCCTCATCGAGCTCGGCAGCGGGGCCGGAGATGGTAAAGGTCGGGACGGTCTCGTCTACGAGGGTCAGCACCCATTCGGCTGTCGGGCCGGTAATCTCGCTCTGCTGGGTGAGATAGAGGCCTGAGGTGTTTTGGGCGCCATCCTGGCGTGAGGAGAGATAGCCGAAGTTGTTGCCCGTGCCGTTGTAGGCGGCAAACCTGATGCCGGCGATGGTGGCGCGGGCCTTGACGATGATCTCGTTAAAGGCTTCGCGGGCTGCCAGGACGGCATCCACAGCCTCGCTCGGGTTGAGGCCCTTGGTGTCAAACGTGAGAGCCTTCACCTCTTCGATAGCGGGATCCATATTTTCGGCGCTCCAGAAGAAGGGCACGTCGCGGAGCTGCTCGAGCTTGGCGATGGCGGCCTCACGCTCTGCCTCGATGTCGGCAGCGGCCTGGGCATCGTTGACTGCGGTGATATACCAGCGGGAGCCGTCGTCGTCGGAGCCCCAGTTGCCGAGGTTGTAGGCGTTGACGCCGCCGGTACGGTTGATGAAGCCGCCCTGGGGGTCGAGGAGGGCCACTTCATTCTCGCCATAGGCGCCGGTGTTGCCCTTGGGCGACACCACGATTTCAAAGAGGGTGCCCTGGTCATTGGCCACATAGGCGTTGCCCGAGCGGGCAAGATATTTGGTGGTGCCGTCGGCATTGGTATAGGAGATCTTCACGGCGCCGTCTTTCGACACTTCGGCGATATTGAAGATACAGGTGTTGTCGAGACTGGCCACGCGGACAAGGTTGTTGGCCGAGTTGACGCTGGCTATGCGGGCCTGGGTGCCGTCGGTCGGAGGTGTCTTCTGAGTCAGATAGAAGCTTACGCCTACACATTTCTCCTTGATGCCGCCCATAGCAGCCTGGAGGTCGGCCTCATAGAGGGCCCAGCCTTCATTAGGCTCGAAGAGGGTGGCCACGCTGAGGCCGGTGGGCATTGTCACCTGGTCTACCTCGGTGCGGACCTGAGCGAGGTCGCCGGCCGACCAGAGGGCAGGCACTTTCTCATAGATGTCGAGGTCGGCGAGCATCATCTGGCGGGTGACATTGAGCACGCGCTCGCAGTCGGCGTCGCTCAGCTTGGTCACGGTCCAGTGGTCGGGGCCGGAGACGTTGGTCGTGGCGCCGCCCATGCCTATGGTGGTGGCCGAGGAGGCTACGATGGCATTGGTGTAGTCGGCCGGATAGGTCGTGAAGATGCCGAGGTCGTTGCGGTTACTGCCGCCGATATAGAGCGGGGTGGCATCCACCTGATTGTCTACCACGGTGATGTTGGCGCCCTCGATGGCGAGCCACTTGCCCGACATCGGGTTAAAGAGGTTGATCGCGCCGTCGCCGACCGGATAGATGTTCCAGAGGGCGTAGATGCTCATGGCGTCATAGAGGTCGGCCACGCCGTCGCGGTCAATGGCCAGGGCGCCGCTCTGAGCCACGCTGCTGATGTGGAAGAGGGCATTGTCGCTGCCGTAATCGGCTGTCTTTACATAGTCGATAAACTTACCGGCACACCATTCCATGACCTCTTCTGAGGTTGCACTCTCGTCGAAGGTGTGGCGGAGCACTTCGTTGGCGCGCTGAGTGGCGGTCTCGCTGTCGAAGCCGAAGACCATCATATTGCCGAGCTTGCGGATGCGCTCTGCCGTCTCGGTCTTGCGGGTCTCGGCCGAGAAGGGGCAAGAGAACTCGACGGTAACATCCCATATAAGGATTGACGGACCGGTAACATTGACCGTAACCGGCTGACCGGCCACTACGGTAGAGGAGACCACTCGGCTTGCGCTACTATTGCCGCCAGGGATCTCTACGGTCTCATTGCCGTTGATGTTGATGCCGGAAGCATTGTTGCTTGACGACCCTACGCTCATAGTCACCTTGGTGATATAATAGTCAGCGGGGGCATCGACAGCCTCAAGGACTATAACGGCATTATCGCCTACCTGCACTACTCGGTCGCCGCCCTTCGAGGAGTAACCGATCTTGCCTTGTGAAGTCAGCGATATTCTTACGGGAGCCTCTGAGGTCTCGTTGGTGGTCACATTGTTGCCCCAGCCTGAACCTACATCAAAAGTTGCTCCGTTGAGGAATTTTGATATATAAGAAGTCACGGCCTGGCGCTCGGGCTCCATCTCGGTGAAGACAAAGAGCTTGGCGGCATCGCCGGGGTTGTAGGAATTGATGGCGAAGCCCTGGCCCGACTGGGCGCAGTTGAGGGGCTTCTGAGCTCCCGACGAGGGGTTGGTCAGATGTATCTCCGCGCGCGACTGACCGTCGCCGCCCTTAGTGGTGCCGGAAATCCAGAATCCATATACGGGAGTGGATGAGCCGAAGTCGAGGCGGGTCGTTGCGCCGGTGCTGCTGTTGGTATTGAGGTAATTGCGCGTACCCTTATTATATATTGCGTAGGCGCCGGTAGTCTCATCCATCTCGAAGCGGAAGAGCTGGTAGTCGTTGAAGGTCGCGGTGGCGTCGCTCGTCAGCAGGCGGCCGTTTTGGGCCTGGGCCGATGAGCTTACGCCCGACATATCGGCATGGTAAGCTTCCAGCGAGCGGCCGTTGCGGCTGTCGGAGGGAGTGCCGGCGCGCATCGCCGTCAGGCGATACCATTTGTCGGGGTCGGGCTCAAACTCCTCGACGACGGGCTCCACGATCTCGAGGATGGCGTCGACGATGATGCCGCCGTTAGTGGTGATGCGGTTTGTCTTGTCAGCATCATCCTGGCCGGGGTTACCGGCCGGCATCGTGGTGGCATTGACTCCATTTGCATTGCCATCCCAGTCAACCTTGAAGCGGATGCGATATTGTCCGAGAGCGATGTTGTCGGGGATGGTATATGTGGCCGACTGCGAATTTGAGTTGTTGGTCTGGTGAACACCATACACCATATCGCCCGAGGCCTTCTTGGCTATGCCGTCGGGGTAGCCTGCAAAGGAGGTGTGGGCAGCTCCGTTAAAGCCGTTCTTATCCCAGTCGACATACACTATCTTGTGCATGCTTTTGCCCGAAAAACCGATATCGAAGGTAACCTCATCGCCGGGAGAGGCCGTCAGGATCGTGGGCTCGTCGATGTCAGCAAAGTTCCAGAAGATCTTCCTGTCGGTGGATGACTGGAGGGGGCTGATGGTCTGCTCTCCGGCAGAGGTGGTGACCGTAATGCTCGATGTAGAGCGGTCGGTGCGGGTCATGGCCTCATCCTCTTCGACAACTACGGGATAAGACACCTCGGGGAGCTCGGGCATCTCGCCGGTATACTCGATGAAGCGTACCTGCGAGCCGCCGTCGGTGGCTGCATATGTACTGTTCCAATAGCCAAAGTGGGTATTGCCATTGTCATTCCAATAGAGATTGGAATTGCCGGTGCCGAAACGCGCCCTCACATAATAATATGGGTCGGCCTCGGAATTTGAGCTGCCGAGATAGACAATCCATTCAGCCCATTTATCGTTGGTCGACTCAAAGATCGGCTCGAGTTCCATGGCTGCTGTCGTGCCGGATATTATCTTGGAAGCACCGGTGCTGTAATTATAGAAGCGGATACCCTCTTCCACAGGCTCCATACACCAGAGGTCGCCGGGAACGATACCGTCGGCGGGGTTCTCCCCTACGTAGGCAAAACTTGCTCCGTCATAACGGACAAATTTATTCTTGTTGTTGCGCAGATACATCCTGTACCACGTTGTCCCTTCGGGGAACATTTCTGCATTGTGGTCGATGGACGAGAGCGACAGCGGGAATGTGATGGTCTCAGCGCCTGCTTTCCTGGTGAGCTGCACCTTGGTCACCCAAAGTGTCACCAGCTCGGTGCCGGCCGTGATGGTAATCTCTTTCTCGGGGTCGGTGTTGACATACTCCACCTCGACCGCATTGGCGCGGCCGAAGTTTGCCGTGACAGGGGTAGCGGTTCCGTCGCAGATTTTGACAGTTGTCGCCACATTTTCTTTTGCTTTGGTCACTCCGAGGGTCAGCTTCGAAATATAATAGCCATCTTCGGTAGATACTTTAACAGTTTTACCGGCCTTGACAGCCAGGGCACGCTGATCGCTATAGTAGTCAACACCATCTGTGCCTTCTATTGTCAGCTGGATGGGGCGAATACCAAACTTGAAGCTCTCCCACTTATTGTGGTCCATGGTCTCCTTCTCATTGGTGGCATATGAGAATGTCTCCTCCACCACCTCGGTGAAGGTGAAGAGCTCACACTTCGAAGCATCCTCCGAGGTGTAATAGTTCACCGCATAACCCTGGGGGCTTGCAGCACAGTTGAGCATCTTGCGCGAACTGCCGTCGGCCGGATCAGTGAGATAAATTCTTGACTCATACTTGCCGTCGGAGGTAATGGCATTATCTTTGAGCCAGAAGCCATAGACAGGCTTGTCTGACTTAAAGTCAAATCGCGAGCCGGGCTGAGAGCCGCTGTTCTTACCGTCGTCTGACAGGTATTTGCCGGTGGCTTTGGAGAGGATGGCATATTTGCCCTCGTTTTCTCCCGAGCCTTTGACAAACTTAAAGAGCTGCCAGTCGTTGGGGGCAGCGTCGGGCACGTTAGTCAGCAGGCGGTTGGTACCGGCCTGCGCGTTAGCCGATGAGGCGGGAGCGGGGGTAAAGCCCGTGGTGCGATACACCTCCCAAACGCGGTTGGCTCGGCCTGAAGCTGCTGAGGCCGAGGATGTAACCGCAACCCTATACCAGCGGTCGGGCTGGGGAATAAATGCCGTCGACGATTCGTCGTCGCCTGCTGTCGGCGTCGCCGTTCTCGTCGGGGCCCATGGTGAGGAAAATCCTGATGATGTGGCGTAGAGACCAAGCCCCACGACTGCACACAGCATCGTTAGCAAAATAGCTAATTTTCTCATGGTAAGTTTGTAGATTTATCGGTTAGATACTTATTTATTATTCATTAGATATGTACGCTTTGCGCAATAAGTGCATAAAATTACAACAAATTCCCCAAACCAACCCCTTCCAGGCCCTCCCAGGCTCCCATTTTAACACAATTTAACACCCATCACCCGCCCGTCGCGCCGGATATTAGATGTAAGTAGGGACGTGCCTTTGGCACGTAGAGGTTAGATATTAGAGGGTAGATATTAGATGTTAGGGGGTAGAGGTTAGAGGGTAGATATTAGATGTTAGAGGGTAGAGGGTAGAGGGTAGAGGGTAGAGGGTAGAGGGTAGAGGGTAGAGGTTGGTGACGAATGTAGCCTCGCGGCATGCCGCGAGGATGGCACCATATCCCCACGTTGCGCTGAAGCTCCACGTGGGTTACACACAATCACCGCCTCCCCGAGGCTTCGCTATCCCGCCATCCCCCTCAAAACGAATGATTTAGCGGATTGATGAGTGACGCCGTGGGCGCCCTTTAGGGCGCGTCCATGATTAGCCCGGGGTGCAACCCCGGGTCGGGTCCCCGCCATACGAATAGCGCCCCTGAGGGGCGCGCCTTTGTCGTCTATGCACGAGGTCCGCCATTAGGCGCGCCCCTCCGGGGCGCAAAAAGCCTATTGTCTCATTTCCCGGGGTTTCACCCCGGGCTATTCATAGGCTCGCCCCGTCGGGGCGTCAATGTCACCCTAATCCCCACTCAAAACGAATGATTTAGCCGCCCCCTCGCGGCATGCCGCGAGGCTACATTCCCCAAAAATCTAACATCTAACATCTACGTGCCAAAGGCACGTCCCTACTAACATCTAACATCTCCACCTCTGCTTCGAGGAGGATGGCGGCGTAGGCGACGCAATCGTTGCAGGGGCAGAGGACGCGGCCCGTGTCAACTCCTTTGAGGACGCGGCAGGTGGTGGCTCCGGCGCGGGCTTTGAAGCCCTCCATGAGGCGGCGCATGGCGGCCTTGGCACGGGAACGGTCGGCATAGATGAGGCCCATGATCAGCCCGGCGCCTACGATGGCGCCGCAAGTGCCCTGGCCGGTGCCCATCCCGCCCCCGAAGGGCGAGGCCACAGCCATGAGCTGGTCGGGCGTAAGGGATGTGTGGCCGGCGAAAGGGAGCGCAACGGCCTGGCAGCAATTGCAACGACCTGAAGCCTTGAGGTCAACGGCTTTTGAAACGAGGCTTGTATCTTTCATAGATTATTGATTTACAGAGGTTTGCCCCTCATCTAAGTCAGAGGGATGAAGGGCCGAGAAGACTATTGAGGCTTTGGCGGGCCCAATGACGTCGGCCAGCGTATCGAGGTCGGCTTCCGCGATGCGCTTGACGCTCTTAAACCGTATCAGGAGAGCGTCGCGCGTCTTGGGACCGATGCCGGGGATAGCGTCGAGGGCCGAGACGGTCTGGCTCTTGGAGCGCCGGTTGCGGTGGTGAGTGATACCGAAGCGGTGGGCCTCATCGCGCAAGGCCTGGACCACGCGGAGGCTCTCGCTGTTTTTGTCGATATAGAGAGGCACGGAGTCGCCCGGGAAGTAGATTTCCTCCAGGCGCTTGGCTATGCCGGCGAGGGCTATCTTACCCCGCAGGCCCATCTCGTCAAACGCCTCAACAGCTGCCGAGAGCTGCCCCTTGCCGCCGTCGACGATGACGAGCTGAGGGAGGTCGTCGGGAGCCTCGGCCATCATGCGGGTGTAGCGGCGCGTGAGCACCTCTTTCATAGAGGCGAAGTCGTCGGGGCCTTCGACAGTCTTGATATTGAAGTGGCGATAGTCGGCCTTTGAAGGCTTGCCGTCGCGAAACACCACGCAGGAGGCCACGGGGTTGGTGCCCTGGATATTGGAGTTGTCGAAGCACTCGATATGGCGGGGCTGCTCGGAGAGACGGAAGTCGGCCTTCATGCGCTCCATGAGGCGGTCGGTGTGGGCGGCGGGGTCGGTGCGGGCCATGGTCTTGAGCATATCGATGCGATATTGGCGGGCATTGCGCTCGCTCACCTCGAGGAGCTTGGCTTTGTCGCCCCGCTGCGGGACTATGAAGGTCACTCCCGGCATCTCCGTGTCGGGAAGCTGGGCCACGACCACCTCCTCAAACTTCACATCGAGGCGCGAGGCTATCTCGGTCATGGCGTGGGAGAGTATCTCGGGGATGGTCTCGTCGAGGCGCCGCTTATATTCGAGGGTGAGGGAGCTGACCACGGCGCCGCGGCGGACGTGCATATAGTTGACAAACACCTCGCCGGGGCTGTCGTCGATACCGAAGACATCGATATCGGCTATGGTCTGCGACACGATGACACTCTTGGCGCAATAACGCTCTACCAGGAGGAGCTGCTCCTTGGCCACCTGCGCCTCCTCAAAGCGGAGCTGCCCGGCCAGCGACGTCATCTCTGCCTTGAGATGATCGATGAGCTCGCGCATATCGCCGCGGAGGATCTGCTTTACGCGGGCTATCTGGGCGGCATATTCTTCCTGCGACACCTTGCCCACACAGCAACCGCCGCAGCGGTGGAGGTGGAAGTCGAGACAGAGGCGCCCCTTGCCCCGCGCTATATAGTCGGGGGTGATGGCATGTGCGCAGGAACGGATGGGATATAGGTCGCGGATGAGGTCGAGGACGGTGCGGGCCGAGGCGGTGTTGGTATAGGGGCCGTAATACTTGGAGCCGTCGCGGAGCTTCTTGCGGGTCATAAACACCCGGGGGAATGGCTCGTTGGTCACGACGATCCAGGGATAAGACTTGTCGTCCTTGAGCAGGACGTTATATCGGGGCTGATACTCCTTGATCATCGAGTTTTCGAGATTGAGAGCATCCTGTTCCGTAGGGACGACTATATATTTCAGGTCGGCGATGGCGCGGACGAGCAGATTGGTCCGCAGGGAGTCGTGGGTGCGGTTGAAGTAGCTGCTGACGCGGCGCTTGAGATTTTTGGCTTTGCCGACATAAATCACCGTCCCCCGGGCGTCGAAATACATATAGACACCCGGGGTGGAGGGCATCACCGCGATTTTTGCGGCGACGGCATCGGTCTTCTTGTGCTTGCTCAAATGTGGAGAGGAAAAGAACTGAAAGGTTAAAGGCTAAAGGCGAAGATGACGCCCTTTAGGGCGAGTCCATGATTAGCCAGGGGTGAAGCCCCTGGTCAAGGCGCCAAGTCTTACATATTGCGCCCTGGAGGGGCGCGTCTATGAGGACGAAGGGCAGAAAGAGCTAAAGACGGAAATGGCGCGCCCCTACAGGGCGCAAAAAGCCTATTTGTCTCATTTCCCGGGGTTTCACCCCGGGCTATTCATAGGCTCGCCCCGTCGGGGCGGCGAGGACCACAAGGCCCGCCATCCCTTCAAAACAAATGATTTGGCGGCGCCGGAGAGCGGGCATCATACACTGTGACGTGGCTGCCCCGGAGGGGCTTAAGATGTTAACCGGGGGTGACCAACGGGACATCCCGGACTCGCGCCCGGCACAATCTCCGAATCCGCGGCGCGGGTGACTGAAACGCCACCTCGGGCCTTCTGACACCCGCGATGTGGGTTTGGTGATAGAGGGATGGTTTGTCCCCGGGTTCCCGTTGGTCACCCGGGGTTAACGTCACAACACCCCTCCGTGGTGGGCACCGTCAGTAGACGATGAGGGAGCGGACGTCGGCGTCGGCGGGGAGATTGGCCCTGCCCCCGAGCGCTCCGAGCTGTCACCCGGGGTTAACGTCACAACACCCCTCCGGGGTGGGCACCGTCAGTAGACGATGAGGGAGCGGACGTCGGCGTCGGCGGGGAGATTGGCCCTGCCCCCGAGTGCTCCGAGCTCGATGATGAAGTTGATGTAGATTTTCTTCGGGTTCATGCTCTTGACGAGGTTGTAGACAGCGGCCATAGTGCCGCCGGTGGCGAGGACATCGTCGTGGATCACCACCACGTCGTCGGGGGTGATGGCGTCGGCGTGGATCTCGATGGTGTCGGTGCCATATTCCTTCTCGTAGGAGGCCTTGACAGTGTCGGCGGGGAGTTTGCCGGGCTTGCGGGCAGGGACGAAACCGGCGCCTATCTCATAGGCGAGAATGGAGCCGCCGATAAAACCGCGGCTCTCGATGCCCACGACCTTGGTCACGCCCTTATCGCGATACATCTGGGAGAGGTCCCAGCCGATGATGTGGAGTGCGCGGGGATCTTTGAATGCTGTGGTCAGATCCTTGAAGAGGATGCCTTTGGAGGGAAAGTCCTGGACATCCCTGATTTTTGATTTGATATATTCCATGGGGAGGTGTTAAATGATTGACTTGAGGGAGGTTGAAATTGTTCCACGTGAAACAATCGCTCATCGCGATGCCAGCAGAAGGAGGATATTCAGGTCGGCCGGACTGACGCCCGGGATGCGCGACGCCTGACCTATGGTGAGAGGGTCGACAGCGGCGAGCTTCTGCCGGGCCTCGGTGGAGAGCGCCGAAAGGGAGGAGTAGTCAAAGCGTCCGCGGATCTTCACATCCTCAAGGCGCCGGAGGCGGTCGGCGGCGAGACGCTCCCGCTCTATGTAGCCTGAATATTTGATGATAGCCTCGGCCGCTTCGATAATCTCGACGCGTCGCTCAGTCTCGATATTGTCGTCGATCCAGCGTCCCCACTCCCCTACTGCCTCGGCAAGGATGCTCAGGGAGAGCTGCGGCCTGGAGGCAAGGTCGAGGATGGATGCACTCTGGCGCAAGGGCGCGGTGGAGCGCTCCTCGAGGAATGGATTGATGGCTGCGGGAGACACCTTAATCTCACGGGCTGCATCGAGGAGGAGATCGCGCTGACCTCGCTTGCTCTCCATCAGCTCAAAACGCCGGGGCGAGGCGAGCCCGATAGCATGACCCAGCGGTGTGAGACGCATATCGGCATCATCCTGGCGGAGCAGGATGCGATACTCGGCCCGGGATGTAAACATGCGGTAAGGCTCGTCCACGCCCTTGGTGACGAGGTCGTCGATGAGCACTCCGATATAAGCTGTGTCGCGGCCGAGGACTACAGGCTCCTGACCGGCGATGGCGCGGGCGGCGTTGATGCCTGCCATGAGGCCCTGCCCTGCCGCCTCTTCATAGCCTGTGGTGCCGTTGATCTGACCGGCAAAATAGAGGCCGGGGATGAGCTTGGTCTCGAGGGAGTGGCGGAGCTGTGTGGGCGGGAAGAAATCATATTCGATAGCATAACCGGGGCGGTAGATCTCCACATCAGCCAGGGCCGGGATGGTCTTTAGCGCCTCGACCTGAATATCCATCGGGAGCGACGACGAGAAACCGTTGAGATACATCTCCACCGTGTCGGCCCCCTCGGGCTCCAGGAAGAGCTGATGCTCCGTCTTGTCGGCAAAGGTCACTATCTTGGTCTCGATGCTCGGGCAGTAGCGGGGGCCGATGCTGCGTATCTGGCCGTTGAAGAGCGGCGAGTCGGGCAGACCGCGCCGCAGGATCTCATGGGTGGCCTCGGAGGTGTACATTATGAAGCAATCGACCTGCGGGAGGGTCCGCTTCACCTCGGGAAGGAAAGAGAAATGGTGGCCGTCGTCGTCGCCGTGCTGAACGGCAGTCTTGGAGTAATCGACCGTCCGTCCGTCGATGCGCACCGGAGTGCCGGTCTTCATCCGCCCGGTCTCGAAACCGAGCGCCGCGAGTTGCTCCGTCAGGCCGTGGGAGGCAAGCTCGGCCACGCGTCCGCCGGGGGTCATCACGCGGCCTACGTGCATCAGGCCGTTGAGAAAGGTGCCGTTGGTAAGGACCACTGCATCGGCCTCCATGCGGGCACCCTGACGGGTCACGACACCCCCTACCCTACCGTCGGGGTTGATGATAAGCTCCGTGACATCATCCTGCCACATATAGAGACCGGGGATCTTCTCGAGTTCACGCCGCCAGAGTGCCGAAAAGAGCATCCTGTCACACTGGGCCCTCGGGCTCCACATGGCCGCCCCCTTGGAGCGGTTGAGCATCCGGAACTGTATGGAGGCCCTGTCGGTAATGATGCCCATCCTGCCGCCGAGAGCGTCTATTTCCCTGACGATCTGACCCTTTGCAATTCCGCCCACAGCCGGATTGCAGCTCATCTGGGCGAGGCGGTCAAGGTCGTGGGAGATCAGGAGCGTCCGGCAACCGAGGGTAGCCGCAGCCGCGGCGGCCTCGCACCCGGCATGGCCGCCCCCGACGACGATTATGTCATACTTAGCTATCATATTGTTTTACAATAGTTTAAGGGCATCATCTTCGTGCCTTTCCATAATTTCGCGCTCGCCGGGCCCCTTGTCGTTGATGCCGCAGAGATGAAGCAACCCGTGGACAATGACCCTCATCAGCTCGGTCGAAGGCTGAGCCCCGACAAGGGCTGCATTGGAGGCCACGGTGTCAAGGGAGATATAGATATCGCCATTGACCGTCGGCGGGGCCGAATAGTCAAAGGTGATGACATCGGTATAATAATCATGGCCGAGCGACAGGCGGTTGAGGGCCAGGATAGCCTCGTCGTCCATAAAGATATAGTTGATGCGGCCGATGGAGCAGCCATGGGCATCAGCCACCCCGGCAAGCCAAGCCTCTACCCTCTCACTATCGAAAACCGGGAGGGTACAGGAGTCGGTATTCCAAGTAATTTTCATACGGAATACAAAGTTACTCAAAAAAAATTACTAATTTTGTAAAAAATAAAACTTAAACCAATCCATGAAAAAAATAATACACTCTCTCCAGAGTCTCGCTCTGGCGGCGATGCTGCTTGCGCCCGCCGCCAACGCGCAGTCTTATCCCTCTTTAGACAAGCTCTTTAGCGACAAGGCGTGCACCACCCTCTCGCCCGAGTATGCCTCAAAGAGCCTCGCCGAAATACAGGCCTCCGACGACTATCAGGCCCTCCCCTCCCCTCTTCAGAAAATGGTAGACAAAGTGAAGACCGGCAACTGGGAAGAGAGCTCGACGAACATCGAGGGTCAGAATGTGACCTGGGACAGCCCCCATGCCCTCAAATATCGCGTGCAGATGGTTGAGCCCTTCTCCGACGGCTGGACAACGAGCGTCATGATGGACTGCAAGCCCCACACCAACCTCAACAACCCCACCGGCTTCATCACCGAAAAAGGCACCACCCTCTACATCATGGTCGAGGGCCAGATAAAGACCGGCGCAAGCCTCTATATCGGCGAGCAGGGCCCCGCCCTCACTTCCGAGAACATGGCCCGCTTCACCGATATGAGCACAGTCAGAAGCAACGGCTTCAAGCTCAAGGAAGGCCTCAACGTAATCACCACCAAGGAAGACAACGCGCTGACATACTTCTATTATATCGTTGACACCTACAACACCTCGTCGCGCACCAAGAGCTATCGCCTGAGCGCCTTCCCCTCGCTCAAAATCCATGTCGAGGGTGGCAATATCAACGGCTTCTTCAATGTCGTCGGCGACGAACTCTACAGCCCCGACACCAAAGCCGACCTCGACTATACCACTGCCCGCGCCGCCCATCCCGACTATGCCATGATAGGCCGCTCCTTCATCAACATCTTCCCGCTGAAGGGCCGTTTCCCCGAAGATTACCCGATCTATCCCGGCGTCAAGGAGATCAACACCCCCGACTATGACCCCATCCCCGTGATGAACCGCTGGGAAGACCTCATATCGGTGGTGCAGACCACTGCCGGCTTCAAGGGTCGCCAGGGCATCGAGCAGAGCAGCTGGGCCGATTATTACCAGTATCTCGAAGACGACCCCGAGTCGTATGCCGACTTCTTCAACAACCGTCTTCTCGACATCATAGTGCCCGCAAGCAACGATTATGCCATGTATTCCACTTACTGGTTTAACGGCATCGGTGCCAACAGCTCGTCAGACATGATGGTCAAGATCGCCAATCCCGAAAATGCAGGCCTCCTCTGGGGACCCGCCCATGAGTATGGCCACACCGTGCAGGGCCCGCTCAGGGTCGTAGGCTCCACGGAGATCTCCAACAACCTCTTCTCAAACGTGGTCAACTTCCTGATGAGCAACACCACCTCGCGCACCGAGTATATCAGCGACCTCCGCAAGCTCTATCACAACCATCAGCCATGGCGCGAAGGCATCTACTGGACGGCCACACGCATGTACTGGCAGCTCTGGCTCTACTATCACCAGCAGGGCAACAACAAGCAGTTTTATCTCCGCCTCCAGGACCTTCTGCGCCGCACTCCCCTGACCCACAACAACGCCACCGACTATCTCAACTTCGCCAAGGCAGCCTGCATGGCCGCCGGCGAAGACCTTACCGACTTCTTTGAGGCTTATGGCCTCTTCGTGCCCCTCAACCACTATACTTTTGACGACTACGGCAAGCAAGACCTCAACCTGACCCAGGCCCAGATCAACGCCTGCAAGGCTGAGATCGCCGCCATGAACCTGCCCGCCAACCGCCAGATAATCTTTATCGACGACCGCCCCGGATCAGACCGTGTCTCCTACAGCGGCTATCCTAAAGAGAATGCAGGCGAGATGGGCGGCCTGGCCGACTTTGCCGCCGGCTCCAAAAACGACGGCAAATACAACTATACCTTCGACGGCACCACCATCAAATTCAATACAGGCCAGGGGGGCGTAGGTTTCATCATCTACGACAAAGACGGCAAGCTCCTCACCTTCGGCAACACCCGCTCCTTTGACGTAGGCAGCGAGGCCTCCCGCGCCATCGTCGCCAACAACGCCAACATCTATGTCGTTGACGCCGACGGCACCCTGACCGACGTCAAGCTCCGCGGCAACACAGGCTCCACAATCATCAAAGCCATAACCAGCCTCGTGGAAGAGGCAAAGGCAATAATGGCCAACGCATCCAAGGAAGACAACACCGTAGGCCAGTATTACTACGACGATACCCAGGCTCTCAGAGCCTATGTCGATGCGGCTAATGCAGTCCTCACCTCATCGTCTGCCCAGCCCGACGACGAGGCTCTCCTGGAGGTCTACAACAATCTGGCCGATGCCCTGAGCGCCCTCAAGGACAACCCCTACACCAAGATATCGCTCCGCGAAGGTGTGCCCTACGACATCGTCAATGTTGGCTACCCCACCCTCGCCCTCTCCACCAACGGCACTAAGCTCACCACCTCAGACATCGACCCCTCCGACCCCAACCAGCGCTGGATATTCGAGCCCGCAACCGACGGGCAATATTATATCCGCCTCGACGGGGACGACGAGCTGTATATCCAGCACACCAACCGCTATGTCTCCGTGGCCATACCGGTTTCAAAAGATCCCGTGCCCTTCAATGTCACCACCCTTGACAACGGCATCTCCATCATCAACTGGGCCGAAACAACCAAGTGTAACATCCATGTAGCCGGCAACTACAGCGTGGTCTACTGGACCGAAAGCACGACCAACAACCACTCCCAGTGGCTCATCAAGGAAGCTGACGACGAGGGACGCCCCGCATCAAACATCCTCAACAAGTCGCTCTATGACCTCGACCACGACTTCGCCAAGACGGGCAACATGGATATCGGCCTCAACCCGATCCGTCTCACCGCCGGCAGCTTCGACTCCAACGCCAAGTGCCCTGCCGGACTCGGCGCCGACTCATTCACCTCATGGTCAGTCCTCACCGACAAAAATCCCTCTACATATTTCCATTCCAACTGGCGCCCCGGCACCTCCACCGACCTCCTTCCCCACTGGATCTCCGTGGATCTGCGCGAGCCCACGGAAGAGATCGTGTTTACCTACACCACCCGCGGCAGCGGCAACGTCTGCGCCCCGCGCGTGATCAAGGTCCAGGCCACCAACGACGGCGAGACCTGGGATGACATCACCACCCTCTCCGACGGCCTGCCCACAGCCAACGCCATAGAATATACCTCGCCGACAATCTACTTCCCGAAGCCTTACAGCAAGGTGCGCTTCATGGTCACGGCCAACTCCACCGGCCAGCAGGCCTCTGGCTTCTATTACTTCGTCATAAGCGAGCTGGGAGTAGGCCACCCGTCATATACCTTCACCCCCTCGGCCTCTTATCCCAATCTGCCTCAGGACCTGATGCTGTCGACCTACAAGACCATCCAGCAGGCCCGACAGACAGCAGCCACCGGCACCGAAGCCGAGGCCGCCGAGATGGCTGAGCGCGTCAAAGCCGCCCATCAGGCCCTCCTGGCCGCCATGTCCGATCCCTCGGGCATCGAAGAGATTGTTACCGACCTCCCCGTCGCCCCCGCGCTCCGCGGCATCTATGACCTCCAGGGCCGTCGCCTCCAGGAGGCAACAGCCCCCGGCCTCTACATCATCGACGGCCGCAAAGTAATAGTCCGCTAAATCAATATCCGCAATATCCAACGATGAAACTCCGACAGCTCACAACGGCATTCTTAGCCGCTTTAGCGCTCTCTTTCGCCACCGGCCAGGCCACGGCCCAGGTCAACCTCTCGAGGCTCCTCCAGGGCGGCGTAAAGGCCTTTCAGGCCATCACGCTCTCCAACGACCAGATCATTGGCTACGTGACCGAATATATCAACTATTCCGACTCGGTCAATCAGGTGCTTCCCGCCACCAATCCTTACTCCCAGCGACTGGCCAAACTCACCCAAGGCATAACCAGCGTGGAAGGCATCCCACTAAACTTCAAGGTCTACAAGAATGATGAGGTCAATGCCTTTGCCTGCGCCGACGGCTCCGTCCGCGTCTACACCGGCCTGATGGACATCATGGATGATCAGGAGATACTCGGCGTCATCGGCCACGAGATGGGCCATGTGGCCCACCACGACTCGCGCAACTCCTTCAAGCAGGCCCTGATGAACGAAGCCCTGTCTGATGCCCTGGCATCAACCTCGACGAAGGTGGCCGCCCTGACCGACTCCCAGCTCGGGACGATAAGCAATGCGCTCGTCTCCTCCAAATATAGCCGCAAGGCCGAGGAGAAAGCCGACGACTTCGGCTATGACTTCCTCAAGTCATATGGCCGCGACCCCCGCGCCATGGTCTATGCCTTCCGAAAACTCGAACAGCTTCAGCAGGCGAGCGGCGCCCAGACCTCGGTGATCAACCAGCTCTTCTCGTCGCATCCCGACGTGGCCAAGCGCATCACCCGGATGACCAAAAAATGTAAAAAAGACGGTTACCCCATCCAGTAAACTCTATCCTGCCCTCCGGATACGACACTCAAAAAGAGGCCCAAGCGACACACTTTCAGTCGCTTGGGCCTCTTTTTCGGCTCCTGAGAATGGCTTCGGAAAGTCAAAGCCGATAATTCGGTCGGATTTTTCGCTCTCTCAGCGGCTAAAAACTGACTGACCGGCCCCTCCCCTCCTCTTCGGCTCAGCAGCGCGGGTGATTGAATGGCGGCGGAAAGAAATTCGCCGGCGTTTTCAGTCACCCGTGCTGCGGGTTAACCCCGGGTTCCTTCGGTCACCCGGGGTTAACGTCATTCACTCCTCCGGGGTGGCTGCAAAGCCGTTTGAGGAGAATTGAAATATTTTCAGTGCATTAACATCTTGACTATTGCTTTATTTGTTAGAGTGTTGTAACTTTGTACTCTACAAAACTACAATATATGGCAATGACTATTAACTCATCCCCTGTACTTGTTGGGGAATCGGCTCGCGCTTTCGTTGAAGAGGCTGAGCGCAACGGCAAGTTGCCCACGCCTCGCTTGTCGGCAGAACGTGAAGCCCAGATTGCGGAATTCCTCCGCAAGTCGCGTGACTTTATATTCCCTCCCAAAGACAAGAAATAATGGCTTTGGAATCATCGTTTATACTTGAACGTGATGCAATAATGCGACCTTACACCAAGGAGGTCGCATCTTATTGTGTGCCTTTCCGTTGTGATGATATTGACCTTGATGAGTTTTTTGCTTCCGACGCATTTTATTATGACGAAGAATTACTCGGCAGAACTTATGCGTGGATTAACTTAAAAAATCCGACTCAAATAATAGGGTTGGTGACTCTTGCTAACGATAGTATCAAAGCAAAGAACATTATCTCATCGGCTCGTAATCGTGTGCAAAGAGGTATAGCCAATGCAAAACGCGGCATGAATTATCCGGCTGTTTTAATTGGGCGTTTGGGAGTTTCCTCTGACTTCCGTGGCAAAGGGTTGAATGTCGGCAGTCAAATATTGAACTTTATCAAAGACTGGGTTCGCGCTGATAGCAAAACCGGATGTCGTTTTATCGTTGTAGATGCTTACAACAACGACCGCATTCTCAATTTCTATGCACGAAATGGATTCAAGACATTGTATAAAACGGAACAAGAGGAACGAGAATTTCTTAACTTAAAACCCGGTGAATCATTAGACACACGATTTATGTTCTTCGACTTGAAGAAATAACTATAGTAGAAAACGACACTATTTCGTTTTCAAGATGTCGATGCCGATAACAAGGCACCGACATTTTTATTTAAGCGAGTTCGGGATAAGAAATCCATTAATTCCGATAGAAAGGAATACAAAAGATATTGACCGGCCCCTCCCCTCCTCTTCGGCTCAGCAGCGCGGGTGATTGAATGGCGGCGGAAAGAAATTCGCCGGCGTTTTCAGTCACCCGTGCTGCGGGTTTCCCCTCCTTGGTATGTCAAATTGCACCTCCCCTGCCCTACTCCTTGACTCCGTAGGCGAGGTCGCCGGCATCGCCGAGACCGGGGACGATATAGGAATGAGCGTTGAGATCCGGATCAACGGCTCCCACCCAGAGTGTTGTCTTATCGTCGGGGAAATGTTCGGCGATGAAATCGACGGCAGCCTGCGAGGCGATAACCGACGCTACATGGACACGCTCAGGATTGCCCTTGGTCAGCAGGGCACGATAGGCCAGGTCCATCGATGAGCCTGTGGCGAGCATCGGGTCTACGAGGATGAGGGTCTTGCCGTCGAGGCGGGGCGAGGCGATATATTCGATAAAGACATCGAAATTTTCCTTCTCGCGATATTTGCGGTAAGCCGAGACAAAAGCATTCTGCGCCTGGTCAAAGTAGCTCAGGAAGCCTTGATGAAAGGGTATGCCGGCGCGGAAGATAGTGGCCAGGACAGGCTGCTGCGCCAGGCGCTGACAGCGGGCCACGGCGAGGGGTGTGGTCACATCTACGGTATCGAAAGCCATCCGGCGGCTTATCTCATAGGCCATAATCTCTCCTATGCGCTCCAGATTGCGGCGGAAACGGAGCATGTCGCCCTGGATATTGACATCGCGGAGCTCCGACATATATTGGCTGACGAGCGAAGGGGTCTCGGCAAAATTGATTACTTCCATATTTGTGAAGGAGGATTGAAAAGTTTCCGACAAAGGTAGCAAAAAATGACGAAACCCCAAGCGGACGCACCGAGCCGTTGGCTCGCTGACTGTCGGAACATAAAGGGAGAGTCTTCACGGAAAGAGCATAATCTCCGGATGGCACACCGGTAACTTTGGCGGCGTTAAATTCTAAAAGGACTATCGTTATGAGAAAGATTGACACAATCATCATCCACTGCACCGCCACACCCGAGGGCCGGGAGGTGACGGTCGCAGAAGTGACGGCATGGCATCGGGCCCGCGGCTTCACCACCATCGGCTATCAATATCTGATCGGCCTCGACGGCACGGTAAGGCCCGGACGGCCGGAAGCACAGGTCGGGGCCCACTGCAAGGGGCATAATGCCCGGTCGATAGGGGTGTGTTATGTCGGCGGCCTCTCGAGAGATGGCAAGACACCCCGCGATACACGCACAGAGGCCCAGCGTCGCGCTCTTCGCCGCTTAGTGGAACAACTCCTCACCCGCTACCCCTGAGCGCGCATAGCGGGCCATAGAGAGTTTGCCGCCAAAGCGTGTCCCTGCTTCGACGTATCCACCGACCTCTGACAGCCGACGACCCGGCTGAACCGACTCAGAGCCATACGCCGAAAGCAATCGCTTCGGGATCAATGCAACAGACCGAGGGGAGGGAAAGACCGATAAAAAGGGTCTCCCCTCCCCTCGCGCCGTGACGTCATAGGGATATCATCTTGAACCGGCGGTGGACCTGCTTACGGTCGCATCGACATTGATGAGTTTGTTCGCGCCACTTTTCTGTCGTCCCCACCTGAGGTTGTAAGACAGGGTAATATAGGGAATCCTGAGATTTACACGCATATGTTTGACGTTTGAGTTATATTTACTGAGCAGTTTCGACCCCTGATCATACCTTCCGAAGGGCATCAGCATACCGACTCCAAACTGCCATTTGCCCAGATTGTATGACAGGTTGATAATCGACAGATCTTCGCTCCATCTGATACGCTCTCCATAGAGGGTCCGGGCCGACTTGGTGTATTGTGCAGTCAGGACAAATCCAAAATGATTCAGCATCATCTGAGCATTGCCGCTCCAGTTGTGGTTAATCAACCGGTAGTCTGAGCCCCTCATGCGCTCTACCCGATAAATGATATTTCCCGACACAGAGAGCCATTGAGGGATGATTTCTATCTGAGGAGCAACGTAAAAGGATATATTGCGGAGACCGCGGCTGTTTTCATATGTAGTGATAAGGCGGTCGCCCTCCCAGAAAAGACGAGGTGTGATAGCATCGGGCGAGGTGAAAGCCTGTGCTCCAAGAGTAGCATCCACACGAGGGAGGCTGAAACTGTATTTCAGACTCAGCATATAAGAAGCCGAGGTCTTGAGATCGGGATTACCTATCTGCCACTGAAAACCGTCGGTCTGCTGTGGCGCTACGTTGGTTTCGGCCAGAGTGGGGGCTGTCTGCCATGAGGAGAAACCCAACTGGAGCCGGTGGTCGGAATTGACGGAGTATGTCACCGAAGCCTTTGGCAGGAGGTTCCAGGACCGATTGCCCAGGTTGGACTCGCGGAAGAGGAACGAGGTGTACTGAGCGCCTATGCCGGCGGTGAAAGTGAAATAGGAGATGCGGTGATAGTATTCGGCGAAGAAATAGGCGTTTTCTTGCCTTTGATGAAACACGCTGTTGCCGAGACTGCGGTACGTAGAACGGTTGCGGTTGGCTGAGAATGAAGCTCCTGCTGTAAGACGATTCATACGCCACTGCTTAATGTAGTCAGCTTCGACCGCATAGGCCTGGTTGCGGTCGGTGATATAAGTAGAGACATCGGTCAAAAGGCTCGCATCATCCTTACGCCGCTCCTTATAGTCTGAGAAAGAATGGGCTGCATATAATGAAACGCCCATATCTACCACGATGGTCTGTCGGGCCGGCAGATGATGCTCCAGATATGCCGAGAAGGAGGAGGTGGAACCCTGCGACCCACTGCCGTTATCAAGGAGAATGTCACTGCCTGAGTCGCTGAGGTGAAGCACGCCCTCATACCTCTCCTGGGCCGATATGTTGCGGTAGCCTTCCATAGATGCGTAAAATACCGTTGTGTCAGGCTTGATATAGCTGTATGCCAGCCACGCGCTCACACGGCTATCGTCAACCGTTCCTCCAAGGGGCTGCTCCGTCCGGGTCAGGGAATGACCGTCAGGATAGGTAAAGGTTTCCTTGTAGTCGCGATGAGCCTTGATATCGTCAGTCATCTTGTAAGAGGCACCGGCATCCCATTGCGACTTGCCGCTGTTGAGCTTGATACCCGCCGAATAGTTGCCGAAGCGGGCTGTCAGCGCGGGACGGGCTTCGAGCATCAGCGAACCTCCCGCCGCAGGGTTGGAGGTGATTACATTGAGGACGTAGGCGGCGCCGTTGTAGCGGAGGCCGGGATTATCAATCCACTCCACTCTCTTTATCGACTCGGGCAGGATGGAGCGCAGCTGCCGGACCGTAGCCTCACGCCCGTTTATGCGCACCTGGACATCACGTCCTCCGGCCGAGATAGAGCCCATCACATCGTTGACGGTGAGCGCGGGTATCATCAGGTTGCCGAGCAGCTGCAGGCCGTTTGCGGAGTTGGTAACTGCGCTTGCCGAGGGGTAAAGGACATCCATGTCGGCCTTGTGGATGACTTTGGGAGCCTTGATGACGACTTCATCGAGGAGCTGAGCATCGATGGTATCGGAAGACTCCTGCGGGAGTGCCATGGCGGGCAGCATCGCAGCCGCCGCAGCCATCATGATTCTGAAGATTGATGTAGTCATATTGCGATATGTTTTATTGATTTCACACCGCAAAAGTATGGCTAAAGCTATCTTAACGCCAAATGCAAAAGTCTTAATCCGAAGAGGCCAACACCCTGATTATCAGCAGCGACAAAACAATAAAGTCTTAATCAGGACAGGTATGGTCCAAACAGGCCTTAAACGCCGGCTTCCTGTCGGAGGAAGGCAACGATATCCTCCTTCTCGGGGACACCGAGTTTCTTCCTCACCGACGACTTTCTGACATAGATTGTGGCCACCGTCTGGCCTGTGATGACACTTATCTCCTTGGTTGAGAAACCGGCCACCATAAGCGCGATGATTCGCTCCTCCTTATCGGTGAGTACACCGCCATGAAGAGAGTGAAGGCGGGAGTAGAAACCGGAATACAGATTGTCAATCATCTCATACACGCTTTCCCAATTAACCAGCGAACCATCCTTGCAGTCCGCCTCGACCGCAGAGATTTTCCGCAGCATATCACGGTTCTGATCCGTAGGCGTCTCAGCCACCATCTTGATAATGCCAAGCTGCTGCAACATGGCTCTTCGCAGGGTCTCGTTGACCGATGGATTATTCTGAGTTACTTTTGACTCATCGACGAGCTTGCTTAGGATTTCATTGCGCTCGAGCATCTCCAGAGCCAGGCGTTTCTTGTTTCGGGCATACCATATCAGGATGCCGGAGAGAAGGAGTGCCATAAGGATAATAATGACGATCAGCGCCGTCTGGCGGTCGTTCCTTGCTTTGAGAATAATCCTCTGATTCTCTGCCTCGAGAGCGTGGCGGGCGGCCTCCTGCCTGAGATTCTGTGCCGCAAACAGATTATCGCGCTGACTATTGTTTATCCTGGCAAACCGGATAAAACTCATCTTTCCTGATTGTTGATAGTCGAGCATCGTGTGGAGGAGATATGCAAAACTGTTGTAATATCCTCGTTCATCGGCCGGTATGGCGGTTGCGAAACTGTCTGCCATCTCAAGCTCCCGGGCGGCAGCTGCATGGTCGTGCCTATTGAACTGTGCTACGGCTTTCCATAAATGGAAATAATGCCTGATAGGCTCACCCTGAGGCTCCTTCATCAGGCTGTCTGCCAGATTCATGCTCTCTTCATAGAGCCCCAGCTCCTCAAGCACTCCTACCTTCTCATATTCAAATTTATATCGCAGCTCAGACTCATCATCGGCCGTCTTATCAATAAATTCATCCAGGATGGTGAGAGCCGAGTCGTTCTTGCCGCTGAAGAGGAGGTCGAAATAGAGCATAAACTTATATTGGGGATGCCAGTTATCATCCTTGTCGATAGCCATGAGGCGACTAATCCGTGCCTCATTGGACCCATAGTAAGTTCCCAGACTGACCCTGCGACGCAAAGCCTTTATCAACAGACTGTCGGGGACGGCCCTTAACGACGACAACGAGTCAAGCATCCTGAGGGCAACCTCCCTCTCGCCGAGACCGAATCTATAGGAGGCCAACAATGTCGCGCTCCATATGCTCCTGGCCAAATCCTTGTCGCGGTAATAGTCATTTGAGAAGCTCAGCATGGAGTCGGAGAGAGTGATATGGTCCTGACTGTCGTGGGCCGTGGCCATGACATAATAGTATCTGGCCCTTAACGAGTCAAGCGTCAGACCGTCAGGGTCAATCTTCTCCAAAATCGCCAGAGCGCTGTCGGGGTAAACATCTGCTATTCTCTCAGCTTCCGAGAGCATCCGGGATTGCTGCTGCGGATTGGAGCAAGACACAACGACACTTGCCGCTACAACCGCGACAATAGACATCAGCAACTTCCATCCATATTGAATCATATCTACGACCATTCAGAAAGCAAATATACGAAACTTGTCATTGAACGGCGATGATGGGCTGTCCAAAAAATGTGGAAAGCATAGCGATGGTAGAGAGGGTGAAGTTGTGCTCTCCACTAAGCCAGCGTGTGATTTCATTTGGGCGCTTACCGAGAGCCTCTGCAAATTGTTTTCTGTTTAAGCCTTTTTCGCGCATAAGGGCATGCAGCCTGTTAGAAATAGCAAAGGACAAACGAGTTTCCTCACGCTTCTCAAGAGGAATTTCGTCAAAAAGCTCCTGTAAAGAAATATTGGCCGTTCTCATAATTCAAAATACTTATCAGTTTTTATCTCTTTTTCTGCTATTTACCATCAAGAGTTCAACCTCGCTCATAATTCAAGTAATTATAAAGATGAGGCAAATGTACGAATTAAGTTTTACAAAGATGTAAATTTTGCCGGTTTTTTATTATTGACCCGGGGTTCTCAGTAAAAGCGCATGACGGGGTGTGCGGGGAATGACGCGTCGGAGTGTCTCAGACGCGTGTCCGTGGGTAACTCACATGAAGCGTAGCTGAATGAGCGGCGCCGCCCCCGGGAACTTAGCTCCCGGGGGCGGCGGCAGTTAGGGGCGGTAAGGGAATTACTTGGCGGATAGGCGGAGGCGGTAGGTGACGGGGGTATGAGGGACGCAGTAGGCCGGGAGGGTGCCTACATCCTGGCCGCAGGAGGCGTTGCCCAGGCCGCGATCTGAGGCATCGAAGTGGACATAGGTGTAAGGCAGGGGCTTAAGATCGTCCTGATGCCGGGCCTCCATGAGCTGGGTATCGTCGTTGCGCATAGCGGAGAAGGTCACGGGGCCTTCGGCCTCCACAAGGAGGGAGAAGCCGGTCGAGGGATCGGTGAAGGTCACATCGCGCAGGGCGGCCCTTGTGCCGGCGCTCTGGGGCTTCATATACTTCTCATCCATCTCGCCGACAACTGAGGTGTAGCGGCCGAGGGTCACTCCGTCGGCGCGGTCGTTGATGTTCTCCCAGGGGCCGAGGGCGTAATATTCCACCCTGGAGAGGGCTGAATCGATGCCGAGAGCGAGGCCGGCGCGGCGGAGGTCGGGGTTTTGGGGGTCAAAGGTGGCATCAATATCCACAATCCCCTGGGGATAGAACGTGTAGTCGACGGTGGTGGGGCAAAGGAAGCCGGGTTGAGAGGTAGAGACTGTGACAGATCCGTCGGGGTTAACGGTCTCGGATATGGAGCCTGCGGGGAAGAGGCCGTTGGAGGTGTCGGTAAACCGATCGTTTTCAATCCAGCGGTGGTTGGAGTATTCGGGTCCCATACCGGGGGCAACGACTGCCCTTCCGTTGAGGCTCAGGGCTGTGAGGCGGCCCGTGACGGTGTCAAAGGAAGCCTCTACGTTGCGGCCCTTTACGGTAACCGATCCGTCGGTCCTGGAGGTCATCAGTGCGTCTTCCTTGCGCTTGGAGGGCTTGACGGCGGCGAGGGTCCGGGGGGCGGTGAGAGGATACTGGGCGATGGCCTCCTCATGGCCTGCAGCGGAATAGGCCGTAGGCTCGCGGCGGAGGATGCGCAGGGTCAGGAGCATCTCAGAGCCGCGCTCCTTCTTGCCGGGCTTGGCCACGAACTTAGGCAGGGGAATGGTCACTGAACCGGTCTGCCCCGGAAGGATGGCGGGGAGGGGGAGCGTAGAGTAAGCCATCACGCGACCGTCGACAAGAGTCTCGGCCTTGATGTCGAATGCGCTCAGGGGGGTGGAGTTGAAGGTGTTGGTCAGGGTCAGGGACGCGGAGCGGCGGTCGGGAGCCACCGTAAGGGTGTCAAACTTGACCCACGAATGGACATTCTTGACCTCGGCGAGCTTGGCCGAAGGGCGGCGCGATGAGGTAAGGATGCCGTTGGAGCAGAAGTTGCCCTGGTGAGGACCGGGATAATCATAGCCTGTGGTCAATTTAAATACCCCCTGCTTCATCAGACGGGGCTCATAGATACTCTGGTCCACCCAGTCCCATACGCAGCCGCCTACGGTGGCGTCAGAGGCTTCGATGGCCTCCCAGTATTCGCGGAAGTTGCCCATGGCATTGCCCATGGCGTGGGCATACTCGCATATGATCATAGGCTTATCGAGGCCGGAGGTATTGGCCTTCATCCAGGCCTGACCGGGATACATCTTTGAATAGAAGTCGCTATACTTCTCGCCGCCATAGGGGAGATTGATGCGGGTGCCCTCGTAATGGATGGGGCGGGTGGGGTCGAGAGCACGGGCGGTGTCGTAGCAGTAAGCGAAATTGCGTCCGGCGCCGGCCTCATTGCCGAGGCTCCAGATGATCACCGAGGGATGGTTGCGGTCGCGGGTCACGAGGCGGTCGATGCGGTCGTTGAAGGCAGGGATCCAGGAGGGCATATCGGAGATGCTCTGGTTGGCGTGGTCTTCGAGGTCAGCCTCATCGATTACCAGTAGGCCCATAGCGTCGGCCATGGCATAGAGCTTGGGGTCGTTGGGGTAATGAGAGGTGCGGACGGTGTTGATATTGTTGGCCTTCATCATGGTCACGTCGCGAAGGATTTCGTCGGTAGTGACGGCGCGGCCGTTGACGGGGGAGGTGTCGTGGCGGTTGACGCCCTTGATCCAGGTCTTCTTGCCGTTGAGCAGGAGGGTTGTGCCGTCGATGCGGATGTCGCGGATACCCACGGGGGTAGAGAAAGCCATTTCTTCGACACCGTCGGCGCCCTTCTGGGCGAGGATGAGGCGATAGAGCGAGGGTGTCTCGTCGCTCCAGAGCATCGGGTTGGTCACGTCAAAGGAGAAGTTGACCGGGGCTCCGGCGCGGCTGACGGCTTCTGCCGAGGCGAGCTCCGCTCCGGATGGGCTGAGAAGGGTGGCCACTATGGTCTTGTCGGGGGCACCGACGCTGTCGGCCAGCATATCGACGGCCACATTGACGCGGGCCGCGGACATGGAGGGATTGAGGTCGGTGGTGACCACATGGTCGCGGATGGCGGAGCCGGCGGGGATGGAGCGCAGAGTGACGTCGCGGAAGATGCCGCTCATGCGAAACATATCCTGACACTCGAGGTAAGAGCCGTCGCTCCAGCGCATTACCTCCACGGCGAGAGTGTTGTCGCCCTTATGGAGATAGGGTGTGATGTCAAACTCCGAGGTGGCGTTGGAGCCCTGAGTGTAGCCCACAAACTTGCCGTTGACCCAGATCGAGGCTGCTGAATATATGCCTGCGAAGTTGAGGATGGTGCGCCGGGAATGCCAGTCGTCGGGGAGAGTGAATGAGCGGCGGTAGGAGCCTACGGGATTGATGCCATAATTGGCGCCCCCGTCGTTGAAGCCGGGGCGGGCGTTGATGAAGGGGGGTGTATTGGAGTGGGGATACTCCACATTGGCATATATCGGGCGGTCGTAGCCCTGCATCTCCCAGTTGGAGGGCACGGGGATAGTGTCCCAGGCAGAGTCGTCGAAGGCGGTCTCAAAGAAGTCGAGCGGGCGGAGCGAGGGCTCGCTGACGAGGTTGAAGCGCCAGGGCCCGTTGAGGCTCATGACGCGCGATGAGGCGGTCGGGAGCCATGGGGAGGTGAAGAAAGGCTCATCGGCCTTCATCTCGGCCACGGTGGCGTAAGGGGTCATAGTGGCAGCTCCCGGGAGGCGGTTAATGGCAAAGATGGTCTCATCTTCCCAGCGGGGCGAATTGATGCGGGGCTTCTCCACCTGCTCGATGGCAATCCATGCAGCCGGGTCGGAGAGATTCAGGGGCTTCTTGACCATCTTGCCCGAGGCGGCGTCGAGGGCATACATCTGCTCGGGCTGAGCGACGCTCTGGAGCACCCACGCGCGCTCCTTGCTCCCCTTGGCGGGGATGAAGCGGAAGCGTGCATTGGTCCAGCGCCCTTTCTGAGCGGGCCATTGAATGAGGTTGGTGATGGAGGCGTTGGTGCCGCCGTCGTCGAAGTTTTGGGTGAAGAAGGCTCCGCCAATGGCGCGGGCGTCGGGATCGAGCATCTCTACGGCCCAATACTGGCCCCGGTTATCGGCATCGACAGCTTCGGCGACGATGAGGGCGGTGTTGGCCGACGAATTGCCGTTGCCGAGCACCATGCCGGGCTTGGAGAGGGGGCGGAAGCGATAGGTCAGGGCGGGGTCGAAGCCTGCCCGCGGGGCAGCCGCGATGGCAAAATTGGCGGCTCGGTCGGAGCGCGCTGCCGTGCGGTCGATCAGGGAGAGGACTCCCCCCTGCGCGGCCTTGACGGCTTTTGACGGATTGTTGGCGGGGATGATGTTGTAGAAGCCTTTGGAGGCGCCCTCCTCGATGAGCCACACCTGGGCCTCATCGGAGCCGTTGACTTCGCCGGCGGCCACCGTAGAGCCGTCGACTCTCAGGGCTCTGTCGGCAAAGGGATTGATGATGCGCCAGGCGCCGGAAAGCTCGGTGATGGTAAAGCACGCAAAGGGGTCGGCAGCATCGCCGGGGAGAGCGGCGACCTCACTGCCGGACAGGGTCACGCGGCTGCCGGAGGGCTGGCGGGGGCTGAGGTTATAGAGCTCGCCGCGCGTCCATTGGGCGTTGGCGCCCAAAGCGGCCGCAAGGCATAGCAGCGGTAAAAGGAGGAGCCTTATCTTCATGGTATAGCAGAGGTTTATGGTGTCTGAGAATTGGCGATCAGGCCTGATATTCGTCGGCGAGGACTGCGATAGCCTCCTCGTCGGGGGTCCAGGAGCCGTCGGGGGCTGCATTGACCAGATCCATCACGGCCACATAGTCGCGGTCCGGGTCGGCGTCGATCATAGCGTCGATGTCGGCCTCCTCGTCGGGGTCGAGGAGGGAGGCTGTGGCGGCGGCGGGGTCGATTACTACGAGGGCATTGTCGGTATAAGCGAGATCGTTGGCGGTGAAGGCTTTGACAGCCTCGAGGATGCTGTTACGGATGGTGTTCATTACAGTGGGTAGATTGATTGTCAGTTGGGGAGGATGGCTGAGTAAGCGTCGGGGTCGGATGCGAGCTTCAGGGCCTCGATATAGACGGGGTTGAGGGCATTGACCACCCGGTAATAACCCTCCATATCATAGAGGTCGCGGGCAATGAGGCCCTTGATTACGGCGCGCATCTGGGAGGCGCTCTTCCGGTAGTCTTCTTCATCGAAGGCCACTTTCTCGCGCTCGCCGGCGGCGATGAAGCCGGCCATCATATCGTCGGTGACCTCAAAGGCTTCGATGAAGTTTTCGACGCGGGGATATTGCTTCCTGAGGGATTTGCGATGGGTGTCGACATAGCTCTGGGAAAAGATGTTGAAGACCGCCTTGGCCGCCATGTCGCGGTAATAAGGGGTGTAGTAGGCGGTGTCGAGGGGCACGAAGCGGTCAGGCATGATGCCTCCGCCGCCATAGACGGGCCGATGGAGCCGCGAGGTGTAATAGACCAGGGAGTCGGGCAGATGGATGGAGTCGGCGCTCATAAGCTCGCCGGAATGGAGGCGGTTGACGATGTCGCGGTAATAGTCGTCGTTGTGGCCGCGGCTGTAAGGCTTCTGGATAGAGCGGCCCGAGGGGGTGTAGTAGTGGGCCGTCGTGAGGCGTATCATGGAGCCGTCGGGGAGGGGGAAAGCGCGCTGGACGAGGCCCTTGCCGAAGGTGCGGCGGCCGACGATGACGCCGCGGTCATGGTCCTGGAGGGCTCCGGAGAGGATTTCGGAGGCTGAGGCGGAGTTTTGGTCGACCATCACCACGATGCGGCCATCGGAGGCGAGGGGGCCGTCCTGGGGATTATCGTAGGAGCTCGCGGGCTGACGCATTCCCGAGGTGGAGACGATGGTGGCGCCCTGAGGGAGCATCATCGATGCCAGCTCAATGGCCGCGCCGAGATATCCGCCGCCATTGCTCTCGAGATCGAGGATAAGATTTTTCATTCCCTTCTTGCGGAGCTTGTTGAGGGCATCGGTCACCTCGCGGGCCGACGACTCGGCAAAGCGTGTGAGGCGGATATAGCCTACTCCGGGGGCGGCCATATAGGCGGCGTCGACGGAGTTGATGGGGATGTCGTCGCGGGTGATGGTGAAGTCGATGAGCTCGGCCACTCCGGGGCGCTTGACCTTTACATTGACTTTTGAGCCTTTGATGCCGCGGAGCATCTTGATGACCTGATCCTGAGGCTTCTTGACACCGGCTATGAGGGTGTCGCCCACCATGAGGATGCGGTCACCGGCCTTGATGCCCACCCTCTCGGAGGGGCCCCCGGGGACTGTCGAAATGACGTATAGGGTGTCAGTGAGCATATTAAACTGGATGCCGATACCCGAGAAATTGCCCTCGAGGGGCTCGGTCAGGGCGCGTGTGGCTGCTGAGTCGGAATATGTCGAGTGGGGGTCGAGGGTCTTGAGCATGGCGATGATGCCCTCCTCGACGGTCTTGTTGATGTCGAGGGAGTCGGCATAGAAGCGTTCGATGATCTGCTCGGCCACGCGTATCTTCTGGTCGGGAGTGAAGCGGGGCTCCTGCTGCTGGGCTCTGAGCGCCGGGGCGCCGAGGATAGCCGTCAGGGCAATGATGAAGCTGATTAAGTGTATGCGTTTCATTGTGATATGATAAAATTCTTATGATGGTCAGGGGAGAAACTGGTCTACGTCGCGGCCATAGCTACGGAGCTCGCGGACGATGCTCGATGAGCAGCAGGCGAGCTCGGGGAGGGCCGGGAAGATGACGGTCTCAATGCCTGAGAGGCGGCGGTTGATGTCGGCCATGGCGGTCTCGGCCTCAAACTCCGAGGCTGAGCGGGCGCCCCGGATGAGCCATCGCGCGCCGATGCGGCCGGCAAAGTCGGCCGTCAGCTCTCCGCTGAAGGTTATGGCGGTGCAGCGGCTACGCAGGGGCTCGGGGAGCTTGTCAAGGGCGGCGGAGACCTGAGCCAGCCGCTCGGCCATGTCGGAGGGGGTGCTTTTGGCGGCGTTGACCCCGATGGCAGTTATCACGAGGTCAAAAATCTCGGCGGCGCGTGCCACCACTGAGAGATGGCCCCGTGTGAAAGGATTGAAGGAACCGGCATAGAGGGCTACCCGAGCACCCTCGGGCAGCTCCAAATGCGCGGCGCCGGGGAGGTCAACTGATCTGGGAGTCATCTTCAACAACGAGATTATCGATAATGAAATTCTGGCGCTCCACGGTGTTTTTGCCCATATAGAAGCGCAGCATTTCGCCTACCCCGTCTTCCTTGTGGAGACTCACACGGTCAAGGCGTATGTCAGGGCCGATGAAGCCGCGAAACTCATCGGGCGATATTTCGCCGAGGCCCTTGAACCGGGTAATTTCAGCCTTGTCGCCGAGCTTGGCTATGGCGGCTATGCGCTCCTCGTCGCTGTAGCAGTAATAGGTCTCGTCGGGAGTGGCCGAAGCCTTGGCACTGCGCTTCGAAGGGCGCTGCGAGATGGCTTTGTTGCGGACACGGAAGAGGGGGGTCTGGAGGATATAGATATGCCCTTTCTTGACCAGCTCGGGGAAAAACTGGAGGAAGAAGGTCAGGAGGAGCATCCTGATGTGCATGCCGTCGACATCGGCATCAGTGGCTATGATTACCTTGTTGTAGCGCAGATTGTCGAGGCTCTCCTCAATGTTGAGGGCGGCCTGGAGGAGGTTAAACTCCTCATTCTCATAGACCATCTTCTTGGTCTTGCCATAGGTGTTCTTGGGCTTGCCGCGGAGGGAAAACACGGCCTGGGTCTCGACATTGCGTATCTTGGTGATGGAGCCGGCAGCGGAGTCGCCCTCGGTGAGGAAGATGGAGCTCTCGGCCTTCTTGGCCTCGTCGCCCTTGGGATCGTTGAGATGGACGCGGCAGTCGAGGAGCTTCTTGTTGTGAAGGTTGATTTTCTTGGCCTGCTCGCGGGCTTTCTTAGTCACGCCCGCCATGGCCTTGCGCTCGCGCTCGCTGTCCTGGACGGTCTTGAGTATCACCTGGGCTGTCTCGGGATTTTTATGGAGATAATTGTCGAGCTCCTTCTTGATGAAGTCGCCGACAAATTTGGCCACGGTCGGGCCCTCGGGGCCCATGTCGCGCGAGCCGAGCTTGGTCTTGGTCTGGCTCTCGAAGACGGGTTCCTCCACCTTGAGGGCAATGGCGGCCACCATGCCGTTGCGGATGTCGGAATATTCAAATTGCGACTTGCCCAGAAACTCCTTGATGGTCCTCGACACAGCCTCCTTGAAGGCGGTCAGATGGGTGCCCCCCTGAGTGGTGTGCTGGCCGTTGACAAAGGAGTAAAACTCCTCGCCATATTGCGAGGCGTGGGTGATGACCACCTCGATGTCATCCCCCTTGAGATGGATGATAGGATAAAGCGGCTCATTGGTCATATTCTCCTTCAGGAGGTCTTCGAGACCGCCGCGCGAGATATAGCGCTTGGAGCCGAAATTGATGGCCAGG
>CAZAUV010000006.1:0-34167 GCA_964488335.1 uncultured Bacteroides sp.
CCCATAATATTGGTGGGGTTGACAGCCTTGTCGGTCGACACCATCACCATCTTCTCGACGTCATATTTGACACACATGTCGGCGACCTGACGCGAACCGATGACATTTACCCTCACGGCCTCGCAGGGATTTTCCTCCATGAGTGGGACATGCTTGTATGCAGCGGCGTGGAATACCACCTTGGGGCGGAAATGATCAAAAATCTCGTCGAGGCGTGCTTTGGAGCGGACATCACCGATAACCGGGGTGAAGCTCAGATTGGGGAAGGTGTCCTGAAGCTCAAGGCGGATATTGTGGAGAGGAGTCTCGGCATTGTCAAAGAGTACCAGATGGCCCACTCCGAGAGTGGCGAGCTGGCGGCAGAGCTCGGAGCCGATGGAGCCGGCGGCGCCGGTGACCATTACTGTCTTGCCGCTGATATTGGCCAGGATTTCCTTCATATTAATCTCAATCTCGGGGCGCCCGAGGAGGTCTTCAATCTTAATCTTGCGGATATAATTGCCGATGGCAGCACCCTCGGTGAGCTCGTCGATGCCGGGAGTGATATAAGTCTTGAGATGGGCCACCTGGCAATATTTGATCAGGCGGTTTTGTTCCTCCCTGGCATCGGCCACATAGGGGAAGAGGACACCGTCGACATAACCGTTGGCGGCTATAGCCACAACATCGTCGTCGCTGACAAACTGATATACCTTCTTGCCGGCGAGGATGCGCTTGGGATGACGGCCGAAGTCGATGAAGCCTACCACCTGAAAATTGGGTGAGTGGCGCAGGCGGGCCATGGCGCTGACAGCCTTATCGCTGATGCCATAGACCAGCACGCGACGGAGCTTGCTGTTGTCGCGGCTGTGCTCCCCAAGGAGGTCATAGACCATAATCATAGCGAGGCGAATGAAAGTAATGGCGCAGCCTGTGATAAACAAATCAAGACACACCATGCCGAGCAGCAGATTGCTGTTGGCGGCCAATGCCCCGGTCAATACCATGCCAAACCATAAGAGCACTTCCTTGCCGAGCACCACTACACTGAAGCGCGAGAGTTCCCGCAGGGTGGTGTAGCGGATGATGACCCGGTGAAACTGTCCGAACCTGAAGGATATGACAGAGGCTAACAGCGACGCAACGAGCCACGTGACCATCTGTCCCTTGGTAAAATAAGCCGGAGGCACGAGGACGCTCACCACTAATAATACAATGGCTGATGAGAAAAGTGATGCCATGACGTCCATGGCCAGAACAATGCTCGTGTGGAGATATCGGTTGTTGGAGATCTTAAGCATAGTATGATGAGGAATAATATTGCCCGGGGGCAATGTGTGTGTGTGATGGGAGGAGGGGGGAAAATGTGGGAGTGTTTAGAAAATTAGCATTTTACTTAGGGAACAGATAAAGGCTCTCAATTGTTGGATAGATAAAAGAAAAAAATTCATCATGGACTCATCACACTCTTCCACCGCAAAGCAGCCCCATCAACGAGGCTCAAAGATATTGAAGCTTATGAACTTCATCGTCTTGATCCTGTCTGTGATTCTCGTCACCTGGATTTCTTACGACACCTTTGAGGAGATAGACATCCTCTCGTCGCCCGGATACATGAGGTTTCAGCTTTGGGTATGCTACTTCTTTATCCTCGACTTCTTCGTGGAGCTGATATTCTCCGATAAAAAATGGAGCTATATCAAGCGCCGCCTTTTCTTCCTTCTGCTGTCGATACCCTACCTAAATATAATACACACCCTCCAGCTCCAGCTCACGCCCAACGAGCTCTACTTGGTGCGCTTCATCCCTCTGGCCCGCGGCGCTCTAGCAATCGCTATTGTCTTTGGCTATCTTTCAAAAAATGCCATCACGTCACTCTTTGTGAGCTATATCGCCATCATGGTCTTCGTAGGTTACTTCTGCTCGCTTATCTTCTTCCAGTGGGAGCACGGCGTCAACCCTCAGGTTACGAGCTACTGGGATGCACTCTGGTGGAGCGCCATGAATATGGTCACGGTAGGGTGTAGCATCGAGCCGGTGACCACTCCGGGCAGGATAGCCGCCGTGGTGCTCCCCATCCTCGGCATGGTAGTCTTCCCGCTCTTCACGGTCTACCTGACCAACTATGTGACCCGCATGGTCAATGCCGCCAAATCGAGCCACGCCTGAAGACTATACGAAAATTATGACCAGGATCTGGGCGATGACCACTCTGACAAACATTCCCAGAGGATAGACTGTGGCATATGCCACGGCAGCGTTGTCGCCCGGGAGGGTATCGGTGGCATAGGTCAGTGCCATCGGATTGGCCATTGCTCCGCACACCATTCCACATGATGAGCCGAAATCGAGCCTCGAGCGCCTCATGGCCACCCACGCCATTATGAGCACCGGAATGATGGTGATGATAAAGCCGAGCCCGATCCATGTCAGACCATCGGCTTTCATGATGGTGTCAAAAAATCCTGCTCCTGCATCGAGTCCCAGACAGGCGAGATAAAGACTCAGGCCTATGCCGCGCAGCATCAGATTGGCCGAAGTGGTGGTGTAGGTCACCAGATGGAGCCTCGGCCCGAAGCGCCCGAGGATGATGCCCATTATCATAGGTCCGCCTGCCAGACCGAGCTTCACCGGCATCGACATGCCGGGGATGGCGATAGGAATGGAGCCGAGGATAAGACCGAGGACCATGCCGATGAATATGGCGGCCAGATTTGGGTCGCGGAGCTTGGCTTCGGCATTGCCGAGGATTTTTGCCACCGCATCGATAGCCTTCTGCTCGCCTACGATAGTCAGCCTGTCGCCCATCTGGAGGATAAGTCCGGGAGTGGCGAGAAGGCGGATGCCGGCGCGGGTCACTCGGGTAATGTTGATGTCATATGATGAGCGGAGGCGGAGCGAACCGAGGCGCTTGCCGTTGATCTCCGGGCGGCTTACCACTACATGGCGGCTCACCAGAGCCGAGTCCATAGCGTTCCAGTCGATATCGCCCGAATTATAGTCAGTATCTTCCTGGCGGCCAAAGATAATGCGTAGCTCAGTAAGCTCGCTGTCGGTAGTGGTGACCAGAAGGCGGTCGCCGACAGAGAGGAGAGTGTCGCCTGCCGGAATGGAAACCACCCCTTGGCGCCAGAGGCGTGAGATGACAAAATTGCCCTTAGCCGCACCCGCCACTTCGCGGACAGTCAACCCGTCGATGCCGGGATTGTCGATGGTGAAGGCCGCAACAAAAGTGTGGTCGGCCTCATCGTGGCCTACCCCTGAGGATATATCAGAAGGCTTGACCAACATCTTGCGTATCACCACCATAGCTATTATTACGCCCACCACGCCCAGCGGATAAGTCACTGCGCAACCGAGCGCCGCGCCCTGGGCCGAGACGCCCATTTGCTCCAAAGCCTGCTGAGCCGCGCCAAGGGCAGGGGTGTTGGTCGTCGCGCCGCAGAGCACACCTATCATGTCGCTCATCGGGATGCCGGTCCAGAATGTGAAACCTATGGCCATGAGAGTGCCGAGCAAAATCACTCCGAGGCCGAGCATATTGAGCCCTATCCCTCCCGAGCGAAACGACGAGAAGAAGCCGGGGCCCACCTTAAGGCCCAGTTCATAAACAAAAATCACCAGGCCGAAATTCTCGGCATAGAGAAGCATCTGGCGGTCGATGCTCAGGCCGAGATGGCCGGCGAGAATGCCCATAAAGAAGACGAAGGTCACGCCGAGGCTCACCCCGCCGATGCGTATCTTGCCCAGCCCCAGGCCCGCGGCAATGATGATTGCCAGCACCACGACGGCCTGGAGGGGAGTGTGGTCAATGAAGACGCTTGCTATCCAGTCCACGGTAAAAATTGTGAAAAGTCAATAAAGGTCGGGCAACCGGCGTTTGTCATCCCGATTACCAAACGGGCCGCAAAGGTAATCAATAAATCCATAACTTGCCTCACCGGCGCCTCCATTTTCCATCCTTCAGCCAATCATTTCAGAAAACCTCAACGCAATATATTTATTAATTCAACCTGAATGACGCGCGCTAAAATTTGCGTGTCGTATGGTTGGGGGAAACGGAAAAATCATTAATTTTGTGGCATTATGGATGAAATCATTAAGGCTTTTCCGTTTCTTACTGACCGGCAGAGGGAGCAGCTTGCTGCCCTCGGGCCTCTCTATGAGGAATGGAACGCACGCATCAACGTGGTGTCGCGAAAGGACATCGACAATATTTATCCCCACCATATACTCCACTCGCTGGCCATCGGAAAGTTTGTGACTCCCTGCGAGGGGAGCCGCATCCTTGACCTCGGCACCGGAGGGGGATTCCCAGGCATACCGCTTGCCATCCTCTGGCCCAACTGCCGCTTCCATCTCATCGACCGAATCGGCAAGAAAATAAAGGTGGCCTCGGCCATAGCTGAGGCCGTGGGGCTGACCAATGTAACTTTTCAGCACGGCGACATCGGCGAGTGTCGCGAAAAATATGACTACGTGGTCAGTCGCGCTGTGATGACCTTGGGCGATATAATCCCTCTGGTAAAGAAAAACATCTCGCGCAACCCACTGAAAGCCAATCCGCTTCCCCCCGGGCTCATCGTCCTCAAAGGGGGCGACCTCGAAAACGAGGTGGCTGCAGCAGGGCGCAGAGAGGTGATTGATGTCCCTCTGAGCGACTATTTCCCCTCGATACCTTTTTTTGACACTAAGCATCTGCTCTACCTTCCGCTATGACCCCGACCACAGCACGCATCATCGACCTCCCGCGCTTCCTCGACCGTAGAGGCAATCTGTCGTCGATAGAAGAGGAGCGGCAGGCTCCCTTCCCCATCGCGCGAGCCTATTGGATTTATGATGTGCCGGGAGGAGAATACCGCGGCGGTCACGCTTACCGTCGCGGCCACGAGCTGATAGTCGCTCTCTCGGGGAGCTTCGATGTGGTAACGCAAAAGGCAGGGGAGGAGCCGCATACCTTTTCGCTAAATCGCTCGTATTATGGTCTGTATGTGGCTCCGATGACTTGGCGCGAGCTCCGCAATTTCTCCACCAACTCTCTGGCGCTGGTATTAACCTCTACCCCCTATGACGAGGCCGACTATATCCGCGACCGTGACGAATTTCTTTCTCTCGGCGATGCCGTGCCCCTCCCTCAGGCCTCACGCGCACAGGACGCTTTGGCGCGGAGGGCGACTACAACCGCCACCGTATTTGACTGCTCGCTCCTGACCCTGCCGCGCATCGCCGATCGCGCCGGCAATATCACACCGGTCCATCCCGGAGTGAATATACCCTTCGACATCCGACGGGTGTTTTATTCATATGACATCCCCGGAGGTGAAGCGCGGGGAGCTCACGCCCATCGCTCATGCCATCAGTTGATAATTGCGGCGTCGGGGAGCTTTGATGTGGTGGTCGACGACGGTGCGACCCGCCGGACCGTGACTCTCAACCGCCCTTATATGGGCCTTCACGTCCCTCCCGGCATCTGGGCCGAGGAGCAGAGTTTCTCATCAGGGTCGATATGCCTCGTCCTCGCCTCTGACACCTTTGATGAGGATGATTATATCCGCGATTACGACACCTTCCTCGCGCTGCGCCGCCGGCTATGACCCCCGCCATGAAAGTCAGGTATCTCGACCTTAAAGCCGTCAACCGGCCATATATGCCGAAGCTCCGCGAGGCTTCGGAGCGTGTCATAGCCTCAGGATGGTATCTCTCCGGCGAAGAAAACCGTCGCTTTGAGGAGGCCTGGGCCAATTATATCGGCACTGACTATGCCACAGGCTGTGCCAATGGCCTCGATGCCCTCACACTTATCCTCCGGGCCTATCGCGAGATGGGAGTGATGGCTGAGGGGGATGAGGTGATCGTCCCCGCCAACACATATATCGCCTCCATCCTTGCCATTACCGAAAATGGCCTGACTCCGGTGGTCGTTGAGCCGGATCCGACGACGCTCCAGATCGATCCCGCGCGCATCGAGGATGCCATCACTCCCCGCACTAAGGCTATTATGATAGTCCACCTCTACGGGCGCCTTGCATTTACTCCCGGGATAGGGGAGATATGCCGGCTCAGGGGACTGAAGCTCATAGAGGATAACGCCCAGGCCCATGGCTGCCGATTTGGCGCCCGGCTGACCGGCTCCCTCGGCGATGCAGCAGGCCACAGCTTCTATCCCGGAAAAAATCTCGGCGCCCTCGGCGACGGAGGGGCAGTGACCACCTCCGACCGGGAGCTGGCAGATATGGTGCGGGCTTTGGCCAACTATGGCTCGTCGCGGAAATATGTCTTCCCTTATCAGGGGCGCAACTCACGCCTCGATGAGCTCCAGGCAGCCTTCCTTACCGCCAAACTTCCTTACCTTGACCGCGACAACCGCCTCAGGCGCGCTGTGGCCCTCCGCTATCTAAGCGGCATAAAATGCCCCGGTCTAATACTCCCGACCCCCCCGGAGCTGGAAGAGGAGAATGTATGGCACATATTCCCTATCCTTACCGAGCATCGTGAAGCCCTGCAATCCCACCTTCTCAAATGGGGAATAGAGACCCTCATCCATTATCCCATCCCGCCCCATCGGCAGGAATGTTACATCGGCGACCCCTGGACCCGGAGGGAGCTGCCGATAACAGAAATGATCCACTCAAGCGAGCTCTCGCTGCCTATTTCTCCGGTGATGACAGCCGGAGAAGTTGATGCTGTCATTGATGCGGTCAACTCTTTTGACGCGCAGGATGTTAAGACGGTATGAAAAAATTCTCATTCATTGCCCTGACCCTCCTCACCATCGCCACCCTGAAAGGCGCTGCTGCTGAGCCGTGGGAGCCCGACACCGCCTCCCTCGGGCCATCGTTTGAAACCCTTACAATAGATCTCATGAGCGACCACGGGCTTCCGTGCACAGTTATCCGTCCGGCCGACAATCCACAGACCGACCGCGGCGTGCTCTACGTCCATGGCTTCAACGACTATTTCTTCCAGGCCGAGATGGCCGATAGTTTTGTCAACCGGGGTTATGCCTTTTATGCCATCGATCTTCAGCGCTATGGACGCTCCCTGCGCCCCGGGCAGATACATTGCGATGCCCGCCACGGCCTTGAAGAATATTTCCCGGCCATAGATTCCGCCCTGGCAGTGATGAACCGCGACAAGATAGAGACCATCACCCTGATGGGCCACTCCACCGGCGGCCTCATTACATCTTATTATATGGCCCGCAGACCCGATGCTCCGGTAGATAATCTGATCCTCAACTCTCCATTCCTTGCGTGGAATCTCGGCAAACTCAATAAGCTGATGCCGCTGGTGAGCACCCTCGGAGCCATATTCCCGGGGCTCAAATTCAGCCAGGGCGACAGCGATGCCTATTCATCGTCGGTCCTCGCTTCGGCCCACGGTCGCTGGGACTACCGTACCGATTGGAAGCTGACTCACTCGCCCGATGTCACAGCCGGTTGGATACGCTCCATCACCAGGGCCCAGAACTATCTCAAAAACCATCCCGGATGTATCAAGGTGCCTACCCTTCTGCTCACTTCAGAACGAGCCTATAAAGGATCGGGATGGAGCCCGGCTGCCGACTCAGCCGATGCCGTCCTTGACCCTCCCGAGCTCCGCAAGATAGGCGTCACCCTCCCCGAAGACGGAGCGTGGAACGTAGTGGTCAACGGAGGTCTCCACGACCTGATGCTCTCATCGCCCGATGTTACACGGCCCCTCTACTCCTTCATCTTTGACTGGATTGCTCTCCAGGACTCAAAGGAAGTGTTAAAAAACGGCGGCCAAGTGTTAACAGACACGACGCGCTGAACTTTAATGCCCCACAGGGCGTTTTAACATCGAAAACAGAGAGAAACACACACACTCCACCGAGCTTCAAATCAAGCTCATCCCTCTGCACTCATATAACCCCGCTTACAATCTTTGACCTCACTGATATGAAGTACACACAACCCCAGCTCCCTTACGACAACGATGCTCTTGAGCCCGCCATCTCGGCGCGCACCATCGACTTCCATTATGGCCGTCATGAGAAAGCTTACATAGATAATCTCAACCGCCTCATCGACGGCACCATCTACTCAGATATGCCCCTTGAAGAGATTATCCGTCAGGCCGATGGCCCGCTCTTCAACAACGCTTCGCAGGCCTGGAACCACATATTCTACTTCTTCTCGTTTTCGCCCGACGGCGGCGGCGAACCCTCCGGCGACCTCCGCAAGGCAATCGACGACCAGTTTGGCTCCTTCGATGATTTCAAGCGCGAGTTTGTAGAGGCCGGTGTGGGGCTCTTCGGCTCAGGCTGGGTATGGCTCTCTAAGGATGACAACGGCAAGCTGTTTATCACTCAGGGCCGCAACGCAGAAAACCCCATCCGTGATGGTCTGACCCCACTGCTGACTTTCGATGTCTGGGAACACGCCTATTACCTCGACTATCAGAACCGTCGAGCCGACGCACTCAACGCTCTATGGAGCATCGTCGACTGGGACGTGGTCGAAAGCCGCTACTAATCATACTGAAATACGATAATTTTTCATACATAACATATTCAACGATCATCCCATAACGCTATCAAGCAAGTCAACTGAATAAGCATAATGTGATGAATGGAGAGAGAGGCAGCCGTGAGGCCCCCTCTCTTTTTGTGTGTCTACCTGAGCTCACCGGTATCGGAAGCCACACCAAGGGACACACATCAATAACATATAAGGGTCCATGGAAACATTGCCATCCGAAAATTGAGTAATCTTCAACCCAAGTAACCAAAGATAGAAATATTGCAAATTTTACGTTTCAGCTTTCACTGATTTAGCAACTGCCGGTTAGCTTTTCTCAAGGGGGCTTTCCGCCGCTGACTGAAAATCATTCTGTCATCGGGTCTCCCTCAGCTCCTGTATTAATTCTTCGATGATATAATCGTCGCTCATCAGTTGCAGCCCATATTTAGGGTCCGTCATCTTCTCATACACCTTTGTGTTGTAGTAGAGGTCAAGAGCTCGCTCAGGAGATATTTTCAGGGCATCAGCCAAGAGGATGATTATTCGGCTTTGCTTGCGCCATTTATCATAATCCGGCCTCCCAGTTTAAAAGAGTTTCACTGATGTCGTCGGCAACCCAATCAAGACTTTGCGTATGCAGGTCCTCATATCGTTTTATAAGTCTGTTTTGGATTAATCCCTGCTTACTCAATCTGTCGTGCATCTCCTTGCCGGAGATACCCAGTTTACGGGCTCCGCTTTCAATCGCCATTACAGCGAAATGTATCCTGCGGTATATATCTGTATTTGTATCCATATCATGAAAATCTATATGTTTATTCCATAGATTTTTGACCTTCAGTTTTAACTTGCGGTTTAGTCATGACTTCGATGACGGCTATCTCAGATGCAAATGTAGGAATTGTTTCTGATATTATCGTTACTGATAATCCAAAAATATTTGTTGTTATGGTATCGTTTTTGGGTTTGAAAATGGCTTTACTATTGCGGATTTATCTTTATGTTAAGGGAGAGCATGACATTATAATCCGAGCGAGGACATCCCGGTATGACTACGGGATGCCCTCGCACAGTATCTCTGGGGATTATTCGAATTCGATCATAGGCTGGTTGGTGGAGACCACCATTCCGGGCTCTACGAGGATGCGCTTCACCACTCCGGGCTTCTCGGCATAGAGATCGTTTTCCATCTTCATGGCTTCGTAGACGAGGAGTTTCTCGCCCTTCTTCACTTCATCGCCGGGCTTTACGTAGACCTCGACAATGGTGCCTCCCATCGGTGCATCGAAGGTGGGCCCGGTGATGGGGTCGGGCTTAGGCTTGGCAGCCTCTTCGGCAGCAATGCGAGCAGCCTCGTCAGCGGCTTTGGCCTGATATTCCTCGGCGCGACGATTGTGGAGGAACTTGTTTGCCACAGCCGGGAGGAGCTCGAGCAGAAGATACTCCTCATTGTTGGAGGCTAAGGGCACACCGCCGCAGTCGGCCACGGCGGGATTGGCCGGCTTGACATATTTGGTAGTGTCGTAGGGGTGCTCGACGGGGTCGCCGGTGATCTGAGCGCGGAAGTCGGGATCGACCGGAATGGGGGTCTTGCCATACTCACCTTTGACGAGCGACACAAACTGGTTGGAAGTCTGGGTGTAGTCGGGATTACCCTTGCGACGGTCCATAGCGAGGAGCACCGCCTGCTGGCCTACAATCTGACTCGTGGGGGTGACCAGAGGCACGAGACCGGCGTCGCGGCGCACCTTGGGGATGAGGGCCATGGCGTCTTCGAGGAGGTCTTCGGCCTGAAGGGTCTTGAGCTGAGCCACCATATTGGAATACATTCCGCCGGGGACCTCGGCAGCTTTCACGAGCTCATTGGGCTTGGGGAAGTGGAAGTAGGCCTCTATGGCATGGCACTCTTCGAGGAGCTTCTCTTCGTCGCCTGCCTTTGCGGCAGCGATGGCGGCGTCGAAGCGGGCGTCGACATCGGCGGGAATAGTGTCGGTGAGAGGGTCAAACTCTATGGGCATCTCCTTTGCCAGATCAAACTCCTTGAGAGCCTTGCGGGCGTTGAGGAGCTCGGCGCGGATGCGGCCCACCGCCTCCATATTGACGTCAACTTCTATGCCGAGTTTCTTACAGAAGATGAAGATGAGCTCAATGGCGGGTGCTGCCGAGCCGCCGCCAAACCACCAAATATTAGTGTCGAGAATGTCTACACCATTGAGGATTGCCATCAACGACGAAGCGAGGCCGTAGCCGGGAGTGCAATGGGTGTGGAAGTCGACATCGCATTTCACTGCGCTCTTGAGCTTAGATATGATCGATGCGGCGCGCGAGGGAGTGACCAGACCGGCCATATCCTTGAGGGTGATGATCTTGGCGCCGAGAGCCTCCATCTGCCGTGCTTTCTCAACGAAATAATGGTCAGTGAATATCTTTTCGGGCTCAGGTGCTTTCCTGCCGAAAAGCTTGGCAAAGAAGCCCTTTGGCTCAGCTGGAGCCTCTTTGGGGTCAATGGTATAGCACACAGCGCCGTCGGCGGTGCCACCGAGCTCATTAATCATCTTGATTGACGAGGCTACATTATCTATGTCGTTGAGAGCATCGAAGATGCGCATCACATTGAGTCCGTTTTTAATAGCCTCCTCATAGAAGCCGCGGAGCACCTCGTCGGGGTAGGGGACATAGCCAAAGAGATTGCGGCCGCGTGAGAGGGCCGAGAGGAGGCTCTTGCCCTTCATGGCTTTTGAAGCGATGCGCAGACGCTCCCAGGGGCTCTCATCGAGATAACGCATCACGGAGTCGGGAACAGCACCGCCCCAGACCTCCATGATGTAGAAGCCGGCATCCTCATAGAAGGGGAGAAGGCGATCGATGGTGGCCTGATTCATGCGGGTGGCAAACAGCGACTGCTGCCCGTCGCGGAGGGTCAGGTCGCGGATTTTGAGCTTGCGTTGTGCCATATATGCTTTTGCAGATGTGGTGGTTATGAAATCGGTATTCTTCAAGTAACGAGACTTCATCGAAGCCTCAGCGCAAATGTAAGACAATAATCCTGATTACGGAAATTTTTCTGTAAAAAAGTATTATACTTTTTGGGGAGTGGTCAGGAATGGCGTAGGAGAAGCTCTCGCTCAATGTCGTCAATGGAGATGCCCATCTGCTCCAGCAACACGAGATAATGATACATAAGGTCGGCGGCCTCGTAGGTGAAGCGCGAGCGGTTGCCGTCGACAGCCTCGATAGCCGCTTCAACAGCCTCCTCACCTACCTTTTGAGCGATTTTCTTTACTCCGTGGATAAAAAGGCGCGTGGTGTAGGAGCCTTCGGGCATCTCGCGATGACGGCGTGCGATCAACTCGTTGAGGGAATGTATAAAACCCTCTTCAGCGGGAGTGTCGAAGCAGGCGGTGGTACCCCGGTGGCAGACGGGGCCAACCGGGCGGGCTTTAATGAGCAGCGTGTCGGCGTCGCAGTCGACATACATCTCTTTGACGAAGAGGAAATTGCCTGAGGTCTCCCCTTTAGTCCAGAGTCGACTCCGTGAGCGGCTGAAAAAAGTCACCTTGCCGGTAGCGCAGGTCATATCAAATGCCTCGCGGTTCATATATCCGAGCATCAGGACTTTGAGGGTAACAGAGTCTTGAATGATGACCGGGAGAAGTCCGTCGGCACATTTTTCTAAATTGAAATCGTCAAATCTTATTTCATTCATAATGATATTGAAGGATGAGAGAGCGATTTTAGAGTCTCACTTCGATGCCTCTCTCCGCAAGGTATTGTTTGAGCCGGGAGATAGTGATTTCGCCATAGTGGAAAATGCTGGCAGCGAGGGCTGCATCAGCTTCGCCGAGGATGAGGACGTCGGCAATATCCTTGGCCGAACCGGCACCTCCCGAGGCGATGACGGGGATGGTCAGCGACGAGCAGAGGGCGCGGAAAGTGTCCAGGGGATAACCGGAGCGTGTGCCGTCATGGTCCATAGATGTGAACATAATCTCGCCGGCACCCAGGCTCTCAGCCTCTCGAGCCCAAGAGAAGAGCTCTCTGTCGGTCAGTCGGGAGCCGCCATGGGTAGTAACGCGGAGGATGTCGCCAACTCTTTTGGCATCAATGGCCACAACGACAAACTGGCTGCCATAGCGTGAGGCAATCCGCTCGATCAGGCCGGGGTTGGCCACAGCAGCGCTGTTAATGGTGATTTTGTCGGCTCCTGCATCGAGCAGACGGGCAGCATCGTCAAGCGAGCTGATGCCGCCCCCAACCGTGAAGGGAATATTAATTTTTTCGGCAATGCGGTTTACCAGGCGGGTGAATGTATTGCGCCCCTCTCGGCTGGCCGAAATGTCGAGATAGACGAGCTCATCGGCTCCCTCGGAGGCATATCTTACACCGAGTTCCACGGGGTCGCCTACGTCGGCGAGACCTTCAAAATTGATGCCTTTGACGGTGCGCCCGTCTTTGACATCGAGGCATGGGATGATACGTTTAGCAGGCATATGTTAATGAGATTGAGCGATGAAGCCGGCTATCTCCTTGAGAGAAATCCTGTTTTCATAGATTGCCTTACCCACGATGACACGACTGATGCCGAGGCGATTGAGCTCGCGGATGTCATCGATAGATGATATGCCGCCTGATACTGTAAACGTCAGCCGGGGATAGCGCTCTTTCAGAGCGAGATAGAGCTCTGTCGAGGGGGAGAGAAGCATACCGTCGCGCGAGATGTCAGTGCATATCACCTCACTCAGGCCTAACGGGATAAACCTGTCTATGAGGTCGTGGATGGTGAACAGAGAATCATCGAGCCAGCCATTGACTTTCACCCGACCATCCTTGATGTCGGCACCGAGGATAATCTTCCTGCCGCCAAACTCAGAGAGCCATTGCTCCATAAGGTCGGGGCGCGTGACGGCGATAGACCCGATGATAGCATATTGGGCACCGGCATCAAACACAGCTTCGAGGCTCTCACGGCTCTTAATACCTCCCCCCCACTCAATCGAGAGGAGGCCTTGGGAGGCAATGAGCCTAAGAGTCTCAAGATTGCGCGGCTCGCTCGCTTTAGCACCTTCGAGGTCAACTATGTGGAGCCTTCTGATACCGGCTTCGGCAAAAAGGCGGCTCATCTCAAGGGGCGACGCAGGGTAGGAGGTCATACGTGAATAGTCGCCCTGTGTGAGGCGGACGCATCGTCCGTCGATTAAGTCTATCGCGGGAATAATCTCTATCATATTGAGGCAAGATGGGAGAGGAGGAGTTCTCAGAGGTTGATGAAATTGGCGAGTATCTTCTCGCCGATGGCACCGCTCTTCTCCGGATGGAATTGGCAACCATAGAAATTTTCATATCTGAGAGCGGCCGAGAAGAGCATGGGGTGGCGCGAAGTAGCTATGGTGTCGGGGCATAGAGGGGCATAATAGCTATGGACATAATAGACATATTGTCCGCTTTCGATGCCCGAAAAGAGCTTGTTATCAAGATTGCCCAAGAGGCTCCATCCCATATGGGGTATCTTGATGCCCGGGAGCTCGTCGAAGCACTTGACCCGGGCATCGAATATCGACATACACTCAGCATTGCCCTCCTCGGAAGACCGACACATCACCTGCATTCCGACACAAATGCCGAGGACGGGCCGACGGAGCCGGCGGATCACATCAGGGAGGCCGAGGCGCTGCAGATTGGCCATAGCTTCAGCGGCATTACCCACTCCGGGGAGGATCACACGGTCGGCCCGACGGATGGTGTCGGCATCTGCCGTGAGCTCCCACTGTGCTCCGAGGCGCTGAAGGGCATATCCGAGGGAGCGTATGTTGCCCATGCCGTAATCAATAACTGCTATCATAAGACACCTTTGCTTGAAGGTAAGGAATAAGAGAAGGGATCACGACGGATGGCCATCTTCAGAGCGCGTGCAAAGGCTTTGAAGACCCCTTCAATGAGATGATGATTATTGGAGCCGACGGCTGAGATATGGAGATTGCAGCGAAGGGCCGAGGCGAGAGATTTGAAGAAGTGGGCAAACATCTCTGTCGGTGTATCGCCTATATATTCGCGTGTGAAAGTCACGTCCCAGCTGAAGTCGATGCGGGCGCCTAAGTCAATGAGCACCATGGCGCGCGACTCATCCATCGGGAGGACGAAGCCATAGCGGTCAATGCCACGCTTATCCCCTAAGGCTTTGTCGAGCGCTTGACCGAGCGCTATGGCCACATCTTCCATAGTATGATGCTCGTCAACATCGAGGTCGCCCCGGCAGGTTATGGTCAGGGAGATGCCGGAATGATGGGCTATCTGGTCGAGCATATGGTCAAAGAAGCGAAGGCCGGTAGAGATGGACGAGCGTCCCTCGCCGTCGAGACATACTTCTACCGTGATGGCGGTCTCTGAGGTGGTGCGTGAAATGGTGGCAGCTCTCTCGGCATCCAAGATAAATCGGGCTACGGAGTGCCAGTCATCGCTGACAAGCGCGGCACCCATCCGCTCTGCTTGCAGGCGGAGGGATTCAGCCCGGTCGCCTGTCTCGCTCAGAAGGAGGATGCCGCGGGCACCGAGATTGGAGGCAAGCTGAATGTCGGTCAGGCGGTCGCCGATAACAAACGAGTGGCTCAGGTCATACTCTCCTGTCATATATCCTGCGAGCATTGCCGTCCCGGGCTTGCGCGTGGGGAGATTATCGGCGGGGAAACTGCGGTCAATCCACTCAGCATCAAACTTCACACCTTCCCCCTCGAGGGTGGCGAGCATCTTATTATGGGCCGGATAAAAAACAGCCTCGGGGAAGGCATCAGTGCCGAGTCCATCTTGGTTGGAGACCATCACGAGCTCATAGCCCCGCCCCATAAGGGCCCGAAGAGAAGAGATGGCTCCCGGGACAAACTCGAGTTTTTCCAAAGAGTCAATCTGCTCGTCGGCCGGCTCCCGTATGATAGTGCCGTCGCGGTCGATAAATATTGCTTTTTTCATTATAGACTCTTGAAGTTATTGATGAGAGAGATCACCCGGCTATTCTCTTCGGGTGTCCCTATGGTGATACGTAGCGACTGATCACACAGGGGCATAGAGGAGCGATTTCTAACAAGCACACCCTCGGCCACAAGATAATCATAGAGAGCAGCCGCATCGCCCACCTTGACAAGGACGAAATTGGCATCGGAGGGGAAGACCTGTTCAACGCATGGAGATTTCGTCAGCCCGCGGACCATCAGTTCACGCTCAGCCTTGGTTTCTGCAATATAGGCGGGGATGGGATCGCTTTTGATGCGTCTCAGAAGCTCCTCCTGAACCAAAGAGCTCATATTGTAAGGGTATTTCACCCGGTCGAAAAACTCAATAATCTCTTCCGAGGCAAAGGCCATGCCGGCGCGGAGGCCGGCCATGCCACGCGCCTTTGAAAAAGTGCGCAGGACAATGATGTTTCGACGGCTGCTCAGAAAGGGGAGCACAGATCCTTTGTCGGAGAAGTCGGCATAAGCCTCATCTACCACAACGATGCCGTCAAAACGATCGGCCACGGCGATGATATCCTCCACCGGGAAGGCATTGCCTGTAGGATTGTTGGGCGAGCATATCCAGATTATCTTTGAATGACTGTCGCCAGCGTTGAGCAGAGCGTCTACGGGAAGGGAGAAGTCGGAATTGAGCAACACCTCACGCAGCTGAATATTGTTGATGGCTGCCGCCACCTTATATACACCATAACTCGGGGAAATAGCAATGACATTGTCGCGTCCCGGCTCGCAGAAAATACGGAAGGCTATGTCGATGGCCTCATCGCTTCCCGCTCCGCCGACAAAGATTGACCGGGGAGAGATATCAAAAAGTTGGGATATGCACTCCTTAAGGCGACTCTGATGAGGATCGGGATAGCGGTTGGCACCATTATTATATGGCGACTCATTAGCATCGAGCCAAGTAGTGATGCCTTGGCCTTTGAAGTCATCGCGGGCGGTTGAATAAGGCTCCAAGTTTAGTATATTCGGGCGAATATAACGCTTCATATTGGTAAGGATTAATCCTCCTCGGAGGTGTCTCGGCGGAGTGAGACTGCAAGGGCATGGGCATCGAGGCCTTCGGCTCGCGCCATTGTCTCTATTACAGGGGCGAGGAGTGTCAACCCCTGCGGGGTAAGCTCCTGGAGGGTGATTTTGTGCATAAAGCTGTCGATATTGACACCGCTGAAAGAGCGTGCCCACCCCGATGTCGGGAGGGTATGGTTGGTGCCGGAGGCATAGTCACCGGCGCTCTCGGGTGAGAAGTTGCCTATGAAAATGCTTCCGGCGGCATAAATATCGGAGGCAATATCATAGGGACTCTGCATTGAGATAATCAGATGTTCGGGGGCATATTCGTTGGCAAAGTCGACGATATCGGAGCGTGAGGGGAGGATAATGATGCGGCTGTGGGCCAGTGAGCTCTCTATAGATGAACGGCGTGAGAGGGAGTGTGACAGTCGCTTCACCTCGGCCTCTATCCGGCGAGCCATGTCAGTCGAGGTGCACACGGCCATGGCCTGGCTGTCAGGCCCATGCTCGGCCTGAGACAGCATATCGGCAGCCACAAAGGAGGGGTCGGCCGTCGCGTCGGCGAGCACCATCACTTCGCTTGGCCCGGCGGGCATATCGATGGCCTTGGTCTGGCTCACCATCTGCTTCGCCTTGGTCACAAAGCGATTGCCCGGGCCAAAAATCTTGTCGACGGCCGGAATGGTGGCCGTCCCATAGGCCATCGCGGCGATGGCCTGAGCACCTCCGACACGAAAGACACGGTCAACGCCACACAGACTCGCCGCATACAATATCTCAGGGGCTATCTCTCCTTCGGGACCGCTCCCGGGTGTGCATAAGACAATCTCTCTGCATCCCGCAATCCGAGCCGGAAGAGCAAGCATCAAGACGGTGGAGAAAAGGGGTGCACGACCGCCTGGGATGTAAAGCCCTACACGGCGTATGGCAACCGGGCGCTGGATACACCTGACTCCCGGGGCTGTCTCTATATCAATCTCCGCCGGGAGCTGGGCTTTATGGAAGGCCGCAATATTGGCGGCGGCACTCTCTATAGCGGAACCTACGGCAGGATTGACCTTGGCCGCTCCCAACGCTATCTCTGACTGCGAGACCTCGATCTCCGAAGTCTGACAACCATCGAAGCGGGCGGCAAAATCAAGCAGTGCCGAGTCGCCGCGCTCCCTGACAGCTTCGATAATCTCTTTTACCGCTATGTCAATGTCGTGGTCGCCGGGAATATTTCGGAGGCAGAGTGAGGACCACTCACTGCGAGAGGGATTGTCGATAATTTTCATCTTATGACATTTTCGAGGGCTACGACAAGGATGTCGGCGGCCCCAATATTTTTCAATAGCTCTATCTTCTCCCAAAGAGAGTCTTCATGGATGACGACATGGAGCGATACCCATTGAGGGTCGGTCAGCGGAAGCACGGTAGGGCTCTTCATGCCCGGGAGGATAGCCACTGCTTCGGCCACCTTTTCTTTAGGGAGATTAAACAACACATATTTCATTCCGCGGCTCGCGATAATAGAGCGGAAGCGGAAAATGAGCTTGTCGAGCAGACTTCTCTTCTCGCCGTCCAGTCCCGGAGATGAGATGAGGACAGCTTCAGAGCGGATTATGACATCCTTCTCTATGAGGCCGTTTTGGACGAGGGTACCCCCCGACGAGACAATATCAAATATTGCATCGGCCATCCCAACGGCGGGGGCCACCTCTACCGAGCCGGCTATCTCATGGACAAAAGCTTTGATGCCCTTGTCGGCAAAAAAATTGCGAAGGATCACGGGATATGACGTGGCGATGCGTTTCCCTTCACACCATTCCGGACCGGAATAATCCACACCCTTTGGAACAGCAATCGACAGACGGCAGCCACCGAAGCCAAGCCGGAGGCTTATGTCTACATCCTGCTCCTTCTCAACCACTTCGTTGAGACCCACGATGCCTATATCGGCAACTCCCATAGCCACGGCCATAGGGATGTCATCGTCGCGAAGATACAGCACATGGAGAGGAAATCCTGAGGCATCGGCCATGAGCTTACGGTGGCCGGCTGTGGCAGTGATGCCGGCATCTTTGAGAAGCTGAAGGGAGTCTTCATTCAGGCGCCCTTTGTTTTGTATAGCGATAGTGAGCATGAGCTTGAATAGGGGATAAGATATGGTATCCGGGGCGACAATCATCAGCTCCGGGCACCGACTAAGGCGACAAAGGTAAGCAAAAAATCGCTATTTCCACTTCTCTCCCCTCAACAAGATTTCTCCAAATCCTCCGCTCTTTGTAAAAAGAACTTGCTGAAGTAGTAAAATCCCCATTTTTCGGCTCAGCCGCAATTGACGATCTCATTTCGAAATTCAATCGGGCTGAAGGATAACCGTAAGCTCTTTTCGGTAATAAAAAAGTGAGGCAAGAGAGGGGGAGGTGACGAGTTTTTGTGTATTTTTGCCGAATGAAGCAAATATACGGACTCATAGGCCGAACGCTCGGCCATTCATTTTCAAGCGGATATTTCAACCAAAAGTTTGAGGCTGAAAATATTGATGCTGAGTACATCAACATCGAGCTGCCTGATATAGGCGACTTTATGGAAGCCATATCGGAGATGCCGGCTCTCTGCGGCCTCAATGTGACCATCCCATATAAGGAGCAGATAATCCCTTACCTTAACCGCCTGAGCGACAATGCCCGGGCGATCGGGGCCGTCAACACCATTGCCGTGGACTATGATGATGATATGGGAGTGATTTTCACCGGCCACAACACTGATGTGATAGGCTTTACCGACTCCATCAAGCCGCTTCTGAGAGAGGGTATGACCCGTGGCTTGGTACTCGGCACCGGAGGGGCATCGAAAGCCGTGGTCCACGGACTTCGAAGTCTCGGCATAGAGCCGACTCTCGTGAGCCGTACTCCAGGCGACGACCGCATGACCTATGCCGATCTTACCCCGGAGGTGATGGAGGCCAACCGGGTCATCGTCAATACCACTCCTCTCGGGATGTGGCCCGATGTAGACTCCTGTCCTGACATACCTTATGATCTCCTATCCCCCGACCATCTTTGCTACGATCTGATCTATAACCCCGACGAGACCCTTTTCCTGCGCCGGGCCGCAGATCATGGCGCTTCAATAAAGAATGGGCTCGAGATGCTTCTTCTTCAGGCATTTGCAGCATGGAATATCTGGCAGGCGAGCAATGCTCCGGCAATGATCGGAGCCATAATCTGACGGCCGTGCTCTCGGTGGGGTCAAACCGCTCCGACGGTCTGAAGAGGGTGATCAGCTGCCTCTCGGCCCTCGCCCGGGAATATCATATCATGGCCTCTACTCCACCCTTCGGCACTGACGATATCCATAGAGCGAGCCTGCATCCACCTCTCGAGATGCCTCGCCGGTATGTCAATGCCGTAGCAGTCATCCTCATTCCATCCCCGCCGCTCGCCGAGGCCTCGGCAGAGCGTCATTGCCGGCAGCTCAAAGAGCTTGAGAGAGAGCTTGGAAGAAGACCCGAAGAAAAGGCGCAGGGCAAGGTGAGCATCGACATTGACCTCGTGGTCTACGGAGGGAAAATCCTCCGGCCGGCCGACTATCTGCGCCCCTATTATCATCCCCGTGCACTGATGCTCTGAGCATCATCAGCGCCTCCACTTAAACAAACAAATTCTCCACCACAAATGAAAAAGTATGTACTGACATTGTTGACAGCCCTCGTGGCCATGATTGCCTTCAGCTCCTGCGGCAAAGATGACGACGATATCGAACTCCAATATACTATTGAAACCGATGCGTCTCCTGATAATCTGAAGATCAGGTATTCATCTCCCGATCCAGCATGTGTCCCTAAATCTTTTGAAGTAATTGCCAATAGCTGTGAGAGTCAGGCAACGTTGAAATTCACAAATGCCACCCTCATTTCAATAGTCTTATTAGGCGCTTCAACTGACAGTTATGTCAGCATGACCGGCCGATGGGAAGCCCGCATCATCGATGGCAACTCTCTTGCCATCACCTTAGATGAAATAGAGAGCGGCGGGGAAGATGATTATGAAGTAGATATTTCAGAGCTCCGGCTTGTAGCCCAGACCAATAAAGGAACCGTTACTACCCGACTGAATGTTTTCCGGCTTCTCCACACCACCAACCCGGTGAGTTAAAACAGCGGAATAAAACTTAGCGGCCCGGTCTCCGAAGGGAGGCCGGGCCGACTTAGTGAGGTGAGATCCTGCAAGACTTGATTACTTGCGGATACCGAGCTCTTTCTGGGCGATGATGGCGCGGTAGCGGTTGATATCCTTCTTCATGAGATAGTCGAGAAGGCGACGACGCTTGCCTACGAGGGCCTTAAGAGCACGAGCGGTAGTATAATCTTTGTGATTTGACTTCAGGTGCTGAGTCAAATGAGCAATACGGACAGAGAATAATGCAATCTGAGCTTCGGGGGAGCCAGTATCAGTCTTGCCCTTACCGTATTTCTCAAAGATTTCCGTCTTTTCTTCAGAATTAAGATGCATTCTTTTGAAATTTAGGGGATTTGATATATGGTGGATTATTTCGGGCGCAAAGGTAAGGCATTTTTCCGACACCTCCAACTCCCGGATTGATTTTTTAACTCCAGAGAGTGATTTTAAGCTGTCGGGGAGGGGGGATTGAGGTTTTTTGATTATTTTTGCACATTAAATGTGGGGGGCTTCGTTCCCTTCACCCGAAAAAAGGACAACTTTCAATGCGTCAATATAAAGTTTCAAATTCTTCACCGGCCACCATCGCAGGCCTCTATCATGACCTCCTTCGCCTGTGTCGGGGGATAGAGCAGCCCGGCGACGCCAAGAGTCTTCGGTCTCTGATTACCACTCACGCCGAAGCCCTCCGCGCCGCTAATAATCTGCATTTCAGCGGTCTTGACCCGGTGGCCCACGTGCTGGCCACAGCCCGTGCCCTATGTGAGGGCATAAGTCCCGACCGCTCCATGGCGGTGGCTATCCTGCTCGCGGAGCCCTGTAAGGCCGGTTTGCTTGATGAGGAAAGCGTAGAGCGTGAATGGGGGGCCGACGTGGCCCGCCTGGTGCGTGGTCTCGTCAAGGTCTCCGGACTCTATGGCCATCATGCGGCAGCCACCGACACCGAGAATTTCCGGCGCTTGCTGCTCACCTTTGCCGAGGATATACGCGTGATAATCATTATGATAGTTGAGCGACTTATCCTCATGCGTGCCATTAATCATCATCCCGATGATGAGGCCGTAAGGCAAGTGGCCTGTGAAGCGGGCTATCTCTACGCACCCCTTGCTCATCGCCTGGGGCTCTATGCCATCAAGAGCGAGCTCGAGGATATGAGCCTGAAATATACCAACCGGGAAATATATACCCGCATAGCACATAAATTAGCTCAGACCAAAGCTAAGCGCGATGAATATATCGACGCTTTCATCGCTCCCGTCAAGGCTGCCTTAGAGGCCGAGGGGCTCACCTTCGAAATCAAGGGGCGGACCAAGAGCATCTATTCCATCTGGAACAAGATGCAGAAGCAACACGTTGACCTGGAGGGCATTTACGACCTCTTTGCCATCAGAGTGATAATCGATACCCCGGAGCGACGCGAGAAGCCCGACTGCTGGATGGCTTATTCGGTGGTGACCGATATGTATCAGCCCAATCCGGCCCGACTCAAAGACTGGCTCAGCATCCCCAAGAGCAACGGCTACGAGAGCCTGCATATCACCGTAAAGGGCCCTGAAAACCGCTGGGTGGAGGTGCAGATACGCACCCGACGCATGGATGAGATCGCCGAGAAAGGCATTGCAGCCCACTGGAAATATAAAGGCATCAAGAGCGAAAACACCCTCGACACCTGGATGAACCATGTAAGGGAAATCCTCGAGACGGCCGAAGGCGGCCCAACGGAGCTGATGAAAAACATGAGCCTCGATATGTATTCAAAAGAGGTCTTTGTGTTCACTCCCAAGGGCGACCTATTCCGCCTTCCTCAGGGTGCCACTCTTCTCGACTTTGCCTTCAACATACATTCTGGACTTGGGGCGAGCTGCACCGGTGGACGCGTCAACGGCCGGACTCGGCGCCTCAACTATAAGCTCCGTAGCGGCGACACCGTAGAGATCATGACCTCGGCTCAGCAGCAGCCTAAGGCCGACTGGCTGACCTTTGTGGTAACGAGCAAGGCTCGCAACAAGATACGACAGAGCCTCAACGAGCGCGCCCGACGAGCCGCCGATCTCGGCCGAGAACTTCTCCAGCGACGTCTCAAAAACCGCAAGATAGAGATTGACGAGCCCACCCTGATGCGCATTATCAAGAAGCTCGGCTTCAAGGCAGTGACCGACTTCTTCGTGGCTGTGGCCGAGGAAGATGTAGATGTCAATCGCGTCGTTGCCGAATATGAGGCTATACTTAAGCAGGATCAGGGAGAGGAGACATTGACCTCTGCGGAGGCCTTCACTCTCCAGGCTCCGGCCGGAGAGCAGGCCGAAACGAGCGACGACATCCTGATAATCGGCGATAACATCAAGGGAGTAAACTATCGCCTTGCCCGATGCTGCAATCCCATCTATGGCGATCAGGTCTTTGGCTTCATCTCTTCGGAGGGTGTAATCAAAATCCATCGTATGGACTGCCCCAATGCCGCCAATATCCGCGAGCGCTATCCTTACAGAATGATCAACACCCGCTGGAGCGGCAAGGTGGGCCAGCAGTTTGCGGCCACCCTGCGCGTGGTGGGCCACGACGACATCGGCATCGTTACCAATATCACCTCAATCATCAATAAAGAGGCCGGGTCGACCCTCCGCGACATATCCATATCTTCTCACGCCGGTCTCTTCAACGGCTATCTCGTAGTGGGTATCCCCACCACCGAGGCCCTCAATAATATCATCAAGAAAATCAAGACAGTAAAAGGAATAAAAGATGTCCAGCGCAGTAACTAAACTGACCGTCGCCGGGCTCGCAGGCATAGCCCTGACCCTGGTCTCATGCAACGGCAACAAAGACGCTGCCGAAGCTCTTCGCGAGCAGGCCGCAGCGGCCATAGAAGCCTCCGATCCGGCCGGAGCCATCATCCTCCTCGACTCCCTCGACAAGGCCTATCCCGGCGAGATAGCTACCCGCCGGGCTGCTATGCCTTTGCGTCCCAAGGCAATAGAGCTCCAGACCCTACGCGAGCTTGAGATCAACGACTCCCTTACGGCCTCAACAGCCGTGATGGTCGATCAGATGAAGGATAATATCACCTTCAAGCAGGGCGCAGGAGGCACCGACGGCTATTACGTGGCAACAGCCATGAGCAATGCAATCCCTTCTGAGGGCGAGGGCATCTACCCCCGCATGAGCCCCGAAGGCTCCTTCTACATCATATCCTCGGCACGCAAAGGAAGCCGCTCGATAGCGGTAGCCGTCAGTGCTCCCGGGGAGGGGGAGGCATCCACCCCCTCAGTGGCCCATGATGGTGAGCGCAATGACCGTTCGTTACCTACTGAGGTGATCACATTCCTCCCGGCAGAGAGCGACACCATAGGAGCCTTTGTCTTTGAAAACGCCGATAAAAACCTCACCCTCACTATAAAAGGGGAGGGCGGCAATCGCAATAAGGCACTTTCTCCCGCCGAGACAGCTTCGATAGCGCAGCTCTACGCAGCCTCGCAGATTTATCGCCGGGCAGCTTATCTGGCCCGCCAGAAGCAGGCCCTCGAGCAGCGGCTGATGCTCTCCCGCAGCCAGCAAGCTCGACTGATGCCCGACTGATACGTAGGACAACGATAATCCATTTTTAACCCACAGTGGTTTTCAAGCATATTTACAAGGCCTTAAGAATTATCGTGGTGGCAGCACTGCTTTTTATAGTAGTGGTGCCTGCGGCTTTGTATGTCGGTCTTTCTCTTCCTTCTGTTCAGGACACAGCCCGCAGGAAAGCCGGTGAGCTGCTGAGCGACTATCTGGGGGTTGATGTAAGAGTGGGCAATCTGTCAATCAATCCTTTCAATAAGGTGAGTCTGCGCAATGTGACCATCATAGCCGAGCCTGGCGACACGATTGTCAAAGCTCGCCGTATAGGAGCAGGACTGGGCCTTACCGACCTGATATTCAATCATAAGATGGTGCTCAATTATGTTGAGGCGGTAGGGATAGACCTCCGAGTGTGGCGTGACAGCAGCTCCGCGCCTCTCAATATCCAACCGATAATAACGCGCCTTAGCCGCCCCGATGGCGATGGCGGAGTGGCTGATCTGAGGATAAATACCATCGTAGTCAGGCAGACTGCAGTGAGCTATGATGTCAATTCCGAGCCCGTAGGGCCACTTGGCAGGCTTGACCCTAATCATCTGAGGGTTAAAGACATCAGGGCCGATCTCAGGCTAAAAATGGACAAAGAGGACCGGACTATAGGTGTGGAATTGAGTCGACTGGCCGCAAACGAAGCTCGCTCAGGCCTCACCCTCTCCGACTTCTCTACACGCGCGCTGATTGCCAAAGCCCCCGCGCCATCATCGGCTGTGAGTCATATTGATCTCGGCGACACAGAGGTGCGCCTCCCGTCAACTCTTCTGAGGATTGCCCCGACCAGCATAGAGCTTCTCGACAATCCACAGGGAAGACTCAACTTATTGTCGGGGAGTTATATAACAATCGCCGACCTCGCACCGATAATACCGGAGAGCGCACTGACACCTCTGGGTAAACTTCCCGTCACACCCCTCGCAATAGACCTTTCCGCATCTGCCAACCGGCGTAGCGTGATCCTCGATCATCTTTCGATAGCCACCTTCGACAGCTCCATCTCCATTGAGGCCCCGGAGGGACTTATGGCAGAAGGACTTGACAGCATCGCTTCAGCGCATTTTTCCTTACCGGGCCTCACTCTCGCAATCAGGCCAAAGGCAGCGCCTCTACTGCCGTTTTCTACTGCAATCGCGCCGGGCAACGATAGTCTGGCCACCCCGATCCTCCCTCTCATAGTGACCCTCGATGGAGAGGGTACACCCTCAACAGGCTCGCTCGCTGCCCATATAGAAAGCGAAAGAGCCGGCAATGCCTTTGCTTCTGTCGAGTATCGTCTGGACGATAACCACCGGGGCGGCTTCCTTGACGCTCATCTGGATATGGACAGGCTCAATCCGGCAGCAATTGCTGCCGTGGCATTTTCGGCCATGGGAAAAATCTCAGCCCTCCCCCTCAGGCTTCCCCGCGAGCTGACAGCCACCGTAGAGAGCGAAGCCACTTTCACGGACTTCAGCAAGATGCCCCGGGGAAATCTTACAGCTTTCGTTTCGTCAATAGCCTTACCCCGGACTGATGGTGCCACGACCTCGCTGACCGATATAAGCGTCGAACTGACAGCGGCCGACGACATAGTGGATGCAACCATCGAGAGCGCTAACGACGGCGCCGCCATTTTTGCTTCTGTCAATGCCGATCTCATGGAAAAGACAGCTGCCATTGATATCACCGTTGATGACCTTGACCCGACCATCTTCGGACTAAGGACAGATGGCTCCCGTCACCTCTCTTTCACAGCCGCCGGCAGCGGTAAACTCGAAGCACAAGATGCCCCTCTGCCTCTCACGGGGGCATTGACCTTCAACGATCTGCTTTACGGCGATCTCAAACTCACGGCCATTGACATCACTTCGGAGATCCCTGAAGAGGGGACTCCGGCAATCACTTTCAGCTCAGATATCCTCAATGCGAGCCTCCGCGGAGCTTTCGACCCGGGGGCGCTTGCTTCAGATATTAAAGGTCTCAAGGCCTCACTCTTTCCCGACGTCTTCCCTCAGGATGCTCCGCTTCGAGAGAGCCGCAATAATTTCACCCTCGAGGGACGCCTGCTCTCCACCACACCGCTTGACCGTGTCGTGAAACTTCCGTTTCAGGTCCATTATCCAATAGACTTTGCAGCCTCACTCTCCTCAAAAGCCCGGCGCGCAACGCTCCGTCTCGAAGCCCCCTATCTCTGGCAGGGAAATAAAGAAATCGATGCCACAACCATCCATCTCCAGGCCACCGGCTCATCGGCCAAACTGAGCGCTGCCACCCGCATGCCCACCAAAAACGGCATGATGGATCTCCTACTGCAATCATCGCTTCCTTCAATCGACAGTCTTCACAGTCGTCAGAGACCATTGACCACGTCGCTGCAATGGAATGTGGAAGCGACGCGCGACTTCTCCGGCGATGTCGCTTTTGAGACCCTCCTCAGCCGAGATCCCTCGTCACGCAACGCCATCATGGCCGATGTAGAAATCCTCCCAGGCTCCATGACCTTCAACGACACTATCTGGACCATGGACCCTTCGCGGCTTACAGTCAGGGAGGGGCGAATAGCTATCGACAACTTCAACGTTGGACGCTCCGACCAGCATATCAAAATCGATGGCGTCATCTCCTCGACGACCGACGATAATATCACCATATCCTTGGCCAACGTAGACCTTGACTATGTTTTTGAGACCCTCAACATTCCTAACGCTATGTTTGGAGGCGTAGCCACAGGAGAAATCTTCGGGGCTGGTGTCCTCGGCAAGGAAGTCAAGCTCTTCACCCCCGACCTCTTCGTCGAAGGGCTCAAGTATAATTTCTCACTTATGGGCGACACCCATATCTCCGCATCCTTTGACCCCGAGATGCCGGCCATAAACCTTCAGGCACGCGTGGACCAGCCAAACAGCAGACACTCATATGTCGAGGGCTATATCAAACCCACATCTGAGGGGTACATAGACCTTGACTTCAAAGCCGACCGCATCGAAGTGGGATTTATGAAGCCCTTTATGAGCGCATTCGCATCTAATGTAGGGGGCTATGCCTCGGGCGACGCCCATCTCTTCGGCACCTTCCACGACGTGAATATGAGCGGCGATATACTGGCCGAAGATCTGGCCCTGACACTTGATTTTACAGGAGTGACCTATTATGCCACCGACTCGGTGCACCTCGTCCCTGGATATATTGACCTCGAAGGTATTACCCTCCGCGACCGCGACGGACACACCGCTCGTCTGGGAGGCTACCTGCGTCACACCAACTTCCATGAGCCACGCTTCCAGTTCCGCATCACCGATGCCGACGACCTCCTTGTCTATGACCTCCCGGAGAGTCTCGACCGCCGCTGGTATGGCACGATTTATGGCGACGGGAGCGCAAATATCACCGGTGTGCCGGGGCATATCGACATCGGAGTGGATATGACCACGGCCCCACGCTCCACATTTGCCTTTATCCTCTCCGATGCAGAAGAGGCATATGATTACCAATTCATTACTTTCCGCGACCGGGATGCTAAAGACGACGATATTCTGTCGGGAAAACTTATTGAAGGAGTGCCTGCCGAAGTGTTTGAGATCCGCCAGGCTCTGGCCAAGAAAGAAGAAGAGGAGGGGACAAGCGTATATGATATGTCGATAACGGTACGCGCCACTCCCGACGCACTCCTTACGGTGGTGATGGATCCGGTCGGAGGGGATGCCATCAATGCCCGCGGCTCCGGCGATATGACCCTTACCTACAACAGTGCATCGGAGGATCTTGGGCTTCGCGGCGACTACACCCTTGATAACGGTACATATAATTTCACCTTCCAGGACATCATCCGCAAAGACTTCCGCATCAACCCAGGGAGCGCCATCCGCTTCTCCGGCGACCCTTATGCCGCCCAGCTGGATATCGAGGCTGCATATCGCCTTACAGCCAATCTCTCGGACCTTGATGAATCATTTCTGGACGACAGTGAGCTGACGCGCACCACGGTGCCGGTCGATGCTCTCCTCAAGGTGACGGGTAATATGCTCTCGCCCGATATAGCCTATGACTTCGCTTTCCCGACACTCAAAGATGACATTAAGCGCAAAGTCAACTCTATAGTTTCCACCGACGATATGCGGGCGCGCCAGATGCTCTATCTGCTTGCGCTCAACCGCTTCTACACCCCTGAATATATGAGCGCCACCAAGGGCAACGAGCTCTTTTCAGTAGCTTCCTCTACCATCTCCTCTCAGATAAGCAATATCCTCGGAGCTCTGTCGGAAAACTGGAGCATCTCGCCCAACGTCCGCTCCGACCGAGGCGACTTCTCCGACGTGGAGTTTGATCTCGCGCTTTCGTCGTCGCTCCTCAACAACCGCCTGCTCTTCAACGGCAACTTCGGCTACCGCGACAAGACCCTCAACAACAACTCCTTCATAGGCGATTTTGACCTGGAATACCTCCTTAATCGATCCGGCTCACTGCGCTTAAAAGCCTATAACCGCTATAACGACCAAAACTACTATTTCAAAAATGCCTTGACCACGCAGGGCGTAGGCATAGTGGTAAGGCGCGATTTTGATTCTTTCTCACCCTGGCTCCGTAGCTTACTGTCCTTCGGCCGGCGCAAGAAAGATAACAAATCAATATCGACCGAGACCACCGAGCAAACCGATAGCACCACAATCTCACATGAGCTACACCCGCAACAATAAGACCGGCTCCTCATTGCTGATTTATCTCATAGGCCTCTTTGCCGTCTCGGCCTGGGGCATTTCCTTCGTGGCCACCAAAGTATTGGTCCAGGAAGGGCTCAACGCCGTAGAGATCTATCTCTACCGTTTTATCTTGGCCTATATTCTGACCTTCATCTTCTGCCCGCGCCCGATTATGAGTCGCTCGAGACGCGATGAACTGATGTTTCTGCTTTGCGGAGTGTGTGGCGGCTCCATATATTTCATCCTTGAAAACACTGCCCTTATTTACACGATGGCGTCCAATGTGGCCCTGATCACCACTCTCTCGCCTATCATTACAATCCTGCTGGTATCGCTCGTCTTTCGATCCGAGCGGCTCTCGAGGGGCTTCATACTGGGCTCGTTTGTGGCCCTGATAGGGGTGGGGTTTGTGATATTCAATAGCTCCCTGGAGGTGAATGTCAATCCCTTCGGCGATATGCTCGCTCTCATTGCAGCGATCTGCTGGGCCATCTATACCCTCCTTCTTCGCCCTCTCAACGCCACTTACTCGGCATGGTTTATAACACGCAAGACCTTCTTTTACGGCATCATCACGGCCCTGCCGTTTTTGCTGACCGAGTCGACCCATGCCCCGCTCAGTGTATTACTCGAGACTTCGGTGTTACTCAACCTGCTTTTTCTCGGAGTAGTGTGCTCCTTCCTGGCATATCTTCTCTGGGCTATCACCATCAAGCGCCTGGGAGCGATCAAGACCGGCAATTTCCTCTACTTCTCACCGATAGTGACCCTGATAGCTTCAGCCATAGTCCTTGGCGACCGCATCACGGTAGTAGGCATCACCGGATGTATTCTTATCCTGGGGGGAGTGATATTATCCGAGAAGATGAGCTCGCGGTCATCTTCCCCCTCCAAGCCTCATTAATCGTCTGACCGTCATTCCGGACCGTCGCCGACAAGGAAGTCGGCCTCCTCGATGAGCCTGATGGCTTCGGCTTGAGTGACGCGCCGACCTTTATCGGCCTCCGCCACCGCCATCTCTCTGACCACTGATGGCCGGGATGACACCAAATTCCAGAGCAGGCGTATACCGGCATAAGCGAGGGTGTCGTCTCCTTCGGCGGCAAGGCAGTCTCCGGCGAGGGGAAGGGCATAATCTTCATGGCGCAGAAGCGAATGGCATATAATGTCTATTGCCTCACGGCTGACTGATGACGCGAGCCACTCGCGGGCATCGGAGCGGGATACCCATCCACGCGGAAATATCATCGGCGCGATGAGCTGGCTTTCGCGCGAGGCACGATCGGCGCGGAGGAGTGCCGCAAGCTCGGCATCGCCGCTATATCGGGCTGCTATCTCTTTGAGCTGAGGGATGTTGACACCCATAATAAAGCGATAGGGTGAGCCTGCGCGGCGGAGAGTCTCAGCCACGATGCCATTGCGCATCGCAAAGATATCGCGCTTGATTTGCTGCATCTTGTTATACATAGCGAAGAAGATTTGAGGCCACAAAAATAGCCATAATAGTCAACCGGGGCAACATTCATATCCAAAAAAATCAATCAGGGGCAAGAGAGAAATATATGGCGGCAGACTCGACTTTTTAATCTGCCGGTGTAAAAATCCCGTATTTTTTATGTATTTTTGCAGTCGTGATGGAGACAGTCTTCAACTTACTATTCTCCGGCATAATGATAGGCATCCTCATCTCGGCCCCGATGGGCCCGATAGGGGTGCTGGTAATTCAGCGTACCCTTAACCGCGGGCGCCGAAAGGGCCTCGCCACAGGCCTGGGCGCCTCGCTGAGCGACATCTTCTATTGCCTGCTGACCGCTTTCGGCCTATCGTTTGTCAATGACTTTATCTCCACCCACAGGGTGATCCTTCAGCTCGCAGGCTCGCTGGTCTTAGTCGCTTATGGAATTTTCCTCTTCATCAACAACCCGGCCCGTAAGAGAGTGGAGCTGCCCTCGGCCGGTTCCGGGACCTTCCTGCGCGACTTTGCTACCGGATTTCTCCTTACAGTCTCCAATCCTCTTATCCTCTTTTTCATAATAGGCCTTTTCGCCCGGTTTAACTTCCTGGATCTACCCACGTCGATAGGCCATTATGTAATAGGCTTTCTGGCCATAGCCGTAGGAGCTGTGGGATGGTGGACCGGCATAACGTTCCTTATCGACCGCATCAGAGGGCGGTTTACGATCCGCTCCATGAGGCGTATCAACCGAGCCATAGCCATCCTTGTTATTCTCATGGCCGCAGTTGGCACCTACGACTCGGTCATGCAGCTTCTTCACCTCTAAGTCAGCTCTCATTCTCTACAACATCTCCCTCTAATCCCTTTCCCTATGGAACCTCTTCACATCCCCTTCATCCCGTCTCTCGCCTTCAGTGAGAGCCTCGCCGATGCTGCCCGTCTGCTTGACGAGCAGGGACGCCGCATAACGATTGACTCCCTCAACTGGCCCGACCAGTTTCCTTATCATCCCCTGACAGTGGCAGCATTAGGCCACGACGGAAAAGATATATATGTAGACTTTTTCGTGCGCTGCAACTATCTCCGCGCGGTCAATACGGTCAATAACGGGCCTGTGCATGAAGACTCCTGCGTGGAATTTTTCGTCGCTCCCGATGGTCGCGCTCCGTATTACAACTTTGAATTTAACTGCATAGGGACTATCCACGCCGCCCGTCGCATGGACCGTCACAACTATGAGCGCCTTAGCGATGAGCAGCTCGACAAAGTGCGCCGCTATGCCTCCTGCGGCAACCGGCCCTTTGAGGAGCTGGAGGGTCTCTTCACCTGGGACCTCTGCGCAGCCATCCCCTTAGAGCTCATGGGGCTCAAATGGGAGGGAAAGCCTATAGAACTTATGGGCAATTTCTATAAGTGTGCCGATAAGACCACCTTCCCCCACTTCCTCTCCTGGGCGCCCATTGACACCCCTCAGCCCGACTTCCATCGTCCCGAATTTTTCTCCAAGATCATTCTTGACGCATAATCCATCTAATCCCTCATTCTGCTATGGCTCTCGATAATTATGACCGATATGAAGATCTGATACAGCTCAAAGGGGAGCACGTCTTTCAGGTCATGGCCCAGCGGGTGTCGCAGGCAGAGATGTCGCGCATGCGCGAGGCCTTTGACTTTGCCCGCACAGCCCATCGCGGCCAGACGCGAAAGACGGGCGAGCCTTATATCCTCCATCCCATCGCCGTGGCCAATATTGCCGCCGAGGAGTTGATGCTCGGAGCCAATCCCGTGGCCGCCTGCTTCCTCCACGATGTGGTGGAAGACACGCCTCACACTATCGATGAGATCCGCGACCGCTTCGGCGACGATGTTGCCTTCCTGGTGGAGATAGTCACCAAGAAGAAGAAAGAGCATTATGATGAGTCGAAGCAGGTGGATAACTACCGACAGATGCTTATGTCGGCCCGATATGACATCAGGGCCCTCCTGGTGAAGCTCGCCGACCGCCTTCATAATATGCGGACACTCTCATCGATGCGCCCCGACAAGCAGATGAAGATAGCCGGAGAGACCGACTATTTCTATGCTCCGCTTGCCACTCGGCTGGGATTGTATAAAGTGAAGACCGAGCTTGAAAATCTCAGCTTCCGCTTCCGCTGCCCCCACGAATATGAAGATCTGCGCACTCTCATCGCTAATGATGAAGCCGCTCAGTCGTTTCGTCTGGGCCGGTTTGCCGAGCAGATACGCTCATATCTGGCCGAGGCAGGTATCGAAGCGCGGGTCAACGTGGAATATCGCGAGCCTTACAGCATATGGCGCAAGATGCATAAGTTTGGTGATGACTTCAATCATCTCAAATATCGCCATTTCACCGATGTCATCTACAAGACACCGGCGGGAGTAAGCGAGAAAGATATGGCCCTTAAGGTCTATTCGGTCCTCACTGACCATTTCATGGAGAAACCCGGAGGCATCATCAATTATATCGATGCACCTAAAGAAAATGGTTACAGGAGCTTCCATGTCAAGCTCCTTGCCGACTTCGGTCGCTGGCAGGAGGTCCATATCAGCTCTGAGAAGATGGTCAGGGAGTCGTGTCTGGGATGCGTGGCCGAGCGCTCCGATGATGAGGATACCATCAAGCGGTGGATAGAAAAATTCCGCGGAGTGCTCCGCGATATAGCCGACCAGGGCTCCGAGGGCTCCAACTTCATCGAGAAGGTAGTGTCGTCGTTTTACAACGATGATATTATGACATTCACCCCCAAGGGCGATCCGGTGGTGCTCCCACAGAAGGCCACAATTATCGATTTTGCCTATGAGGTGAGCCCTGAGCTGGGCGCCCACGCTAAATATGCCCGTGTCAATGGCTTCCTGGCCCCGGTAAGATCACAGCTGCGCCGAGGCGACGTGGTGGAGATCTTTACCCACCCCGACAGTCATCCCCATCCCGACTGGCTCGATGCCTGCGTAAGCTATAAAGCCCGCAAGGAAATAAGCGAATATCTCGCCTCCCTGCCCGTGTCGCCTTACAACCGGTGCACCATCTGCAATCCCATCCCGGGCGAAGAGGTTGTGGGCTTCGCTGAAAACCCCGATGGATCCGGTGACATCACTCTCCATAAGCGCGACTGCCAGGAAGCTATAAGCCTTGCCTCTCAATTTGGCGATTCGATTGTAGCTGTGGATTTTGCGCCTGATGAGACTCTCTATCCTGTGACCATCACGGTGAGAGCCATTGATCGCTTCCACCTCTTCGTTGATCTCGTAGACACCATCACTAATCGTCTTGGCCTCTCAATAGCCGGCATCAAGACCGAGACGGCCGATGATATATCTCTGGTGACTATCTCTTTTGCCGTCCATTCGGCGCAAGAGCTCAACGCCGTCATAGCCGATATACGTGCCATCCCCGACGTAGACGAGGTAAAGCGCATCCTGTAAATACGTTAAGGTACAGTAAAAAACACTCCGGGAGGTCTATGATGACGAGCATTCATAGGCCTCCCGGAGTTTAATGGGGAGAATGATGAGGGTCAGTGATTACTTGGCTACGGGGCAGGAGGCGCAGCGGCGGGAGATTTCGGTGAAGAAGTCGTTGCCTTTGTCATCCACGAGGATGAACGCAGGGAAATCTTCAACCTCGATTTTCCAGATTGCCTCCATGCCGAGTTCGGGATATTCCAGGAGCTCAACATTCTTGATGGAGTCTTTTGCAAGGATAGCCGCGGGACCGCCGATTGAGCCGAGATAGAATCCGCCATGCTTCTTGCA
>CAZAUV010000007.1:0-32933 GCA_964488335.1 uncultured Bacteroides sp.
ATATCCATCGACGACCACAACTGGATACCGACGACCGACAACCGCCTGCTGCGCCGCATCATCCGCGACCATAAATATCGGGGTGCATCGGCCGTCAGCACCATCCGCCGCTGGCCCTCGGTGCGACGCGGCGAGGAAAAATGGATTTTCCCTTATCAGGAAAATGCCGATGTGATGTTTAATTCATCGCTCCTTTTTGAGCTCGCTGTGGTCAAGGAGCAGGCCGAGAAGATCCTCGGCGACGTGCCCCGCGACCTGCCTGAATATGCCGAGGCTTATCGCCTGCGCAAATTCCTCAGCTATTTCTCTCCAATCTCGCCCGAATATATTCCTTCAACTTCGCTTCTGAGAGAGTTTCTCGGAGGCTCTTCTTTCCGGTACTAATAATTATGAGCCGGATAATACACCTGCTTTTAGGCCTTGTAATCCTTTCATCATGCTCCGGCGACGACTGGGCTTCGGGCTTCGGGGATGATCCGTCGGCCGACACCATAGCCATCATCCGGAAATCGACCTATATGGCCGTGGTCGGCGACATCCAGACATATACTTACGATGCATCCCTGATGCCTTATTTCAAGGCCTCGATGGAGTGGCTGACGACGCAACACGATTGTTTCGACAATATCGACATGGTAATTCAAGTAGGCGACCTGACGGATAATAATGCCGCTACCGAATGGAGCCGCGCTATTATTGTCATGCGCCCCGTGGCCGAAAAGATACCCATGATAGCCGTCACAGGCAATCACGACTATGACTGGCAGCGGACCAATGATGAAAACTTCGCCCTCATCAACTCGCGCTTGTCATCCCGCTTCAATCAGTATCTCCTGCCCCTTGCCCCGCGACTGAAATTAGTGTCGCTCTTTGAAGCCGGGCGGCACGACAATGCTATCTATCAAGCTGAGTTAGGGGGGCGGCTATCGCAGTTTATCGCCCTCGAGTTTGCTCCCAGGCCCGAGGCGGTAGAATGGGCCCGACAGCATATCGAGGCCAATCCGTCGATGGACACCTATATCATCACCCATGAATGGCTCTACCGCTCAGCCGTGCGCCTCGACTGGGGCAATTCCTATGCCAAGCGACAGTTTTCCGATCCCTCGCTTGCCACCGACCCCGAGACAATGTGGAAGACCATCGTAAAGCCTTATGACAACGTAATTGCCGTAATATGCGGCCACAACAGCTTTATGGAGGTGCGCGAAGACCTCAACGATGCCGGCCGCAAGGTGCCTCAGATCCTCTTTAACCTTCAGTATCAGCCCAACGGCGGCGACTCTATGCTCCAGCTGTGGGAATTTCCCGCTGAAAGCGACTCCGTCAAGATACGGGTCTACAACACCATGGCGCAAACATTCTGCCCCGACTCCCTGACCTCCTACTCCTTCTCACGCGCCCGCGCTATGTGAGCTCCCGGCCTCCTGTCAGACATCAGGCTTATATGCTTTGACTGAGGGCAGATAGCTGCCTGTGGCGGGATTATGACCGGTGGATAAGAGGGGGGAGAAAATAAAAGGGTGAGTTTTACGTTATACCGATATGATACACCCCGCCAATGATGACAGGGCCACTATCGTTGTGGCCACAAACAATAGCCATAAGCTCGCCGAGATACGCGCTATCCTCGGCCCCGATTTTGATGTCAAGGGTCTTGCCGACATCGACTGCCACGACGATATTCCCGAGACAGCCCCCACTCTCGAGGGGAATGCCGAGATAAAAGCCCGATGGGTCAAAGACAGATATGGCTATGACTGCATCGCCGACGACACCGGGCTGATGGTGGATGCTCTCGGCGGCCGGCCGGGAGTGATGTCGGCGCGATATGCCGGTCCGGGCCACGACTCACAAGCCAATATGGCGAAGCTCCTCAGCGAGCTACGGGGCGTCGATACTGCCCTCCGCACGGCACGCTTCAAGACTGTCATTGCCCTCACTCTCCCCTCCGGTGGCGTGAAATTTTTTGAAGGTAAGGTGGAAGGGCATATCACGGCAGAGCCCTCAGGGACTGATGGCTTTGGCTACGATCCCATCTTTGCTCCCGTCGAGGCGGGAGGCCTCACCTTTGCACAGATGAGTCCCGAGGCTAAAAACGCCATCTCTCACCGCGGCCGCGCAGTAAGCGCCCTGACAGAATACCTGTCAGTTGAAAGGTCATAACCTTAAGCCGACGGCTCAAGGCTCGACCACGGTTTTTTCTCTCCTCTCCAATATCTTTTTTCGCATCGATAATGAACCGATTTTTATCCCTCTCCTTCTTTTCCCTGCTCCTCTGCATCCTCTTGCCTCACCCGGCAATGGCCTTTGACGGCTGGAAGCTCTATCCGGTCTTTTCCCGCCAGGTGAGCCAGGTGGTCGACACCCCCTCTGACGTCTTTTATCTCGCCGGAGGCTCACTGTTTGGCTTTGACAAGAAGGCCGAGGAGACCACCGGCTACACCGCCGAAAACTATCTGAGCTCTCAGTCCGATATTTCACGGGTCTTCTACGATGCTGCCGCCGACCGCATCATCCTGGCCTACGGCGATGGTAATATCGATATCATTTACCTTTATGGCAGCCGGTCACCTAAGAAGGTGGTCAATTTACCCGATATAGCCACTTCTTCGGTATCAGGCTCGCGCGAGATCCGCGATATTGCCATCGATGGCGACACTGCCTTCGTGGCCACAGCTTTCGGCCTGGTGAAGCTCAGTCTAAGCACAGCCGAGACCCTCGCATCAGCCTATTTCGGGAAGGGTGTCAACGGAGTGGCTCTCACTCCTTCTCAAATCATATTCCACAATGATGGAGCCCTTTATTCTCTCCCTCGCGCTGCCCGCCTCGGCAATGACGAAGCTCTCAGGAAGATCACCCCGTGGAGCGACGTGAGCCAGCTCACGGCCCTGAGCCCGGAGCTTCTGCTGACCAACAATCAAGGCACCCTCTACACCCTGCGCCTCTCCCGCGACGCTTCTTCGGTCGAGGATTCCAGAAAGATAGCCGACAATGCTAAGGCCGGCGATGCTTTTATCACTGCGTCTTCAGGCGCCACACGCTTCGTAGCCTCCGGCAATCTTTATGAAATTGACTCTGAGGGCTCCCTGACCATCCTGGCCCCTCTCCATGACGACATCGCCGCCGATATCATAGGATGTGGCGGTGGGCCCGATGCCATTTGGGCCGGCAGTCACGACGGCATAGCCTGCTATGGCTACGACGGCTCCGGCGGCTGGACTCTCCTCTCCGACCGCTTTATTCCTGAAGCGCTGAGCGTCAAGCGCATATCCTTTATCACCCCATCAGCCGACGGCTCCAGGACTTATTTCAGCAATCTCGGCCCTACGGTTTTCCGCCTCGGATATGCTTCAGGCAATGAGGGTCTTAACATAGCCCACGCAGCTACCGTGATGGACTCCGATGGCCGGATGACCGATGTCACCGCCTATCCCGTCAAAGCAAAATATTCTCTCACGGCAGCAAATCAGAAAGGCACCGGGCTCTATCCCCTCGCCCCTACCCGGATGGTGGAAGACCCCGACGACCCTAAGACCTATTGGCTCGGGACGGGCAACGACGGCCTCTATCGCATCACCTCAGGCTCCCTCACGGCACGTTTTGACCAAGACAACGCTCCTTTTGCAGCCCCCTGGGGATGCAGGGTCTATTCCGTGTCGGTCGACCGGGGGGGTAACCTCTGGGTCATTACCCACCCCGAAGCAGGTCATTCAGGCATCGCCGTCCTTCCTGCCTCCAAGCGTAGGCTCGACCCCGCCGATATCTCATCATCCGACTGGATAGAGCTCTCAATTCCCGGCTTCTCCGCCAATAAGGATGTCAGCATCCTCCATTGCCGCAAAAGCAACATGATCTTCATCCTCGATGCTTCGACCGACCGCTTTATGCTCGCCATTGACACCCGAGGCACTTTTGCCGACCTCTCCGACGATATCTATCGGGTGTGGGATTCCCTGACCGATCAGGATGGCAAGGCCTTCTCCCCCGACCGACGGTCGGCCCTGGCCGAGGATCTCGGAGGCCGGGTGTGGATCGGCACCTCGGGAGGTGTGATAGAGCTCCCCTATCCCTCCGAAGCCGCCACTTCCTCCCTTACCGTGACCCACGTCAAGGTGCCCCGCCGCGACGGCACCAACTCAGCCGACTATCTCCTCGACAGCGACCTTGTCTATTCCATCGCCGTGGATCATGCCGACCGCAAATGGCTCGCCACAGAAGGCTCCGGTGTGTTTCTCGTCACCCCCCGGGGCGATGAAATTATCCGGTCGTTCAATGCCTCTAATTCTCCCCTGCCATCCAATCGTGTCAATGCTGTCTATTGCTCCCCGACTGACAACACCGTCTTTTTCGGCACCGACCGAGGCCTGGTGACCTTCGCGTCTTCGGCCTCCCCCGCCGCTCCTTCATTTGACGATATCAAGGTCTACCCCAATCCGGTCCGTCCCGATTATTCCGGATCTGTGACCATCACCGGCCTCATGGACGGATCTCTTGTAAAGATAGCCGACTCAGCCGGCCACGTCATCTGGCAGGGTTCATCACAAGGGGGCATGTGTTCCTGGCCCGTGACCGATATGGGCGGCCGCCGGGTGCGCTCAGGCGTCTACTTCGTCATAGCCTCCCGGTCGGGGCCCGACGTTAATACCTCTGGCGCCGTGGCGCGCCTCACCGTAGTCAACTGACCCGATCCACACTCCTCGTTGCGGCGAAGCCCTTAAGCCGCTATATCTTTCGCCCTGCCCGCGGTATCCTCATGCCGCATGCGGGGCGAAGCTGTTCATATCCCCTCTTCTTCAGGCGTAGTCAACTGACCGTGGCCCCAATCCTAATTCCTCATTCCTAATTGTGGCGAAGCCGCATTTCCCTCCCTTCATTAGGTATAGAAGAGATGTCAATAAGGTGTTGATAACTGTTGAAACTTCATCAACTCTTTTCAATAAAAATATTTGCATCATTGGAGTCAGGCGATTATACGCGCCTCCATCCTTAAGCTCCAAAAAAGCTACCGCATTGTTCTTGACCATGTTTTTTACCGCTCTACAAAGGGTTATTGACATCTTTCAGTTATCAAATTATTGACATAAACGGGTTATCAACATAGTGTTTATAACAGCGTCAATATTCTGAAATACAATGATTTGAGATGTAGATAAAGTGTTGAAAGCACCTGGCTGGATAATGACAACGTAAAATGCAAGAAAAAGGGCAAAAAGTTATCCCACCTTTTCTTCATCCCTTATTGTTACTCTTTGGATTTGTGGTTAAGGAAAAAATTTTTTTCAAAATAAACTTACCAATAAAAATAAAGGGTGGCGGCAAGCCTGCTCAAAAATTTGTAACTTTGCAGCCGTTTTGAGCCTTGGGCGCCTGTCGGCATCGATGATGACGCTGATAGCCCGGGCGATAAATCCCCTCCTCTCCTCCTTATATTATATATAGAATAAAGTTTTACTCAATCTATCTATATGTTTACAATCTTCCATGGCTATTCTCTCGTAGAAGCCTATCACCAATGGAAAAAGGAGCATAGGAATAACAAAAATCCGATTTGGATCAAGGCTGTCAAGCTGGCCATTGCCATCATTGTGCCTCTCTTTTTCTGGATTGCTCCCTCTGATGTGTATGGTCTGCCCGGCATCAATCCGGTAGAGCAGCGTGTACTTGCCATCTTTGCTTTTGCCGCCTTGATGTGGCTTTTTGAGGTCGTTTCGGCCTGGACCACCTCGCTCCTCGTGGTAGTCCTCCTGCTGTTTTGCACCTCCAACAGCGCTCTCTGGTTTTTCCAGAGCAACGGAGCCGGAGGCACCTGGGATAATCTTGTGTCCAACACAGCCCTCCTCCACTGCTTTGCCGACCCTACCATCATGCTCTTTATCGGCGGCTTCATCATAGCTATCGCAGCCACCAAGAGCGGCCTCGACGTGAAGCTCGCCCGAGTGCTCCTCACCCCCTTCGGCACCAAGAGCGAAAATGTGCTCCTCGGCTTCCTTCTGGTCACGGCCCTCTTCTCGATGTTTGTCTCCAACACCGCCACGGCAGCCATGATGCTTACCTTCCTCACTCCGGTGCTCAAAGCTCTCCCGGCCGACGGCAAGGGTAAGATAGGCCTTGCTCTGGCCATTCCTATCGGAGCCAACATCGGCGGCATGGGCACCCCCATAGGCACTCCTCCCAACGCCATTGCCCTTAAGTTTCTCAACGATCCCGCCGGCATGAACCTCGGCATAGGTTTCGGCCAGTGGATGATGGTAATGGTGCCCTTCACCATAGTGATGATATTCATTGCATGGATTTTGCTCCGCAAGCTCTTCCCCTTCAAGCAGAAGACTATCCATCTGGAGATTGAGAGCCATCATGAGGGGAGCTGGAAAGATGTGGTGGTCTACATCACATTTGCCGTCACCGTGCTTCTCTGGCTCACCGACGCCTTCACAGGTGTCAACGCCAATGTAGTGGCCATGCTTCCGGTAGGTGTCCTCGCCATTGCCGGAGTGATCACCAAGCGCGACCTCGAGCAGATATCCTGGAGCATCCTCTGGATGATAGCCGGCGCATTTGCCGTCGGTGTGGCCATGCGTGAGAGCGGCCTTGCCGCCGACATGATCGAGGCCATACCCTTCGACCAGTGGTCGCCCCTGCTCATCATCATCGGCTCAGGCCTCCTCTGCTATGCTATGGCCAACTTCATCAGCCACACGGCCACGGCAGCCCTCTTCGTGCCCATTCTCGCCATTGCCGGCGCCTCTATGAGCGAATCGCTCGCCTCATTGGGCGGCGTCACCACCCTCCTCATCGGTGTGGCCATCTGCTCGTCGCTGGCAATGATCCTGCCAATCTCCACCCCGCCCAACGCCCTGGCAGATGCCACCGGCTTTATCAAGCAGAAAGATATGGCCACCACGGGCGTCATCATGGGCATCATAGGTCTCATTCTCGGCTATCTGCTCCTGATCTTCTGCGGCATTAATCATATCTTCTGATAATCCGCCCGAGAGGAGACAATCCTCATCAAAACTTAATCGACCTGCCGGCAAGCGCTTTCTTACTTGCCGGCAGGTCGATTAAGTTTTAAGAGTGCTCCCCCACGGGAGGCTCAGAAAGGCTTGCGATAGCGATTGTCGCTCTGGCGCGTCTCGTCGAGGATGGAGAGGTAAGAGGCATAGCGGCTCTGAGAGATGCGGGCATCTTCGACCGCCTGACAGACCGCACACCCCGGCTCGTGGGTATGGGAGCAATCGCCGTAGCGACAATCCTTGCCTATGGCAAAGATTTCGGGAAAGAAATGACTCACCTCAGCCGGGTCGAAGTCAATGGTCCCGAAGCCTTTCACACCGGGAGTGTCGATTATAGCTCCTCCCCCCGGGAGAGGAAACATCTCTGAGAAAGTGGTGGTGTGCATCCCCGTCAGATGCGTTGCCGAGATGGCCGCCGTCTTGAGCTCCAGACCGGGGATGAGGCGATTGATTATCGATGATTTTCCGACTCCTGAATTGCCGCTCAGGAGCGTAATCTTGTCGTGGAGGGCAGAGCGGAGAGCGTCGATACCCTCTCCCGTGGCGGCCGAGCACTCTATCACCTTGTAACCTATCTGACGGTAGAGGGCGGCCACTGCCTCCGCCAGCTCCTCCCCGTCGGGCTCCTCGCGGATGATGTCGATCTTATTGATGACTATGATGGCCGGGATGCGATAGGCCTCGGCGGTGGCCAGGAAGCGGTCAATGAAGGTTGTGGAGGTAACCGGGGCCGCAAGAGTCACTATTAGGGCAGCGCAATCGATATTGGAGGCTATGATATGCGACTCCTTGGAGAGATTGCTTGCCCTGCGGATGATATAATTGCGGCGCGGAGTGATGGCCGTGATAAAGGCGATGCCGTCGGGCCCGGCCTCCGAGAGGTCCACTATGTCGCCCACGGCCACCGGATTGGTGGTCCGGATGCCGCGTATGCGGAAATTTCCCTTGATGCGGGCCGGGATAGCCTCATCAGGCGAAGCAATGTCGGGGGCCACGAGATAGGCGCTCCCCGTGTTTTTGATTACTATACCTCTCATTATAGATAGAAAATTAACGGAGTCCGCCCGGGGAGCGGACCCCGCGATATGACGGGGACAAAGGAAAAGGGAGGGAGAGAGAAGGGTGGAAAGTCAGTGACTTATCAGCCCTGGACGAGAGAGATGAGGATCTCCTTGTCGTCGCCGCTCTCCTCAAAGGCTACCTTGCCTTCGCGTGCGAGCCAGCCCAGGCCATAGGCCAGTTCCTTTTCCTTGAGCTTGGTGATCTTCTTAAGCTGCTTGGTGCCGAGCACGTCGGCTTCGTTGAGAGCGTTCCAGATTTGGCCGGCCCAGATGCCGATGATTTCTGCGTTCATGTTAGAATAGTTTATGTTAGACAATTGAATTTTGGTCAGGGATTGAAAATTTGCTGCAAAGGTATGAAAAATATTCTGACATAGCTAAATTTAGCAAATATTTCAACCTATTGGTATAACGCTCCGCCCTCTTGCAAAGTTCACAATTATTTTCTGCCGGTCTTTTATATAATCGGCAGCGGGGCTGACACTGCTGAGTAGCCTCCAGTAAAAGAGCTGCCGCCTATAATTAATTTGGGACTGTCAACGCCCCTGGTGAGCGAAAGATCGGGGGGCTTGCTGTTAGTCAGGCTTATGAGATATCAGAATGGTATCCATATGTAGGGTTGCCGGCATCGCCGCGCTCCGGCGACCGACGGTAACATCTATCCCGAGGAGCATAGGGTCACAGACCCGCAGCTCCGCCGCAAATACCAAACGATAATTAACCAAAGGCTCTTTTGACGATATCGACGTGAGTTTAGGAGTTGGGCGACGGATGGGATTTTTTTTCAGGTGGATGGGCTTTTTATGGGAGAAAGTAGTTATATTTGCAGGTGGCATTTTTTTGCCGCCACCCTTAGAATTTGCATCTTTTTTATTTCAAGACTCAGATATGTCAGATAAATATCATGATACCGTAGCCGCCAGCGCCGTCACCACCGACGATGCTGCTGTGGCAGCCGCTGTCGCCAAAATTATGGAGAGCGCCGCGGAGCTCAATACTCCCGAAAACCTCCGCCTCTGCCTGAGCGCCATAGACCTGACGACGCTCAAGACCGAAGACTCCCAGCAATCGGTGGCCCGCTTCGTAGAGAGGGTCAATGACTTTGAGACCGACCATGGCGAGCTCCCTCACGTGGCTGCCATTTGCGTCTTCCCTTGCTTTACCCCGGTGGTGAGGACTGTCCTCGATGTCACCGGCGTCAATATCGCTGCCGTGTCGGGCGGCTTCCCCTCGTCGCAGACCTTCCCTGAAGTAAAAGTGGCCGAGACTGCTCTGGCCGTCGAAGGGGGCGCCGACGAGATTGATATTGTCCTTAATGTGGGCAATTTCCTCGACGGCGACTGGGAAGAGGTATGCGACGAAATATCGGAGCTCAAACATTCCTGCCGCCACGCCCGCCTAAAGGTAATCCTTGAGACAGGCCTGCTCAAGACAGCCGAAAACATCCGCGCCGCCTCTATCCTCGCCCTCTATTCGGGAGCCGACTTCCTCAAGACCTCGACCGGCAAGGAGTATCCCGGAGCCTCGCTCGAGGCTGCATATGTGATGTGTCAGTGTATTAAGGAATATTACGATAAGACCGGCAATAAGGTGGGCTTCAAGGCTGCCGGAGGAGTGGCCACCACGGCCGAAGCGCTGTCGTATCTTGCCATTGTCAAGGAGGTCCTCGGGCCCGAATGGCTCTCGCCCGAATATTTCCGTATCGGCGCCTCACGCCTGGCCAACAATCTTCTGACCGACATCCTCGGGACCGAAACCAAATATTTCTAAACCATTTCATTCTACGGCAAATCATCTTACAATGGGTCAAAATCAATATTATGCAATGATGGGAAGCGAGCGCGTGGGCCCCATGAGCCTCGGCGAGCTCTGCAATCTTCCCCTTATGCCCACCACTCCTGTGTGGCACCCCGGGATGACTAACTGGGCCGACGCTGTCACCCTCCCCGAGCTGGCCGACCGTTTCGGTATGATGCCCCCTCAGCCTCAGGCGCCGGCTTATGGCTGCGCTCCGGCCCAGCAGCCTTATGGTGCTCCGGTCCAGCAGCCTTATGGCGGAGGATATATGCCCCCGATGCCCAACAATTATCTGGCCTGGAGCATCATAGTCACCCTCCTCTGCTGCCTCCCCTTCGGCATTGTGGCTATTGTCTACTCTTCAAAAGTGTCATCGGCCTATAATCAGGGCGACTACGATGGTGCCCTGAAGGCATCCAACACGGCCAAAAACTGGTGTATCGGTTCAGCAGTGGCCGGATTGGTATGGGGTCTCATTTATGGTGGCCTCGTCCTGGTAGGCGCTTTAGCAGAGTTAGGATGACCCTCACCCGCCGGCATATCATAGCAGCCGTGGCCATCGTGGCCGCGGCTGCTGTGATTGTGTGGATCTACGGGGCGTTTGATCCCGCGGCTTCGCGATGGTTTCCCCGCTGCCTGTTTAAGGCAGCCACGGGGCTTGACTGCCCCGGCTGCGGCTCCCAGCGCGCCATCCACGCCCTGCTCTGCGGCGACATAGGGGCCGCCTGGCACGCCAATGCCGCCCTTATCCTCAGCCTTCCCCTCCTTATCTTCATCATCATCGGGCGCCGCTCTCCGAGCCTGCGCCGCATCATCGACTCTCCTGCCTTTATCCTCGCCATCTTCGTTGCTCTCATCGCCTGGTGGATAGCCCGCAATCTCCCCCTCCTTTTCACATAGTTGACGAGCCTGCAACCATCCGGCTGACCATCACCCCTCATCCCCCCTTATCTCCGGCAATGGATACCCGTGCATAGATCGGTAAAATCACCGGATAATAATATGTCACTGCAAATTGCGATCGCGTGACTCCACTCTCTGAAAACGGCGACGCGGGGAAGCGAGATTTTCAGGTAATGGTTGGCCGATTAATAGTTTTATAGTAACTTTGTTGCCATCTAACCCCATTCATTATTCAACAATCTGATGATCAGTCATAAACTTCATGATGCCGTCAACGCTCAGATCAATGCTGAGCTCTGGTCGGCTTATCTCTATCTGTCGATGAGCCTCGATGCTGAGGCCAAGGGCCTTAAGGGTGTTGCCAACTGGTTTTTCATCCAGTTTCGTGAGGAGCAGGACCATGCCCGTATCTTCATGAACTTCCTCGCCTCGCGCGACTGCCGCGTGGAGCTCAAGCCCATCGAAGCCGTCCCGACCACCTGGGAGAGCGCTCTGGAGATGTTTAAAGACACTCTTGCCCATGAGAAGAAGGTGACCGCCTTGATACAAAACCTCGCCGCCATAGCTCACGAAGACAATGATTTTGCTTCGCAAAACAGCCTCGTATGGTTTGTCAATGAGCAGGTGGAGGAAGAGGAGACGGCCCGTGATATGATCTCGGCTTTTGATGCCGTGGAGGGCAATAAATTTGGCCTCTATATGCTCGACAAGGAGCTTGCTTCACGCGTCTATTCCACACCCTCGCCCCTGGCCGGCAAGGAATAATCCCCCCGTTTTTTTTGACTTGAAAATCAAGACACCGGCCGAGACGCTCTCGGCTGCCCTCGAGGCCGGCACGGCCAAGGCTGCTCTGACGGGCGCCCCTACCCTCCTGCGCCTGGTGGTGCTCTCTATAGTGGCCGGCGCCTATATAGCTTTTGGAGGCGCCCTGTCGTTTATCATCGGGCAGGGAATGCCGGGCATAGCCGCGTCCAATCCGGCCATTGCCAAGATAGGGAGCGCGGTGATGTTTCCCATCGGGCTTATTCTCATCGTCACTCTCGGAGGCGAGCTCTTCACCGGCAACAACGCCCTGCTGATGCCTCCTATGCTTCGCCGGGGGCTTGGTCCGGGGCGCGTCGTGGCCAACTGGACTATAGTCTGGACCGGCAACTTCATAGGCGCCCTTATCTTTGCCTCGGCCCTCGTGTGGGGGGCGGGACTGACTGCCGCCGACCCATGGCACTCGGCTATCATCACCATGGCCCAGACCAAATGCTCTCTACCGTGGCTCACGGTCTTCCTCCGTGCCATAGGAGCCAACTGGTGTGTCTGCCTGGCGGTGTGGCTCGCCCTGTCGGGTCATACGCTTATCGAGAAGATGGCGGGATGTTTCCTGCCTGTGATGGCCTTCGTGGCTCTGGGCTATGAGCATTGCGTTGCCAATATGTTTTTCATTCCCCTCGGGATGATGGAGGGGGCCGATGTGAGTGTCGCAGCCCTCTTCACTGCCAATCTCATACCCGCCACTTTAGGGAATATAGTCGGAGGGGCTCTCTTCGTGGGGACGCTTTTCACATGGCTCCATCACCGCCCTAAATGACTCTCTGACCAGTATTGATATGATATCTTATGACCTCCGGCGCTTCACATGGCAAGCGCCGGAGGTCTAATCTTCTGAGGATAATTATCAATAGGCTCAGGATGTGATAATCATGGATGGGCGCCCCGCAGCCGCCGGGGGAAGAGGAAGATGATGGAGAGGATGGTGACTAGAGTCAGCGCCCAGGGATAATATAGGTAGGGCCACGGCTCTGCCGGGGAGATACCGGCCAGCGACGATGCCATAAGCATCTGGGCGCCGTAAGGAATCAGACACTGGGCTATGCACGAAGCAGTGTCGAGCAGCGATGCGCTCTTGCGCGGGTCTACTCCAAAGCGGCGCGCTATGGAGGCTGAGATAGAGCCTACGGTGATGATGGCCACGGTGTTGTTGGCCGTGCATAGGTCAACAGATGCGGCTAAGAGAGCTATCGATGTCTGGGCTCCCCTGCGGCCCGAGACGCGCCGGCTGAGGATGTTGATCAGATAGTCGATGCCTCCCATTGCCTTGACCATCCCCACCATGCCGGCAGCCAGAAGGGTCACTACGATAAGATTGCCCATTGAGTCAATCCCTTCACCCATCGCTTCACAGGCTCCTGAAAAAGTGATGGTGGAGGCGAATAGGCCTGTTATTATGGCCGAGACGATACCCAGAAGGAGCACTGTCACCACATTGACGCCCGCTATGGCCGTGAAAAGCACCAGGAGATAAGGGATGGTCAGCATAGGATTGACCTCAGTGGAGGGGGTGGCGCCGGCGGCTGCCGTCTGGCCCACGAGGATATAGACCACCAGGGTGATGATGGCGGCCGGAACCACTATCCACACATTGGCGCGAAACTTATCGGCCATGGAGCATCCCTGTGAACGCGTGGCGGCTATTGTCGTGTCGGATATGAAACTGAGATTATCGCCGAAGAAAGCGCCCCCGACAACGGCCGCTACATACATAGCAGTGGCCTGCGACGGAGTGGCCGACGTAGCAGCCATCTCTACGGCCAGCGGCGTGATGGCCACCACGGTGCCCACCGAGGTGCCTATCGAGAGCGAGATGACACATGCCGAAAGGAAGAGCCCCGGCATGACCCATTCGCCTGGGAAAAAGCGCAGCGTAAGCGCCACTGTGGCATCGATGGCTCCTATACCCCGAGCCACGGCTGCAAAGGCCCCCGCGAGGATAAAGATCCATATCATATAGATAATATCGGGGTGGGCGGCCGAGCGCGAGAACAGGGCGATACGGTCAGAGAGCGAGCGGCCACTATAGAAAGCGATGGCCAGGATGGCGCCTATAGCCATTGCCACCACCACAGGCATTGCATAGAAGTCGCCGGCTATGAGCGACGCCGTAAGGTATATCGCAATAAAAGCTCCCACGGGCAGAAGGGCCTTAAGACCCTGGCGGGTAGATACGTCGGCAGCAGAATTAGTTTTATTTTCAGGATGGGTCATAACTTCTGCAAAATTACGAAAAAAATCTTCATCTGCCCGCTCCCGCCATCCTCTACTGATGAAAAAGCGCCCCGCAGCGGCAGGGCTGCGGGGCGCGAGGATTTGCGTCGGGGATCGGACGGATATTACTTGAAGAGATATTTGATACCTACCTGCATCTGCCAGCACTGGCTGTTGTTGTAGTTGTAGTCGTAGGTAGTGGAGTAATATTCGCCGTTGGCGTTTTTCATCATTGAGTAGACGGGCTGGTTGGAGGAGTTGACGCCTTCATACTTGAGGACACGGCAGCCGTTGGAGGCCTGGGTGGCAATCTTCTGTACGCCCCATGACGAGTTGAGGAGGTTGCCGATGTTCATGATGTCAAAAGAGAGCTGGATGGCGTGTTTCGTGCGGCCGATCTTAAACTCAAATTCTTCCATCAGGCGCAGGTCGAAGGTGTGGATCCAGGGAGCGCGTGCGGCATAGGCCTCGGCATACTGGCCGCGGTGGGAGCTCAGATACTTGTCCTGGTTGATGAAGGCCTCGAAAGCGATGGCGTCATCGGGATTTTTGAAGTTGAGGTTCTCGCCGGCGGCGGGGATATAGATCAGGTCGTTGTTGATGCCGTCGCCGTTCATATCATTGGTGTAGCAGAAGCTGTTGCCGTTTGAGGAGTAGCCTGAGTAGAAGAGAGAGATGTTGGTGTTGCGGGTCAGGCCGTGATGGATGAAGGGGATGGTCCAGGTGGCAGAGGCGATGAGGCGGTCGGGGATCACGTAGCGTGAGCGCTGGACGGTGCCGAAGTTGGGGCCGTCGATGGTGATGAGGCCCTGCCAGGTCGATACGGGGTCGTTGCCGGGCATGCCGCTGATCTCTTTGCTCTCGGTGTGGGTATAGGCCATCATGAGGGCGAGATTATCTACGGGGCGCATGTTGGCCGTGAGGTTGAAGGTGTAGCCATGGCCCTTGGAGGTGTTGGCGAGCATCACGGCGTTCTTACCCTTGACGTAGGTATAGTTGGCGGGATATTTGAGACGGTTGTCGGGGCCTGCGAAGCGGTTGCCTTCGGCGCCACCGGGCCATTGGTCGGGGTCGATGATGTTGATGTTGTCGAGAGTGACGGCGTTGATATTCTTATTGTAGATAAATTCGCCGGTGAGGGTGAAGGGGAATTTGACGGGCACCTGCCAGTCTACGGCCAGAGAGCTCTTCCATATCTGGGGCATCTTGAAGTTGTCGACCACGCCGCTTATCTTGCTGCCGGCCACATGGTTTTCGTCGCTGAGCTGGGTCGGGAGATTGAAGTAAGAGATCATCTCGTCGACGGTGGTGGGTATCTTGCCGTTGGGGCCTACGGCGAGGGAGGCGAGCTCGGGAGCGGCCGATACGGGGACACCATTCTTATACGTTGTCTGGAAGGTCACGGAGTTCTGGACCATGCCGGCGTTGGTGGGCATATTGGTGAAGAACACCAGGGGCAGACGGCCGGTGAAGATGCCGGAGCCGCCGCGGAGAGTCACGGAGCGATTGCCGAGGATGTCCCAGTTGAAGCCTACACGGGGCGACACCTGCATGCGGTTGCCGGGCCAGTGGCCGGTGTCGATATGCTGGCCGCCGAAGTCGAGGGCATATATGGCCTTGTTGGTGGCCAGGTCGGAATTGTCAAACATAAGCTCGTCGAGGCGCAGGCCATAGGTGAGCTTGAAGGCTTTTGAGATGTTCCATTCGTCCTGAAGATAGAGGCCGAGCTGGTTGAAGGTCACCTGAGCGTTGGGGTCGGCGACGCCGTTCCAGCCATAGGTGAGGGCAAAGCTCTCGGGAGCGGCGCCGTTGATGAAGTCATCGACGGAGTTGTAGCGGTAATAACCGGTGCCGTTGCGCATATAAGCGTTGTTGGCAAACTGGTGCTCGAAGCTGATGCCGCCCATGATGCGGTGGTTGCCGAGGTTCCAGGTCACATTGTCAGTGAGGTTATAGATCTTGTTCTTGACGCCGTTGTTGTAGGTAAAGAGCTCATAGCCGAGGCTCATATAGGGCTCGAGGATAGGAGTGCGGGAGCCGTCGGAGGCCACGCTGTAGCCGTCCATGATGTCGATGAAGGGGAAGATGCTTGAGTTGGAGCCGCGGATATCCTGGATGTCGGTGAAGGTGAAGAGGAGCTGGTTTGACACATTGTCGGAGAAGCGGGCATTGTAGTCGAGAGCCCAGGATGTCACCTTATTGTCCATGGAATACATGGCGTTGGCAAAAGCCATCGACATGGGGCCCACGCGGTTGGTGCCGTTGAGGCGGTAGCCGGTGTCGGAGGAGTTGCCGTTAGGAGCGTTCCACGCTGTGTTTTTGGTGTGGTTGAAGCGGAGGGAGACCTTGTTGTTGTCGTTGATGTTCCAGTCGAGGCGGATGAGGAACTTATTGTTGGTGTTGTCGCCGGGGAAGTTGGTAAATGAGCCGGCGTCGTAACCGTAGCGGCTGGCCAGATGGCTGCTTACACGCTGCATATCGGAGATGAGGGTGCGCGAGGTCATCTCGTCGACGGCCTGACCCTCTTCGCGGGCGCGATACTTGATCACCTGATAGGGCTCTTTGGCGTGCTCATAGTTGGCAAAGAAGAAGAGCTTGTTTTTGATGATGGGGCCGCCGAGGGTGAAGCCATAGATGGTCTTGCTCTCATCGGCGCGGCCGCCGAGGTCCTGGCCGTCGATGCGGTTGCCGCGGAAGTCCTGGTTGGTATAATAGATATATGCGGTGCCTTTGAAGAGGTTTGTGCCTGACTTGGTGATGGCGTTGACACCGCCGCCGATGAAGTTGGTCTGGCGTACGTCAAAGGGAGCCACTACGACCTGCATCTCCTCGATAGCGTCGGTCGAGATGGGATTGCCGCCGCCGGGGAGGGTCTCGCTCAGGCCAAAGTTGTTGTTGAAGTTGGCGCCGTCGATGGTGAAGTTGGTCGAGCGACCGTCGCCGCCGGCAAAGCTCATGCCGTTGGCATAGGGCGAGAGGCGGGCTAAGTCGCTGATGGAGCGGTTGACCGTCGGGGTGGCGAGGATCTGAGTCTGCGATATGTTGGTCGTCGCGCCGGTCTTCTCAGCCGAGAAGCGCGATGCGCGGCCGGTGGCCACCACCTCGCCGAGCTCGATGGAGCCGGGATTCATGCGGATGTTGAGCTCCTCGATCTCACCGAGCTGAAGGATGATGTCGGTGTAGGTCACGGGCTGCATGCCTATATAGGAGACCTTTACAGTGTAGGGGCCACCTACGCGCATACCCTGGATGTTGTAGCGGCCGTCGATATTGGTGGCGGCGCTGTAGCGGGTGCCTGAAGGCTCATGTACAGCTGTCACTGTTGCGCCCATGATAGGCTCGGAGGCATTGTCGGTGATGAGGCCGGCCATCGATGCGGTCGTCACCTGAGCACCGGCATAGAGACTGAAGGAGATGAATATCAAGAGAGTGCAAAGTCTTGATATCATGCGGCTTAATCGTTGTTCCATTGTCTTGGATATGATGGTTATGAAGTATTTTGGGCAAAGTTACAACTTTTGGCCCTATAACACAAATTAAACAGATTTCATTTTTGTTAACTTTTGCCCCCTGACCATTATATCCATCCGGTCTGCCGCCGGCGGCGCCTGCCGATCGCTTGACATGCTCCCTCCGACCCCCTCGCCCTTCTCCCCCTCTATCTCATATAAATTCGGCAATAAAACCGGTTTATTGCCGAATTTATATAGCAGTCTGAGGAATGGCTCTCACGGTGATGGTGCCCTGAAATTATCATGTTTTCAAATCAATGTAGGGGGATTATTATTAATTTTGCTGAAAGGAGCTGCCATTTTTATTCCGGATATTGGAAAATTGACTTTGCAGGCAGGCTTTTTTTACGGTAGGCAGGTTAGGTTTTCAGCAAGTGAGGTGTCTTAATGGTGTATGACGACAACAAATGACATAGAACAGCTTTTCAGGACCCATTACCCGGCGATGCACCGCCTCGCGATGCTGACGCTGCGTGATGAGGATGCGGCGCGTGACATTGTGCACGATGTGTTTGCGTCGCTTCTCTCCGCCGGGCCGGCAGACGTGTCGGCGCAATATCTGCTCCGGGCGGTCCGCAACCGATGTCTCAACTACCTCCGCAGCCTCTCCTCCCGCCAGCGTTTCGAGGAACTGTATATTATCGAAGGCTGCGAGACGGCTCAGGAAGACTCTCCCCTTGACAGCGGCGCCCCTGATGAGGATATGCTCTCGCTGATGAGGTCGACCGTCGAAACGGACCTTACGGATGCTTGCCGCAGGGTGGTCAGACTGCGTTTCACCGGCGGCTTGAGTTATAAGGAGATTGCTTCTGAGCTGAGTATCAGCGAAGTGGCTGTCTATAAACATTTGCGTCGTGCGATAGATGTCTTACGCTTAAAACTGTCTCAAAATGGATAAAATTGACCGACTGCTTGATGCTCTCGGGCATCCCGACCGCTATTCCGAAAAAGATATCGAGGCTATGCTCGCCGACCCTGAGGTCAGGGAGGTCTACAACCTGCTTGCCGGGACCAAAACAACCCTTACGGCTATCCCCGAGCCGGATATCGATGCCGAATGGGACACCTTCAAGAAGGCTCATCCCGCCGCGTCGCAGCGTAGCTCCCTGCGCATCCTTAACCTCTTTACCAGAAACATTGCGGCCGGCATCGCTATTGCCGTGGCGTCGCTTGCGGCCGTAGGTGCCGTGGTAGGGGTGAGCGTCAACTATGCCATTAACCATAAGGCTGAGCGGGCCTCATCGTCGGAGGCGGTCGTTGCCGTCAGTCAACAGTCTGTAGCTGAAGATACGGCTACGGTTACAGTGGCCGACACTTCTTTAGCGGTGCCCGAAACAATTTTATTTGACAATCAGCCCCTCGAGACCATAGTCACACGCATAGCAGCATATTACGGCTGCAAGGCAGAGTTTTCGGCTGAAGCTCCCAAGTCATTGCGCCTTTTCTTCCGCTGGGATCAGGCTCTGACGCTCGATGAGGTGGTCGAAAGCCTCAACAACTTTGAGCAGATCCATATCTCCGTCAAGGACAAAACCATCGTGATAGACTGACCCCATGGGAAGAATAATTTTGCTTTTCTGCGCCATGGCAGCCTGCGTCATGGCCTCTGCCGAGACATTCTCATATCGTTTCAGCTCTACTCCGCTCCCTCAGGCTATCCACAGGATTATGGAGACTCACCCCGACCTCGACATCAACTTCATATATAATGAACTTGAAAACTACACCACCGGTGCCACGGTAAAAGCCGACAATGCCTTCGATGCCCTTCGCCAGACAATAGGCTTCAATCCAGTGACAGTTATCAAAGCCGGTAATACCTACTATGTCGAGGCCATGCAGCACGGCAAATATGTCTATACCGGCCGGGCCATGGGCTCTGACAATGAGCCGGTGGTGGCCGCTACCGTAATGCTGCTCGCGCCGCGCGATTCCACTGTCATCACTTACGGTGTCACGGATGCTAAAGGCCGGTTTACAATTCCCTGCGACCAACAGAAGGTTGTAGCCAAACTCTCCTGCGTGGGTTACAAAACTACGTATCATGCCTGCAACACGTTCAATATAGGCACGATAGTAATGCCTGAGAGAGCCGTCAGCCTCAGCACCGTAACGGTCGAAGCCGACAACTCCCATCTCTATGCCGACCGCTCTGTGTATATCCCTACCGCCCGCCAGAAAAACGCCTCGCAGACCGGCGCCGACCTGCTCGACCATATGGCCATCCCTCAACTGGGACTCATCTCGGGCGGGCCGATAGTCACTAATGCCGGCAAGCCTGTGACCGTGTTCATCGACTATCTCCCGGCTACCGAAGCCGCTATCCAGGCCATGCGGACCGAAGATGTCAAAAGGGTCGAATATTATGAATATCCCTCCGACCCCCGGCTCCAGGGCAATCCCTACGTAGTCAACTTCATAATGCAGAAATATGAATATGGCGGTTACCTGAAGACATTCGGTCATACAAACCTCATCAGTAACCCTGTGGGAGAACTTTTGGCCAACCTTCGTTTTCAGCGAAAGAAAATGACTTACGACGTCATGGGGTCAACATATCATTATGACCGCAAACATGAAGGCTCGGAGCTTACGGAAACATATCGTCTGCCGCAAGAGGACGGCGGGATCAAGGAGTTCAAACGCTTCTCCAACACTACCTCCTCGGCTCAGAAGCGCGACTGGTACTTTGCCACGGTCAAGGCAACCTACAATTCCGATAACATCCAGGCTTCTTCTCAGATCAAGGGAAGGATTGACAATCAGCCTAAATTCGAGAAGAAAGGCTCGGTAGTCTACAGCACCCCCGACTTCGGAGACTCCGAATATACCTCTTTCTTTAATGAACGTTCCCGCTTTATCGCGTATGAGGGATATTATTTCTTCAAGTTGCCCGGGAATAATTCACTCCTGTTCACCCCCGTTTACAGCTATTCCCACACCGATCAGAATACCCGCTATCAGGAGAATGGCATGGCCGGCATTTATAACGGAGCCTCCGACAATACCAGTAAGTTTTCCGGAAATCTCAGGTTTGCTCATAATTTCGGAAACTACGGCAATCTGACATTCGCCCTCAACGACTCGTATGAATATAACCGGACACGTTATACCGGCTCAGCGACAGCGCTTGACAAGGCAAGGTCTTCACGCGTGGAGGCATCTGTCGGATATGATATTACGCTCGGTAAGGTCTATGGCAATGCTTCGTTTGCCTGGGATTGGGACAGGTTGCAGTTTGGCGATATGGTGGATAAGCCCTCGACCCCCAAAGCAAGCCTCTCCGTGCAATATTCCCCCGATGACCGGAACTCACTGACTCTGTCGGCCGGTTATGACTCCTGGCTCCCCTCTCCGAGTTTTAAGAGTGATAAGATCATAGAGTCGACTCCTCTGATGAAATATACCGGCAATCCCAACCTTGTCCCGTCAAAGAGTTATGACTTTGACTTCACATACACCTGGGTGCCTAACAATAATTTCAACCTCAGCGCCTTTGCCTGGGCCTGGATTGTGGGAGACAGATATGTCTATGATTACGAAGCCTCATCGACCGGAATATTACGCACCATCAAGCAGCCGATGGGTAGTTTCGCCCAAGGCACTTACGGTGTCAACGGCTCGGCAATGTTCCTCAATCGCTCTCTGGTGTTCTCCGGAAGGATAGGCCATCTGCTTAACCATAACGGTATCCCGTATAATGTCAATCATTCCTATATCAACTGGTATGCCCGCGTAAGATATTACCTGAATAACTGGAATTTCACCTTTACATACTCTTCCGACCACGCCAGCGCCGACGGGAGTATGAACGGCCTGTGGGCCTATGGCAAAAGCGACTGGTATATCACGGTCGGTTGGTCAAACTCCCGCTGGAACATCCGCGGCGACATCATCAATTTTACAAGGTGGAATTATCGAAACGACCACTTTGTGATGAGAAGCAAATATTATGACACCGATGAGATAAGGTTAGGAGGTTTAAGCCGCGCGTACATTCAACTTGCCGCTACATATACCTTCGGTTTCGGTAAGAAAGTAAGGCGCGATGACGAGCCGGTGGTTTCGGGCTCGGCATCCTCAGGTATTCTGAAATAAGACAGCAATTCATATATAAAGGAGAAGGTCAGCTCAGGACACTATGTCGGGAGCTGACCTTCTCACGTATCTTTGCCTCTCAGGGAGCCTTAACCCCCCCCGTGTCTGACGAGTGTCGATCAGACTGCAAGGACACAATTATATCCTCCGCTGCCGTCTGATACCGGGAGAGGAGGCTGACCGGGACAATAACCCTGGCCTTAGGATTTGCTCTTTTTACGTTGGTTATATTGCCGGTAGTAATAACCTCCGACAAAATAGCCGATAAGGGCGCCTGCGAGCGGAGCAAGCCATATATACCACATCATATCTATAAAGAATTGATTTTAATCTCCTGCAAATTTACAAATAATCGGTGAATAGTAGGATAATTGCGGTAAGGAATGGCCTTGAAAGCCGGCAGGATGGTGTCAGAGAGGCCGGAGGATCAGTCGGTCTCGCTCAGCAGGCGTCGGGGAGGAATGGCGGCGATAAGGTCGGCCGGTGCATCGGGCCCCATGGAGATGAATGTCAGCGGGCGGGCGAGGATTTGGGCGGCGGTCTGCGTGTTGGCTCTGAAGCCGTGGAATATCCAGGGCACGCTTGGACGCATCTCCTTGTGGAGCCGGAGGATTTCGGGATAGGCTCTGACGCAATGGATGATAAGGGGCTTGCCCAGGCGCCCGGCTATCTCGGCCTGGCGGCGGAAGAGGGGGAGCTGGACTTCAAGAGGAGCTCCGCGGAGGCGGTCGAGGCCGGCTTCGCCAATGGCCACTATTGCGGGGTCTGCGGCGGCGCGGGCTTCGATAGCGTCGATGACCCTGTGGTCGGCCTCGGTGGCGGTGGTGTCCCAGGGGTGGAGGCCTATGGAGCATAAGAGGCCCTCAGGCGCGGGAGCCGAGGGCGAGGGGAGGTTGACGATGGCTCTCGGGCGGGGAGTGTGGGTGTGCCAGTCGTCGACGAGGGGCCTCAGGAGGGCCAGGGGGTCGCCTCCCTGAGTCATGGCACCGGGTCATAGCCCGAGCCGCCCCAGGGGTGGCAGCGGAGGATGCGACGGATAGCGAGCCAGAGCCCCTTGAAGGGCCCGTGGCGCTCAATGGCTTCGATGGCATAGGCGCTGCAGGTGGGTGTAAACCGGCAGCAGGGTGGCAGCATCGGGGAGATGCTCAGCTGATAGAAGCGGATGGGGAGGATGAGGAGCTTGCGCAGCATAGCTGTCGAGGGGGTGGAGGGGAATTATCTGTGCTCCATTATCTTGCGGAGGAGGCGGAGGATGGCGGCAGCGGAGCGGTCGTAAGGGACGAGTTCATTGGCCACATAGACAAAGGCTATGTCGATGCCGGGCTCAGGGGCTCTGAAGAGGGAGTGCTGAAGGCGATAGGCCTCGCGGCCTCTGCGGCGCATCTTGACGCGGTCAACGGCCTTGCGGAGCCGCTTCTTTGGCACCGATATGACAAACCGGGCTCCCGCCGGTGAGCCGCTGCCGGAGCGCGATGGTATCCTCGCGGCCCAGACGGCGCGCCAGGGATAGGCTATGGCCGCCGATACAGGCTCAGTGCCGGGGGCCGACTTGCCTCCGGAGAAGAGGCGCTCGAGGGCGGCCTCAGAGCATAGTTTCTCGCGCTTATAGAGCCTGTTGGACAGGGATGAGGATGCTGGCATAGGATAAAGATGTGGCCGAGAGATGGCGTTTCATCCCTCGGCCCGGGGGGGTAATGTCTAAAGGATGTTAAGCATTATGCTGCTTGAGGGTCTTCTCGATGGCGTTGACAATAGAGGGATTGTCAATGGTGCCGGCGAGGAAGTCGAGGCGCAGGCCTGCATCCTCCACTGCTTTGGCGGTCTTGGGTCCGAGGCAGCCGATTATGATCTCGCCCTGGTCAAAGGAGGGGAAGTTTTTCATCAGGCTCTCGATGCCGGCCGGGGAGAAGAAGATGAGCATATCGTAGTCAAAGGGCTCCTCGGGGCCGAAGTCGTTGGAGACGGTGCGATACATCACGGCCTTGGTGTAGTTGATGCCGAGGGAGTCGAGATAGTCGGTGTCGGCAGCGCGGTTGACATCGGCGGCAGCAAAGAGGTAGCGCTCTTTGGTGTGGCGCTGGAAAGCGGCCTTGAGCTGGGGGTCGTCGAGCTTACCGTTGAGGCCAAAGAAGATCTTGCGCTTGCGGTAGACGATATATTTCTGCAGGTAATTGGCTATCTGCTCGGAGGTGCAGAAATATTTCATAGTCTCGGGGATGACGATGCGCATCTCTTCGCAGAGGCGGAAGAAATGGTCGATAGCAGTCTTGGCCGTGAAGATGATGGCCGTGAAGTCGAGGATGGTTATTCTCTGCTGACGAAATTCCTTGGCCGATAGCCCTTCAACCTTGATGAAGGGGCGGAAGACGATGTCAACTCCGTAGGATGCGGCAATGTCGGCAAACCGGTCGTCGGTGGCCTTGGGCTGTGAGATAAGGATCTTCTTTATTTTCACGTCGGGAGGTGGTGATGTTACCTTTTGTGACTCAATATGTTAGATTGATAGCTGAGAGACTCAGAGGGCGCCTAAGCGAGCCATGGCGAGCAGGGGCGCTATTTCGAGCGTGCAAAGGTACAAAATAAAGAAGAATAGGGAGCAAAAATTTGTGTAAAAAAACCTAAAACCCTTAATAAAGAAGAGCAGACGGGCCAGGAGATAGAGCGTGGCGCCCGTCATCAGGGCTTCTCCTACGGCGCCGGGATAGAAGAGCAGGGCCATGGCAGGGAGGGTCAGCGCCAGCCCGAGCAACGACTGCGAGGCATAAAACCCGCGGAGCCACAGGCGCGTGTCTGACGGATGGGAGGCAAAGGCAAAGCCGGTCAGGGCATAGGCCCCTGACTGGAGCACCATCAGGAGGCCGGCGGCTCCCGCCGCGAGGGCTATGGCCAGAGGGGTGGCGAGCCCCTGAAGGATGTCGGGGGCGGCGAAGTAGATCAATATACCCTCGCAGACGCAGCAGAGGATGAGCAGGGCGGCGGTGATGCGGCTTTCGGCCACGGTGTGGTCGTCGAAGGTCTCGGTGCGCTTAGGTCCCGAGATGAGCGACGAGGCGAAGGTGCGGAGGAAATTGCTGTGGCGCGAGGCCGAGAGGGCCAGGATCACGAAGACGGCCATCATCATGGCCACCACGCCGTCGTCGTAGCCCGGCAGCTTGGCGCGCGGCTCCGGCTCGATGCCCATCGTGTAGCCCACGCGGCCATGACGCGCCCCGGCGGCGGCTCCCCATGATGCCACGGGGGCCTGGTCTTCTGTGCAGCAGTTTTCTCTCAGCAGGGGCATATTAAATCTGTGGTCAGAGGTTGAGGGCTGATTTTATGAGGTCGAGGGCTTCGGAGGGGGTGGCCGCCACATCCCACAGGGGCGTGCCCGAGGCTGTGGGGCGCATGAAGCCGCGCTCCTCGGCGCGGGCGAGCATTGCCAGCAGAGGGGTGAAATAGTCGTCGGTGTTGAGCATCACTACAGGGCCGCTCCAGAGGCCGAGCTGGCGCCAGGTGATGATTTCCATCAGCTCATCGAGGGTGCCTATGCCGCCGGGGAGGGCAATGACTCCGGAGGCATAGGAGGCCATGACGGCCTTGCGGGTGTGCATATCCGGAGTGGGGATGGTCACGGTGAGGCCCGGATGATCCCATCCGCGCTCTATCATGAAGGCGGGGAGGATGCCGGTGGCCGAGCCTCCGGCGGCGAGGGCGCCGTCGATAGCTGCTCCCATGAGGCCGGCGCGGCCCCCTCCGCTGACGAGGTCAAAGCCGGCGCGGGCAATGAGGGCTCCCGTCTCGCGGGCGGCGTCGTAATAGACCTGAGGCAGGTTGGAGGATGATGAGCCGTAGATGGTCAGGGCGGGTTTCATATCAGTCGCGGGGCGAGGGGGGATTGGCGGTGGTGACGATCTCTATGCGCGGGCGCGGCCCTCTGACCACGGCCATCGAGAGGATGCTCTCTGCGGGGAGGGCCGAGAAGGTCTCGCGCGAGGCGCGGTTGCCGTCGATGATATAGTCAACATCGTCGGGGAGCTGCGAGGGGTCGAGAGGAGTGGCCCGGGCCGCGCGGGTGGTCACGGCTATGAGGTTGGCCGGCAGGGGAGTGACCGTCAGAGTGGCTATCTCCGAGCGGTCGAGGCTGAAGAAGATGTCGCGGCCCACGGTGTCGCCGTCGATAGTAAAGGTGGCTGAGGCCAGATCGAGGGAGTCGCCGGGGAGCACCATGAGCCGGCCGCCCTGCGACGTGAATGAGTGGCGGGGATGGCTCGGGGCGGCGGTCAGGGCTATGGCGGCTAAGCCGAGGGCGGAGAGGAGTGTCAGGAGGGGTCGCAAGGTTGATGAGTGTTGGTTATTTGAGTGTGGCTTCTATGAAGGCGCGGGCGCGGGAGGCCGAGGTGGTGTGCAGGCGCTGGGTGCCGGTCGAGTCGGCCACGATAAAATATGGCAGGGAGGGCACTGCGAGCTGCCGCCACTGTCGGTCGGCCGTCGCTCCGGGAACCCATGTCGAGAGCCATGCCGCGCTGTCGGAAGCAATATTGGAGGCCCAGGTGATGGAGTCGGGGGCGCCCGACACCTCGAGGGGCAGGAGCCTGCGGCGGGGATAGCGCGAGGTCAGCTCGCGAAGGATTATCACGGCAGAGTCGGCGCGGCGCTGGCCCGAAGGGCTGCTGAAAGCCACGAGCGTCAGGGTGGCCTCCCTCGGATAGAGCCTGATGCGCTTACCGTCGGGGCCCGGGAGGGAGCCGGTGCGGAGCGCGCCTGAGGCATCGAGAGTGAGGCGCGAGGCAAGGAGAGACGGGAAGGAGCCTAAGAGAGCCCGTGAGCGGGCCTGAGGCTGGAGGAGGCGCAGGAGGGAGTCGGCGCGCACTTCCGAGTCGGCCGCATAGAAAAAGTTGGTCAGCAGGGCTGTGGCGGCAGGCGATGTCGGATGGTCGGCGATAAAAGTCTCTATGGCATCGTTTACGGCTCCGGCATCATGGTTGCCGCGGATATCGGCGGTGGCGGCAAGCCAGTCGCTGAGCTCCTCTGTAGGGCGGTTGCCGCCGGTCTTTGAGGCCCCCGGGTCATCGGGATTGATCTCGGCCTTGAGCTTATCGCCATTGCGGGCGATGAGATTGGCCAGCGGCTCGCCGCGCTCGCTGACGATCCATAGCAGGACATAATCGTCGGCCACTCCGGTGAAGGAAAATGAGCCGTCGGCCACGGTCACGTCATGGCGCTGCATCCCGTGGCCGTCGTGCCACTGAATTACCACATCTCCGCCTGATACCCCCTCGATATGCCCCTTTACGGTAAAGCGGGGGGCCTTGGAGCACCCGGTCAGAGAGCTCAGGGCCACTGCGGCTATCACCATAGCGGCGGCAATGAGCCGGAGGCCCATTGTGGCGGAGGGTAAGCGTAAGGCGGAGATAATCATCGGAGCGGGCAGGGGCGGAGCGGGGCCGCAAAAATGCGGCTGGGTTGTTTGAAAAAGCAAAGTTAGGTCAAAGATTTGAAAAAGCCATATCATCACCCCAAAAATCTCATTTTATATGCGCGCAGGTGGCGTGACTGATGCCTTGACTGATACCGGGCAGGGTAAAATTTTGCGGGATTGCGTTTTTATCGTAACTTTGCCGGGACGACCGTCGGCGGGCCCGAGCTCCCCCGACCGGCTGCTATATAACCCCAGTCAAATCATTATCACGATATATCAATGCGAAGGTTTCTTCTGTTATTTTCTGTCATATTGACAGCTATCGCTGCCTGTGCCACCGCTTTAGTCGACGGCAAGGTCTATCAGATTGTCAATGCCAATTATCCGCTGGCGATGAACATCACCGGCCCCAACGGCAATATTTCCTGCGCCGCTCCCGACACCAAGTCCTTTGACCAGCTGTGGGAGGCGAAGACCTCCGGCAGCGGATGGGCCTTCAAAAATCTTACCACAGGCACTTATCTGACCTCATCGGGCGCCACTTCGGAGCCCTGGCGACTGTCATCCTCCATCGGGGATAAGAGCATCTTTACCATAGCGACCTCAGGAAGCAATGTCACCATCCGCCCGTCGGCCCACGGCAGTATGGGCTATGGCTATGCCCACTGCGACGCCTCCCACACCGTGGTGTGCTGGGAGCCCGGCTCCACCTCCTCGCAATGGCTCTTCTCGGAGGTAGCCGTCTCCGATGCCGACCGCGAAGCCACGGCCTCGCGCCTTGAGGCGATGAACGCCATCCTCGACAATGCCACGGCCTATGCCGAAATCCTCGGCCGGATTTTTGCCGACAAGGCGTGCACCCGGCTCTCCGGCTCCCCCTCGGCGGCCGACCTGGCCGCTCTCCCCGCCGGGCTCCGGGCTATGGTGGCCAAAATCCAGGCAGGCGACTGGACCGAGAGCAACTACGACAATCCCTCCATCACCTGGGCCGACAACTACGCCCGCAAGTTCCGCGTGCAGAACTATGAGGTCCATTCGCGCGGCAATGAGTGTGCCGAGCTCACCGGCATCCAGCCCTACACCAACATGAACAATCCGACGGGCATCATGGCCAACGCCTACGACGTATTGTTCATAATGGTTGACGAGGCCCCTAAGGATGGCTCTACACTCTACTACGGCCATGCGCCCGGCATGGGGATGTATAACGACTGGCAGACCGACTACCCCCTGCATGAGGGCCTCAATGTGGTCCCCGTCTGGACCGACAGCTCGATGGGATATATCTACTACACCGCCGACACCTATTCCAACCATCAGCGTCAGCATAAGCTCGCCGAGTTTCCCCCGATCAAGATCCACATCGAGGGCGGCCTCATCAACTCATATTACAACGCTATCGGCGACGACCTCTACACCCCCGACACGCGCGCCGATTTCAATTATTACCGCGAGCGCGCTCAGCATCCGATGTATGACATCCTCGGGCGCCGCTCCATCCTCCGCTTCTTCTTTGACCGCACGGAGACCAACGTGGGCAACGGCGAGTATTGCGAAGGCGTCAAGACCCTCCTCGGCCCATCGGCCGATATCAATATCGAGACCATGATACATCAGTGGGATGAGCTCGCTCTGACGGAGCTGATGCAGATGGGCCTCGTCAGCGACGAAGACATCCTCGCGGCCAATGCCGACAAAGCCGAGGGGCGCGACGACTGGTATGACACCCTCGCCGGCGACGATATAGCCCCCGGTGACTTCTGGCAATACTGGAACAACCGCCATATGGCCATCACCATGCAGGGCAATCTCTATATGGATGCCACGGCCTGGCGCACGGCCTACAACGGCACGACCCTCCCAAACATCATCAACCTCTTCGGCGGTGGCAACATATGGGGCCCGGCCCATGAGTTCGGCCATATGAACCAGGCCCCGGTGAAGATCGCCGGCACCACGGAGATCTCCAACAACTGCTTCTCCAACGTGGCTGTCTTTACCCACACCGACCGCACCTCCTGCTCTCTGATGAGCTCTGACCAGATTGATGCTTTCATCAACGGCAAGACATTTATCGAAAATGGCACGTGGGGCGCCACCCGCATGTATTTCCAGCTATGGCTTTACTATCATGCCGCCGGCCACAACAAGAAATTCTATCCCCGCCTCTATCAGCTCCTCCGCGAGCAGCCTCTGCAAAAGAGCTATTATCTCAATTCGCGCTACGACGCACTCCACTTCGTGAAGATGTGTTGCCTGGCCGCTCAGGAAGACCTGACCGACTTCTTTGAGGCCTGGGGCTTCTTTGTGCCTCTTGACAATTACCAGATCAACGACTACGCCCAATATATCGCCACTCTCACCCCGGCCGACATTGCCGCCGTAAAGGATGAAATCAGGGCCTATGGCTTCCCCCGCAACAATGCCATCCTCTTTATCGACGACCGCGTCAACTCCCCGAGGCCGTCGTGGAATGACGAGTATCGCAAGGAGCTCGCCGGCGACCTCGGCTCCCTGGCCGACTTTGTCAATGTTTCATCCGTGACAAAGCCTTATTCATATCTCCTCTCAGGCACCACCGTCACCATGAGCGGAGGCGAAGGCGGCGTAGGTTTCATCATCTACGATGAAAATGACAATCTCATCGGCTTCTCCAACAGCTATGAATTTCCCGTTTCATCGGCTTGCGCCCAGGCCATCTTCAGTGGCAATGCAAGGGTGGAGGCGCTCGGGGCCGACAACAACGCAGTGGTGGCCGAGAATATTGAGCTTACACTCCCGGATGAGGAGAAGGCCGAGATGCTCGCCCGCATGATTGATGACTGCAACTTCTATATCGACAATGTCGACCCGACGATGACCATCGTAGGCAAGTTTAAGCCCGCCGACATTGCCCACCTCACCGCATTGCAGACCGAGGCCAAAGAGATATTGGCCAAAGGAGAGAGCGACAGATATTCAGATATTTATACCCGCCTCCAGAGAGAATATCTCTATCTGACGCAAAACGAGCTCCCGAGAGTGCCCTTCGTCCCCGGTGGCACCTATGTATTGACCGTCAAAGGCGCCGACGGCGCTTTCGCCAAAAATCTGATTCCCTATGGTGGCTACCTCTCTACCACAACGGCAAAAGACATCAACAATGCCGCCCAGCAATGGGTCTTTGAGCCCGCTTCCGAGGGTAAATATTACATCAAAAATGTAGCAACGGGAAGCTACATCAACGCTCCGAAGTCTTATAACTCAGTCCCGCATTCTTCTGAAAAGGTTGCCCTCTCCGTCGATTGGAAAACCGACCTCAATCACGCTTATATCCATTCTGAAGGCGTAGGAGTAGGTGTGCATCCGACTTATAATTCCGTGATCGGAAGTCAGGAACCCGACAACGCCGGCTATCACCTGATGCTCACCAAAGTGGCCTCTGACGATGAGCAGGAAGACTACGTGGCCCTGAGCGAGGCCATCGCCTCGGCCGAGAGACTTATGAACAAAGCGGGCACCGTCAGTGCCGACCCCGTGAAGATAATCGTCACCGACCCCGACAACCGCTTCTTCTCCAACGCCAAGTGTAAATCCACGTCCTACGGCGAGCAGTTTACATCCTTCAGCGTAATCAACGACGACAATCTCTCCACTTACTTCCACTCCGACTATTCCGGCTCCAACAGCACCGACGGCCTCGACCATTATATCGGCCTGACCTTCGCTTCGGCCCCGGTCACTGATTTCCTGTTAAGTTACTCCACCCGCGGAGCAGGTGGATCCCCCGTCCCCACCCGCATCACCATCCAGGGCACCGCCGACGGTAAGACCTGGACCGACATCGAGGAGATAGCATCGGGATTGCCGACCGGCAACGGCCAGACCTTTACCACGGCCATTCTCCACAGCGATGCTCCCCTCACCGCCGTCCGCATGATGGTCAATGAGACTTCCGGCAACAAGTCGGGGGGCCACAGCTTCTTTGCCATCAGCGAGATGAAGTTTTACACCCCCGATTTCACCGCCATCCCCTCCGCCGACTATCCTGATGTGACCGAGGCCCTCCTCCGCGAGGCCTTCACAGCCATCGAGGCCGGTAAAGCGATTTATGACGAAGCCATCTCGGGCGGCGGCACTGAAAAGCTCGAGAGCGCCGTCACAAGGCTCAATGCCATCGCCGACAAACTGACCATAGCCATCGGTCGCCCTGCAGGCCTCAATGAGTTTGACTACTCATATGAAGGGCTGACCGTCAGATATATCATCCCCGACCCCAACGACAGGAGTGTCACCACCAAGCCTGTCACGGGAGCCACAGGCCGGGTGGTCCTCCCCGGCAATCCTTCCGACGGCAAGTCGCGATATATCCTCACTGCCATCGGCGACTACGGCTTCTCTGACTGCAGCGGGCTGACCGCCATCGAGATCCCCGCCACGGTGAGCGCCATCGGCGCCGGAGCCTTCGACGGGTGCACCGGTCTGACCGAGATTTATTCTTTGAGCTCCGTGCCCCCCGCCTGCGCCTCTGAGACCACCTTTGCCGACTGCTCCTCGGCGGCCACTCTCTTTGTCCCCCGCGGAAGGAAAGCAGCCTATTCGCTTGACCCCTGCTGGGGCCGGTTTGACAAGATAGAGGAGATAGATGTCCTTATCCCCGGCGATGCCAATGGCGACGGCATCGTAAACATCAACGATGTGGTGCTCGCAGTCGATGCCACCCTCGGCCGCCCCGTCGACATCGACACCGCCGCGGCCGACGTCGACGGCAGCGGCACCATTGATGTCTCCGACATCGTCAGGATAGTAGACATCATGCTCCATCAGAGGTAATCCCCCGCCCTATGGCGAGCGGCTGAAGCTCACCGTAAGCATTATATAGGTCAGGCGGCCCGCGGCATCGCGCGGGCCGCCTGACGCTTTTTGCCGCCGCAATATTTGACCTTTTGGTCAATATGTCGATGGCGCCGGAGGTGATTTCAGAGAATTTTGATTACCTTTGCGAGTGATATGCGCCCGCTGCTCCGTCATCTGATCTCCCTGGCCGCCATCGTGGCCGCCGCGCTCCTCCCCCTTGGGGCGATGGCCCAGATCGTGCGCCCCGATGCGTCGATCAGCTCCGACTCCATCCGCCGGGCCTTTGACGACGGCCCCTACTTTGGCCTCTATAAAGACAATTACTTTATCTTCGGCACATCGCTGGGCCCCCGCCCTACCCGCGAAAACACCAATATCAAGTTTCAGATTTCGATAGCCCAGCGCCTGACCAAGTCGACCCTCCCCTTAGGGACCTACCTCTTCCTCTTCTATTCTCAGAAATGCTTCTGGAATGTCCTGGAGGAGTCGTTTCCGATGACCGACCTCAATTTCAATCCGGGTATAGGCCTTACCAAACCCCTCTTTGTCAGAAACAGCTATGTGGGCAAGGTGAGCCTCATCGCCGAGCACGAGAGCAACGGCCGCGACGGCATCCAGTCGCGCTCATGGAATCGCCTGTCGCTCTCAGGCTCCATCATGGTGGGGCCTCAGATGGTGGTCCACGGCAAGTTCTGGATACCCTTTGTCGACGGCCTCAATAACCGCGACATACTCGACTACTCAGGCATCTATCAGGTGGGCACCTCCTACCAGAGCCTCAACAACCGATTCGGCCTGAGCATAATCCTGACAAAGCGCCGCGGCTGGAACCTCAACTACAACATGATAGTCGAATTTTCCTACCGCCTCTTCCGCCGCGACAATCAGAGCTTATTCGTGCAGTATTACAACGGCTACGGCGAGGGCCTTCTGGATTATAATCAATTCCACTCCACTATCCGCGCCGGCATCGTCATCAAGCCGCGCCTCTTCTCCGACTACTGATACCCCCCACCCCACCCCTTTGGGGTGACCATCCGCTCGGGAAGCGGGCCTGTAAATAGGGATAACTTTACTTTCCCCAAAAATTGAGTTTTTCAATCGGATTGCCTAATTTTGCGCTTGCCGGTTGACTCTACATGTGTATATAACCAATCAAAGTGCAAAATATAAAGGGAAATTTCATAAAAAAAGAGGCTCCCTGTTCGCGCGTGGAAGCCTCAAAATCCATTTTAACGTGCACATAAGACGACTAAGCTCTTAAGGGCACGGCTTAATT